>NZ_CP064703.1:8882500-9195219 GCF_023101085.1 Bradyrhizobium sp. 170 | reverse complement strand
GCCCGATCGCCATATGTGATCGCGGAGGAGTTGCGCCGCTCGATCCGATCGAGTTCGACGATCCAGCCGTGCCCGCCCGTGCGGCTGGAATGGAGTCGCGGTTTAATATTCCAATATTTAGTAGCCTCGGTCAATTCAGCCTCTACATCTTGGCCTTTGAGAAACAAAGCTTTTGCGCCTTCTTTCACAAACGGTTCCGCAAAACCGACAAGATGATGTAACGGAGCCAGCGCCCGCGCAGTGACGCAATCGACGCGACTGCCAATTCTATCCACACTATCCCCGATTCCCGCCAAATGCACGGTCGCAACCGCAGAAGTTACGCGGACCGCCTCACGCAGGAAGGCTGCCTTCTTGGCGTTGCGCTCGACCAAATGGACATTGGCGCCTGGCGTTTCGGCCAGCGCGCAGGCTAACACCACGCCGGGGAAACCTCCGCCGCTGCCGAGATCAACCCAGGTCTTCGCTGTCGGAGCCAGGCTCAGAAGCTGGAGCGAATCGGCGACGTGTCGGGTCCAGAGATGCGGAAGCGTCGACGGTGCGACGAGATTGGTTTTGGCCTGCCACTCCACGAGGAGACTGACGTAGCGATCGAGCCGCGCTTCCGTTTCACGTGAAACGGGGGTGAGAGCGAGCGCCGCGGTCTTGTCCGCCGTCGAGAAGGGGTGATTTGCCTGTGCGGTAATTTTGACCATTGAAACGCCGTCGCCCTTGGGCCGTCACTGCGAGCGAAGCGAAGCAATCCATCTCGCCACGAGACCAGCATGGATTGCTTCGTCGCTTGCGCTCCTCGCAATGACGACAGCAATCGTAGGATGGGTGGAGCGAAGCGATATCAATGCCCATACGTGGGGCGATGGGTATCGCTGCGCTCCACCCATCCTACATCAATGTTTCACGTGAATCAGATTTTACGCTGTCACCTTGGAAGTCTTCCGCCGCGCCTCGCGTCGCAGATAGGCCGCCAGGATTCCCAGCGCCGCTGGCGTCAAACCATCGAGCCGGCCTGCCTGCCCCACCGTCCGTGGCCGCGCCGCCTCAAGCTTGGAGCGAGCCTCATTGGAAAGCCCCGGCACGTCGCCATAGTCGATATCGGTCAGGACCAATCCCTCGTCCCGCCGGAAGGCATCGACGTCGGCGGTCTGGCGCTTGAGATAGACATCGTACTTGGCGTCGATCTCGAGATGGACGGCAATCGATGGATCGACAGCCGAGAGCTCCGGCCAGATGCCGCGCAACACGCCCCATTCGATCTCGGGATAGGCCAGCAACTCAAACGCCGAACGCCGATGGCCATCCCGGTTGAGCGCCAGGCCGTGCCTGGCTGCTTCGTTGGGAGTCATCGTCAGGGACTTCGCCAAGGCCTTGGCCGCAGCCAGCGCCGCCATCTTGTCGCGATGGCGCGTTGAGCGCGCCTGCCCTACGCAGCCCAAGGCCATCCCCTTGTCGGTCAGGCGCTGGTCAGCATTGTCGGCGCGTAGCGTCAAACGGTACTCGGCCCGCGACGTGAACATCCGGTATGGCTCGGTGATTCCGCGGGTCACGAGGTCATCGATCATCACGCCGAGATAGCCATCCGCACGGTCGAACACGATCGGGTCGGCGCCGCCGGCTGCCAATGCCGCGTTGAGCCCTGCGACGATTCCCTGCGCCGCCGCCTCCTCATATCCGGTCGTGCCGTTGATCTGTCCGGCGAGGAATAGACCCGGCAGGCGCCTGGTCTGCAGCGTCGGCTCGAGTTCGCGAGGATCGACATGGTCGTATTCGATGGCATAGCCCGGCCGAACCATCTTCACCTGCTCAAGTCCGGGAATGGTCGCAAGGATCGCGAGCTGAACTTCTTCCGGCAGCGAGGTCGAGATGCCGTTGGGGTAGACCGTGGAATCGTCGAGCCCTTCAGGCTCCAGGAAGATCTGGTGGCCATCCCGGTCGCCGAACCGGACGATCTTGTCCTCGATCGAGGGACAATAGCGCGGACCGCTGCTCTTGATCTGACCGGAATACATCGGCGAACGATGGACGTTGGCCCAGATGACTTCATGGGTCGCCGGCGTCGTCCGCGTGATCCCGCACTGGATCTGTGGGGTCGTGATCCGGTCGGTCATGACCGAGAACGGCTCTGGCGGGTCGTCACCGGGCTGCATTTCAACGGCGGACCAGTCGATGGTCGTGCCATCGAGCCGCGGCGGTGTGCCGGTCTTCAATCGTCCGAGCGTAAAGCCAACCCTTTCGAACGAGGCCGAAAGCCCCATCGCCGGCGCCTCCCCGACCCGTCCAGCGGGCCAGTTCTTTTCGCCGAGGTGGATCAGACCACGCAGAAAGGTCCCGGTGGTGATGACCACCGCACCCGCATTCAATTGACGGCCGTCCCCCAAACGAATTCCAGTGACCCGGCCATTCGAGACGATCAGCTCATCCGCCTCGCCTTCGATCACGCTGAGATTGGCAGTCTCCCGGATCGCCGTCTGCATGGCGGCAGCGTAAAGCTTGCGGTCCGCCTGGGCCCGCGGTCCCCGGACTGCCGGACCCTTGCGCCGGTTCAACATCCGAAACTGGATCCCGCCGGCATCGGCCACTCGGCCCATCAGCCCGTCCAAGGCGTCGACCTCGCGGACCAGATGACCCTTGCCGAGACCGCCGATGGCGGGATTGCAGGACATCGCTCCGATGGTCGCGAAACGATGGGTCACCAAGGCAGTCTTCGCACCCATTCGCGCAGCCACGCTAGCGGCCTCACAGCCGGCGTGGCCGCCACCGATAACGATGACGTCGAAGGAGTCCGCTCGGGAGATCATGCGGCCTCTTCTATCCCGGAGTTGAAAAACGCGGAAGGGAGAACTTGCTGAGGTTGTTTCACGTGAAACAACGGATCCCGGAACCGGCCGAATGTTTCACGTGAAACAAGTCACATGGTTAAGGAAGTATTACTTACCTACACAGAACTCGCGGAAGATGACGTCAAGAATATCCTCGACGTCCACACGCCCAAGCAGCCTTCCCAGGGAGTGTGCCGCCAATCGAAGTTCTTCCGCCGCCAGCTCCTCCCCCTGCCCGACCACCGCGACACTGCGTCGAAGCGAAGTCGCCGTTTCTTGCAAGAGTGTCCGTTGCCGGGCTCGGGTGATCAGTCCGCCCTCGGTACCGCCAAAGTAGTGCTGGACGAAATCGACCAATGCCGCGATCAGCTCCGGCACACCATCGCCGCGGCTCGCCGAAATCTCGAAGCTCCCTGGGCCCGGCGTCCCAGCCTCGGCCAATGGCCGACCCGTTCGTTCGAGATCGATCTTGTTTCGCACCTTCCAGATCGGCACGGCCCCATCGTGATCGATCGCCACCTGCGGCGAGTCGGAAAGCCACAATACGAGATCCGCATCCGCCGCGCGGGCCCGGGCGCGTCGAACACCCTCTTGCTCCACCGGGTCATCGGTCTCCCGGATGCCCGCGGTGTCGATCACCGTCACCGGATAGCCGTCGAGATCGAGCTGCACCTCGATGACATCGCGCGTGGTGCCGGCGTGCGGCGACACGATCGCGACCTCACGACGCGCGAGCTGATTCATCAGCGTCGACTTGCCGACATTCGGCGGCCCGGCGATCGCGACGACGAGACCATCGCGAAGCCGCTCACTCCGCCCCTGCCCGGCCAGGACTTCCTCGATCTCGGTCAGCAGCACTTTGACCTTCGCCAAGGCCGGCGCGATCAATTCCGCCGGCACGTCGCCCTCGTCCGAAAAATCAATCCCGGCTTCGATCAAGGCAGACGCCTCGATGATCCGCGCGCGCCAATCGCGCGTCCTGTCGCCGAGCAGGCCCTTCAACTGGCGCAGCGCCTGGCGCCGCTGCCGATCGGTATCGGCATGGATGAGATCGTCGAGACCTTCGGCCTCCGTCAGATCGAGCTTGCCGTTCTCGAAAGCGCGCCGGGTAAATTCTCCGGGCTCGGCCGGACGAACATCTGCGAAGGCGGACAGCGCGGCGAACAAAGTGGCCAACACCGCGCGCCCGCCATGGACGTGAAACTCGGCGACGTCTTCCCCGGTCGCACTGGCCGGGCCTGGAAACCACAGCACCACCGCATCGTCGATCGGCCGCTGGCCGACATCCCTAAGCAGCGCGCGGGTGGCCATTCGCGGCGACGGCAATTTGCCGGCAAGCGCCGTCACGATCTTCCCGGCCTGCGAGCCCGAGACGCGCACCAAGGCAATCGCGCTCGGTGGCCGGCCCGACGACAACGCAAAAATAGTCTGATCCCGCGGATGCATGGCCTATTTGTGCGGGAGACTTTGAAAAGGCAACGCGATTCGATTCGGGGCCCGATCGTGCAGGCGATGCCGCGGGTCTACCGCGGATAGGAGCGGTAAAAAATGCTGCAAAATCCGGAGAGACGCCCTCCCCCGGACACCAGATCCAAATAAATAATATAAAATTCAATGTGTTAAATGGTTAACCAATTGCTAACGCAGATTTTTCGATGCTGCATTCCCATAGCAGCGACGGTCGCAACATGAAAAAGGGCGCCTCGCTGGTGCAAGGCGCCCTCTTCTCAACCCGGGCCTCTCGGCTCAGGTGTTCATGGAATCGAAGAATTCCGAGTTGTTCTTGGTATTCCGGAGCTTGTCGAGCAGGAAGTCGATGGCGTCCATGGTGCCCATCGGATTGAGGATCCGGCGCAGCACGTACATCTTTTTCAGGAGCTGCGGATCGGTGATCAGCTCTTCCTTGCGGGTGCCGGAGCGCGAGATGTCGATCGCCGGGAAGGTCCGCTTGTCCGAGACCTTGCGGTCGAGGATCAGTTCGGAGTTACCGGTGCCCTTGAATTCTTCGAAGATCACTTCGTCCATGCGGCTGCCGGTATCGACCAGCGCGGTCGCGATGATCGTGAGCGAACCGCCCTCCTCGATGTTTCGCGCGGCGCCGAAGAATCGTTTCGGACGCTGCAGCGCGTTGGCATCGACACCGCCGGTCAGCACCTTGCCGGATGACGGCACCACGGTGTTGTAGGCGCGGCCCAGACGCGTGATCGAGTCCAGCAGGATCACCACGTCGCGCCCGTGCTCGACGAGCCGCTTGGCTTTCTCGATCACCATCTCGGCGACCTGGACGTGACGCACCGCCGGTTCGTCGAACGTGGACGACACCACCTCGCCCTTCACCGAACGCTGCATGTCCGTGACTTCTTCCGGGCGTTCGTCGATCAGCAGCACGATCAAATAGCATTCCGGATGATTGGCGGTGATCGAGTGCGCGATGTTCTGCATCAGCACCGTCTTGCCGGTGCGCGGCGGCGCCACGATCAAAGCGCGCTGGCCTTTGCCGATCGGCGCGACGATGTCGATCACCCTTGCAGAAAGGTCTTTTCGCGTCGGGTCTTCGAGTTCGAGGCGGAAGCGCTGGTCCGGAAACAGCGGGGTCAGATTGTCGAAATTGACCTTGTGCTTGGATTTTTCCGGATCTTCGAAATTGAGGGTGTTGACCTTGAGCAGCGCGAAATAGCGTTCGCCTTCTTTCGGGCTGCGAATATGGCCTTCGATGGTGTCGCCGGTGCGAAGGCCGAAGCGGCGGATCTGCGACGGCGAGACGTAGATGTCATCAGGACCGGGCAGGTAGTTGGCATCCGGCGAGCGCAGAAAGCCGAAGCCGTCGGAGAGAACCTCAACGACGCCTTCGCCGATAATATCGATTTCCTGGATCGCGAGCTGCTTGAGAATGGCGAACATCAGCTCCTGCTTGCGCATGGTGCTGGCATTTTCGACCCCGTTCTCTTCCGCGAACGAGACGAGCTCGGCCGGCGTTTTCGATTTGAGGTCCTGGAGTTTCATTTCCCGCATTGGGGTGGTCCTGTGGAGTGTTTCTTTAGGGAAGGGGTGCGAGGTGGCTTGAAGAAAAAGCGGACACGAAAAAGGGAAGGTCCGCAGGTCTAAGCAAGGAAAGCGCCGGTGAGGCTTCAAACCTGATGCGGCGGCCGGTCCAATGAAGGAGCCGGAACGCAACCACATCCGCCTGCGTGGGGTGGGATTTCGACAATATAGAAAATCGCCCGGCGCTTCGCAAGCAGGTGGAAAACCGGATCATCGTTGAAAGCTCAGGCCTAGAACGGCTTCACTATCACCAGGATGACGATAAAAATCATCAGGACGGTAGGTACCTCATTGATAATACGGTAGAATTTCTGACTTCTGGTATTCCGGTCGGCCGCGAAATCCTTGACCCAGCGGGAAAAAAAGCCGTGGACACCCGACAGGACCAGCACCAGCGTCAGCTTGGCGTGAAACCAGCCGGACATGTACCAAGGCCCGCTCCAGGCCAGATAAAGCCCGGCCAGCCAGGTGATGATCATCGCCGGATTGATGATCGCCTTCAGCAATCGCCATTCCATCACCTTGAAGGTCTCGGACTGCTTCGATCCGACCTCGGCCTCGCAATGATAGACGAACAGCCGCGGCAGATAGAGCATGCCGGCCATCCAGGAGATGACCGCAATCACATGCAGCGCCTTGATCCACGGATACGCGGTGATCGTGATCCACTCGTACATTGCAGTCGCCCGACCTTGCCCGTCCCTGGAACGTTCCGATTATTCCAACGTTGCGAAGAAGCGCTGTCAACGTGGGACGCAAGACATATCCGCAAAGCACCGCTTCTCTAAACTAATAATTTTAGAATCTTAGGTTTGAGTCTAAGTGACGGTGATTATGACTCACACAAAACGATCCCGAATGTTTGCGAGGCTTGTTCACAGTCGTCCCCAATTTCGGCCGGACATTGCGTCATCCTGATAACGCCACGCGCATCAATTGCTTGCGCCGTTTCGTGGCCAGCTTATGAAGAGACAAATCCACACCTTCCCACTATCATGGCGATGAGCCGGTGGACTTGTCCTCTCGCGGAGCCCTGTGAAGAAAAGTCCGGGTTATCCCTGACCTGACGACCCAGGGCCAAATATCTTGGTTAAGCTCCACAGGGATTCACAGGATACACAGGGGTTCTGGTGCCCACGACCGGCAATTATTTTCATCTTCATCTGGTCTCCGACTCGACCGGCGAGACGCTGATCACGGTGGCGCGCGCGGTGGCCGCGCAGTACGCCAATGTGACCGCGGTCGAACATGTCTATCCGCTGGTGCGCAGTCAGAAGCAGCTCGACCGCGTGCTTGACGAGATCGAGGAGGCGCCGGGCATCGTGCTCTTCACGCTGCTGGAAAAGGATCTGGTCGGCCGGCTGGAGGCCAAGTGCAGAGATATCAACATCCCGAGCCTGTCAATTATTGGCCCGGTGATGCAAATGTTCGAGGCCTATCTCGGCGCGGCGACGACGGGGAGGGTGGGCGCCCAGCACGTTCTGAATGCGGAATATTTCAAGCGCATCGACGCCTTGAACTACACCATGATCCATGACGACGGCCAGCACGTCGAAGGTCTGGAAGATGCCGACGTGGTTCTGGTCGGCGTGTCCCGCACATCGAAGACGCCAACCTCGATCTATCTCGCCAACCGCGGCGTCCGCACCGCGAACGTGCCGCTGGTGCCGGGCATTCCGCTGCCGCACCAGTTGCAGACGCTGAAAAAACCATTGGTCGTCAGCCTTCATGCGACGCCGGAGCGGTTGATCCAGGTCCGGCAAAACCGGTTGCTGAGCATGGGCGCCGATACCCCCAACGATGAGTACATCGATCGTCAGGCGGTAACCGATGAAGTCGCCTACGCCCGGAAACTGAGCGCCAAATTCAGTTGGGCGCAGCTCGACGTGACGCGCCGCTCGATCGAGGAAACCGCCGCGGCCGTGCTGAAATTGTTCACCGATCGCCAGCGGCAGCGGCTTCCGGAATGATGTTTTCGCGATGACCATCTGGCGTGGAAAAGATCCGTTGATTCTGGCTTCGCAGAGCCCCGCGCGGAAAATGCTGCTCGCCAATGCCGGCATTTCCTTCGAGGCCGTTCCCGCCGATATCGACGAACGATCCGTGCAGACGAATTCCGGCCTATCCGCGCCCGGTGAAATCGCAGGGTTACTGGCGCGCGAGAAGGCGTGCTCCGTATCGTCAAAGAATCCCGGCCGCTATGTCGTCGGTGCCGATCAGACGCTGGCTTTGGGAAACCGCCTGTTCAGCAAGCCGTCCGGCCGCGCGCAGGCCGCGGAGCAATTGCGCCTGCTTGCCGGCGGAACGCACGAACTGCATTCCGCCGTTGCGGTCGCCCGTGACGGCAAGATAGTGTTTTCCGATGTCGGCGTTGCCGGAATGACGGTGCGGCGTTTGGACGAAAGCGAGATCGAAGCCTATCTGGATCAGGCCGGGCAGGCGGTCATGACCAGCGTCGGCGCCTATCAGCTCGAAGGGCTGGGCGTGCATTTGTTCGAACGCATCGATGGCGACCATTTTACGATCCTCGGCCTGCCGCTGCTGCCGTTGCTGGCGTTCCTGCGCGGCGAGGGCCTGCTCAATGTCTAGAATGGAAACGGCGATCTGATGCGGATACTCGGACTGACCGGCTCAATCGGGATGGGAAAATCCACCACCGCAAGGCTGTTCACTGAGGCGGGCGTACCGGTTTATGACGCCGATGCCGCCGTTCACAAAATCTATGAAGGCGAGGCGGCACCCGCGATCGAGGCGGCATTTCCCGGCACGACCGTTGATGGCAGGGTTGATCGCGCAAAGCTGTCCGCCAAGGTGGTGCATGATCAGGCCGCGATCAAACAGCTCGAGCAAATCGTTCATCCGATGCTCGGCGCCTCCCGCAAGAAATTCCTCGATGATGCCGAGGCATCCGGCGCGCCCGTCGTGGTGATGGATATCCCGCTCCTGTTCGAAACCGGCGGCGAGAAACGCGTCGACGCCGTCGTCGTGGTCTCAACCGATCCGGCGACGCAGCGCGAGCGGATTCTGGCGCGCGGTACCATGACATCAGAGGCGCTCGACGGCATTCTGGCGCGGCAATTGCCCGATGCCGAAAAGCGCAAGCGTGCGGATTTCGTGGTGGATACGTCGCATGGACTGGACCTGGTCCGCGAGCGGATCCGCGACATTCTGGCCGAGGTCGTTAAGATGCCGCAGCGGCGAGCCTGATTCGCCTTAAGCTCCGGTCCCTGAATCCATGCGCGAAATCGTTCTCGATACCGAAACCACTGGCCTCGATCCGCTGCGCGGCGACCGGCTGGTCGAGATCGGCTGCATCGAGATCTACAACCGCATGCCGACGGGGCAGACCTTCCACCGCTACATCAATCCCGAGCGCGACATGCCGGCGGAAGCGTTTGCCGTCCATGGCCTGTCCGCCGAGTTCCTCGCCAGCAAGCCGCTGTTCACCGAAGTGGTCGAGGAGTTCCTGGAATTCATCGGCGACGCGCCGCTGGTCATCCACAACGCCTCGTTCGACGTCAGCTTCATCAACGCCGAGCTGGACCGCATCAAGCGGCAGCCGATTTTGCGCGACCGGCTGGTGGATACGCTGCTTCTGGCCCGCCGTAAGCATCCGGGCGTGTCGAACCGGCTGGACGATCTCTGCTCGCGCTATGCGATCGACAATTCACGGCGCACCAAGCACGGCGCGCTGCTCGATGCCGAGCTATTGGCCGAAGTCTATATCGACCTGATCGGGGCGCGGCAGTCGCAACTGATCCTGGCGTCGGAAACCCGCGTCACTGTCAGCAACGGATTTGGCGACACGCCGCGCCGGCAGCGCGAGGTGCCGCTGGCGCCGCGAATCACCGACGCTGACCGCGAAGCTCATCGCGCCTTCATCGCCACCTTGGGCGACAAGCCGATCTGGAGCGATTTTCTCGGGGCGGCCTAGCGGCGTTTGGCCGCTGGGCTGCTTTGAATTCGGCTTTAGCTCGGCTTTGCGCCGGAAGCGGCCTGTGCCGCAGCCTGCCGTTCCATGTTCTGGCGGTACAGACCGACGAAATCGACGGGATCGAGCATCAACGGCGGGAAGCCGCCGTCGCGCACCGCGGTGGCGATGATTTCGCGCGCGAACGGGAACAACAGCCGCGGACATTCGATCATGACCAGCGGATGCAGGTTTTCCTGCGGCACATTGACGATGCGGAACACGCCAGCATAGGCCAGCTCGAAGCTGAACATTACCTTGCCGGCGTTTTCAGCCTTGCCCTCGATCGAAAGCGTCACTTCGAACTCGTTTTCCGAGAGGTTATTCGCGGAAACGTTGATCTGGATGTTGATCGCCGGCTGTTGCTGCTGCGGCGCCAGGGAGGAGGGGGCGTTCGGATTCTCGAACGACAGATCCTTGGTGTACTGGGCCAGCACGTTGAGCTGGGGAGGGGCCTGTTCGGGAGGTGCGCCGTTGCCGTTGGTCATGAAACTCTCTCCTGAAGCTGGCGAGCGGAGCCCGTTTTCGTCTGAATTCGCTCGATGGGCGGGATGCCTTTTCCGGGCGAGTGGCTATCATAGCCCCGCCTCGTTCCACAAGGACGACGGGCCGGCCGACCGGACCCTCGGCGAAATGTGGCAGATATGCCTAATACGGCCCCGCCGGCGGCCCAATACGTAGCCTAAATAATTGAATATGCGTGATTTCCGGACACGATCGGGTTTCCCCTCGCCCCCAAACGCGCTACAATTCACCCGCGCCAAAACGCGCCATTGGCCGGGCGTAGTTTCATGCCTACATGCTGCAGTCTCAATCGATGATGTAATCTCTGCCGTTCTCAGGGAAAACTCTAAGAGAGCTTCTCATCAGGGAACGCTCGACCGCCGGGCCCGTTGCCGGCGTTAGAACCAGAAAGCGAATACGACGTGGATATTTACACCATCATCTTCCTGGCGCTGGCGGTCTTTATCTTCCTGCGCCTGCGTAGCGTCCTCGGACAGCGCACCGGAAGCGAACGGCCGCCCTACGATCGCGCCGCGCCCAACGTCGTGCAGCGAACGCAGGACAACAATAATGTCGTTCCGATGCCGGGTGCGGTGATCGATCAGGCGCCGCTGGCGCCGACCGCCGATGTCGCGCCGGCCGATCGCTGGAAGGGCGTCGCCGAGCCGGGCACGCCGCTGGCTGCCGGCCTCGATGCCATTGCCGCCCAGGACTCCTCGTTCGATCCGCTGCATTTCATCTCCGGTGCCCGCGGCGCCTATGAGATGATCGTGCTGGCCTTCGCCAATGGCGACCGCCGCGCCTTGAAGGATCTCTTGTCCGGCGAGGTCTATGAAAGCTTCGAGGCCGTGATCAAGGATCGCGAGAAGCATGAGCAGAAGACCGAAACGCGGTTTGTTTCGATCGACAAGGCCGAGCTGGTGAGCGCGGAAGCCCGCGACCGCGCGGCGCAACTGACTGTTCGTTTCGTGTCGCAGATGATCTCGGTCACCCGCGACAGGACCGGCGCCATTGTCGACGGCAACCCCGATAAGGTCGCCGATATCACCGATGTCTGGACATTCGCCCGCGACACGAGCTCTCGCGATCCGAACTGGAAGCTGGTTGGCACCGGAAGCGCGGCCTGACGCGCGACGCCTTGCGAGGCTCGCGTTTGGCGTGATCGCTTTGGCGTGTTCGCTGGCTCCGGTGGATGCCCTTGCGACACGTCATGCGCGTTCGCAAAGGCCTTCGCATCCGCCGTCCGTCCGTCACCTGCCATATCCACAGCTTGAAATCCCGTTTCAGATTAACGGCGGCCAATATGCACCGGTCGCCTGGTCCGGGATCGCGGGCTGGGCCGAGGACGATCATCTCGCCGCCTACAAGGCGTTTCGCGTTAGCTGCAAGCCGATATCGATTCAAGTAAAGCCGCCGGCCGATCCGAAGGCGCTCGGTACGTCGTTGCGCGATCCTTGCCGCATTGCCAAGGGTCTCGAACTAGCCGACGGCGCCAAAGCGAAGGCGTTCTTCGAGGAGCACTTCCTTCCTTTGCGCATTTCGCGGCTTGGCGAAGGCGAGGGCTTTGTCACCGGCTATTACGAGCCCATCGTCGACGGCTCGCGGACGGAGAACGAGGTCTACAAGGTGCCGGTCTATCGCCGGCCGTCCAATCTGTTCGTCCGCGGCACCACACAGAGCTCGGCCGGCTTGCCCAACAAGGGCCAGGTGTTTCGCAAGATCGGCCGCCGCAAGCTGGTGCCCTATTATGATCGCGGCGAGATCGAGGACGGTGCGATCGCCGACCGCGGGCTCGAAATCTGCTGGCTGAAGGAACAGACCGACCTGCTGTTCTCGCAGATCCAGGGTTCGGCGCGGGTCAGCCTCGACGACGGCTCGACCGTTCGCATCAATTACGATGCCCATAATGGCTATCCCTATACGGCGGTCGGCCGCATCCTGATCGAGCGCAACATCATCCCCAAGGATCAGATGTCGATGCAGAAGATTCGGGAGTGGATGGAGCAGAACCCCAATGAGGCCGACGAGCTGCGGCGGCAGAACAAGTCCTACGTCTTCTTCCGCGAAGTGCAGCTTTCCGACAAGGACGAGGCGGTCGGCGCCCAAGGCGTGCCGTTGACGCCGGGCCGCTCGATCGCGGTCGACAAGTCGCTGCATGTCTATGGCACGCCGTTCTTCATCGAAGGCGAGCTGCCGATCGAATCCGAACTGTCGAAAACGCCATTTCGCCGCCTGATGATCGCGCAGGACACCGGTTCCGCCATCATCGGCCCCGCGCGCGCCGATCTCTATTTCGGCGCCGGTTTAGAGGCGGGCAAGGTTGCCGGCCGCCTCCGTCACAATGCGCGCTTCGTCATCCTGGTGCCGAAGAGCCTCGATCCGGTGGCGCTCGGCCGCAAGATGCCGGTGCCCGACGACCGCCCCTCGGAGACGATCGCAAAACTGTTCCCGCAAACCGATCCGTCGAAAGATCCGTCCAGGGAGCAGAAGAACGCTGCGAGGCCGCCCGAGGTTACCGCGGCGACCAACACCGGGCCCGCGACTCAGACAGCACCGCCGACGCCTGCAACGGTGCCTTCGCAAGCCCCGGCGATCCAGGCAGCGGTGGCGAAGCCGGTGCCGCTTCCCGAGCCGCGGCCGAAGGTGGAAGCGGCCTCCGTAAAGCCGCATCAGCGTCACCCGCGCCGCTATCGCCATCGTCGATGAAACGCCGGTCGTCGAGCTTGATTCCCGAATTGCCGGAGCCGCCGCGACGCAAGCGCGGCCTGAGTGAAGAGGAGCGTGCGCTATGGGAGAGCGTCGCCAAGCAGGTCAAGCCGTTGCGCAAGCGGCGTGCCTCGAAACCGTCGGTCGCCTCCGTGGAAGCCGATACCAACGCCGTGCAAAAATCCGCTGCTGTACCGAGACACGTCGCGCTAGCGCGTATCGTTGCTCCTTCGAAACCGGAGCCGCCGCCGCTGGCGCCGATCGGCCGCCGCGAGCGGTCGCATCTGTCGCGCGGCCGGAAGGAGATCGATGCAAGGCTCGACCTGCATGGCATGACGCAGACGAGGGCGCATCGCGCGCTGTTCGGCTTCCTGCAGCGCGCCCATCATGACGGGCTGACCTTCGTGCTCATCATCACGGGCAAGGGCAAGATGGGCGCTGAGTCCGAGCGCGGCGTTTTGCGCCGGCAGGTGCCGCAATGGCTCGGTCTGCCGGAATTCCGTTCGCTGGTGGTCGGCTTCGAGGAAGCCCATATCGGCCATGGCGGCGAGGGCGCCTTGTATGTCCGGGT
The DNA here is from genome assembly GCF_023101085.1 of Bradyrhizobium sp. 170. Classification (NCBI taxonomy): domain Bacteria; kingdom Pseudomonadati; phylum Pseudomonadota; class Alphaproteobacteria; order Hyphomicrobiales; family Nitrobacteraceae; genus Bradyrhizobium; species Bradyrhizobium sp. 170. The sequence continues at coordinate 9,181,610 of NZ_CP064703.1, read as the reverse complement.
GCGGAGATCGAGAAGTTAGACCTGTCAGAACGGCCGCACGATTCCGACTCGCGGAATCAGCGTCACGATCCAGCCGAACACCATTGTCTTCCGATCATCGCCCGATATCGGCGGCACTTCCTTTGAAGCCGGCAGCGTCTTCACCGCGTGCAGGATCAGGAAAAGGCACACCGCCCAGTTCGAAATCCACCTCGAGTAATCGAAGATCATCGCGAACATGATGAGATAGCCGAGGCTGACGACGACGATCGCGGCCGTGACGATGCGGCGATGCGCTTCAATCGATAGCGCGGCGATCAGATTGCGGAAATATCGCCAGAGCGGCGTGTGCAGCCAGATCAGAAGCGCAAATACGGGAATGCCGAGGACGTTGTGCGGCAGCCGCTGCCAGGTATCCAGAACTTCCTTCGAGAGTGGCTGGTACCAGATATAGCCAAAGCTCAGCAGCCTGGTTTGCGATGGATCCGCCATCCTGCCTTGCAGATAGGTGACGAACTCCGCCTCCCGTACCGCCATCGTGCCGTAGAACTGCGCGGCGATGAAGAGCAGGCCTATGGCCGCGAGCGATGCGGCGCCAACGGCGACGTTCTGCCGGGTCACGCCCTGCATCAGGTAATGCCGCAGCACCACGATGACGGCGATGGTTGGTACGTACATCAGCAGATGGATGTGGTGGATCAGGACTAAGACGGCCGAGAAAGCCGCCGCGAGCAGCACATAGCCAAGCGAACGTGCTGGGATCAGCAGCAGGCAGATCGCAAACAGGCATCCGTAGATGTCGAAGTGCCCGAGCGTGTGCATGAAATTCTTCAGGAAAAATGGCGAGCCCGCCATGAACACGAACAGCGGCAAATGCTTTTGATCAAAACCAAACGTTCGGCGGAATAACTGGACGAACAGCCCTGCCGTAATCAGCCACACCGCGCCGCCGAGCACAAACACCAACCACACCGGCACCTTGGCGGTAAACAGCGAGACGATCGCGCCGATCAGGGCGCGCTTGGTGAAGCCGAAATGATAGTCGACCAGCAGATGGATGTAGGGGACGTAAGGCGGCAGCGCGATTTTGTGCAGGAATACCCCGAAGAATACGGCGACATTGACGGCAAGCATCAAGCGCCAGGGGTTTTCCCATAGCCGCAAATTCATTCGGCACCATCCGTCGTCCCTGCGAAAGCAGGGACCCATAACCACCGGCGGTGGTCGTAAACGGGATAGCGGCCCCAGCCGAAGCGCACAACGAAGATTTGGCGTTATGAGCGTAGCCCGGATGGAGCGTAGCGCAATCCGGGAACGGTGAATCCGCTTGCGGCAAGGCGCCGGATTGCGCTGCGCTCCATCCGGGCTACAAAATTCCCTACAAAATAAACCGGCTCAGATCGGCATTCTTGGCGAGATCGCCGACGTGCTTCTGCACGTAATCGGCATCGACCTTGATCGTCTCGCCATGACGGTCCGGCGCGGCGAACGAAATCTCGTCGAGCACGCGCTCCATCACCGTCTGCAGTCGCCGCGCGCCGATATTCTCCACCGTCGAATTGACGGCGACGGCGACATCCGCCAGCGCGTCGATGGCGCTGTCGGTAATGTCGAGGGTTACGCCTTCGGTCTGCAACAGCGCGACATATTGCTTGATCAGCGAGGCCTCCGGCTCGGTCAGGATGCGGCGCATGTCGTCGCGCGTCAGCGCCTCCAGCTCGACGCGGATCGGCAGGCGGCCCTGCAATTCCGGCAACAGGTCCGAGGGCTTTGCGATATGGAACGCGCCGGAGGCGATGAACAGGATGTGGTCGGTCTTGACCGCGCCGTGCTTGGTCGAGACCGTGGTGCCTTCGATCAGCGGCAGCAGGTCGCGCTGCACGCCTTCGCGCGAGACGTCGCCGCCAGTGCGGCCGTCGCGCACGCAGATCTTGTCGATCTCGTCGAGGAACACGATGCCGTTGTTCTCGACCGCGTTGATGGCTTCCAGCACCAGCTGGTCGCTGTCCAGCAATTTGTCGGATTCCTCGTTGACGAGGATTTCGTGCGAGCTTTCGACCGTCAGGCGGCGGGTCTTGGTTCGCCCACCCATCTTTCCAAAGATATCGCCGATCGAAATTGCGCCCAACTGCGCGCCGGGCATGCCCGGGATTTCGAACATCGGCATGCCGCCGGAGGATTGCGTCTCGATCTCGATTTCCTTGTCGTTGAGCTCGCCGGCGCGCAGCTTCTTGCGGAAGGAATCGCGGGTGGCCGGGCTCGACGCCGGCCCGACCAGCGCATCCAGCACGCGCTCTTCAGCGGCCTGCTGCGCGCGGGCCTGCACGTCCTTGCGCTTGCGCTCGCGCACCTGCAGGATCGCGACCTCGACGAGGTCGCGGATGATCTGCTCGACGTCGCGGCCGACATAGCCGACTTCGGTGAACTTGGTGGCCTCGACCTTGATGAAGGGCGCGTTGGCAAGCTTGGCCAGCCGCCGCGCGATCTCGGTCTTGCCGACGCCGGTCGGCCCGATCATCAGGATGTTCTTCGGCAGCACCTCTTCGCGCAAGCTGCCGGTGAGCTGCAGCCGCCGCCAGCGGTTGCGCAGCGCGATCGATACCGCGCGCTTGGCGTCGGCCTGGCCGACAATGAAGCGGTCGAGTTCGGAGACGATTTCACGGGGAGAAAAGTCGGTCATGCGTCCATCTTAAGCGGATAGGCTCGGTTGTGGTAGTCGACGCGTGAGCGCCGACGGTGCCAATTTTAATATCCCGGCGCGGAGTGGCTTCCATCCGGCACTGAGCAACAACACAAAAACGCCGAGGGTCAAGATTGTGAGAGGGGTCGTTATGTCGGAAAGGCCCGCCTGGCGGATCAGGGTCCAGAAGGCGCCTCCTGCATAAGCGAGGCCGGATACCAGCAGAGCGCGCCGGTCGATCAGGACCGCGACAAGGCTTAGTGCCAGAAACACTGCCACTACGGCAACAGCAGGTTTGGGTTCGAGTTTCGCGCCCACGTCGAACACGCCACCAATTAACGAGTGTACGATGAGCGGCGCAGCAAGCAGATGTAGCCAGAAGGCAATATCGGTTCGGCGTGTCAGCCGTTCCGGATCCGTCATGTCAAACCGCATGGCCAGGCCAAAAATAGCGAGGCCGCAGACGAAAGTCAGGGCGCTGTACGCGCCGTGCGGCAGCTGCGGAAAAAGCCCATAAGCTAGTCCCATGACCGTGAGCAGCAACGCGCCGCACCCCGCCGCGATAGTTATGGGCACCCGAAAGCGCCAGTAGTGCAGTGCCGTCAGCAGCACGGTCAGAAATGCGGCGCTCGCCAAAATCGCTGGCTCGATCCCATCAAGTCCGGAAAGCCCCCATGCAGATGGTAGAAAGCTGTATAGCCGAGCGCCCGCCCCGAGAAAGACGGCGCTGGCGGCGAAGGCGGCCCAGGCAAATACGATCAGAAGAACGATGCTTGGTAACGCCATGCGCCGCAGCCGGGTGAAAAATTCGGCGAGCAACCAGGCTGTAACGGCGACTGCTATCCACATACCAACCGGCCCGTTGGATGACAGGGCAAAATAGCCGACCGCCCCGATGAACATGGCAAGGCCAATGGTGACAAAGATGTCGCTGAAGCCGCTGATGAAGCGAAGCTGTTCGTCGTCGGGCGAGACGGGCAATTCAGGCGGCTCGCCGGCATTTTCCAGCGCGCGCAGGCGTTCGGCTTGTTCGGCCGTGATAATGCCGCGCTCAACGCCTTTCGCCAAAATCTCGCTTGCAATCATCGACACTGGACCTCTGGAGTTAAGTAAGCCGGATCAGGCCTGTCGCAAGCAGCCGACGCAATCGTCTCTAGATAATCGGCGGTCCGCCTTGCCAAACCTTGATCGCCTCGAAGGGGTGAATCAGCATGATGATGTTGAGCGTCAGATTGTCGCGAATGTGGAGCGTCATTACGAGTTCGAACAACAGCGCCAGCGCCACCGTGATGGCGACCGGAAGCCTTTTTGCCAGCAGGAAGCCGCCGATCATCGCAAGTGAATCGGAGATCGAGTTGACGATGGTATCGCCGAAATAATCCAGCGAGATCGTTCCGGCACGGTAGCGGTTGATGATCCAGTCGGAATTTTCGACAAGTTCCCAGCCGCCTTCCAGCAACATGGCAAGGATCAGGCGGCCCTGCCAGGCGAGGCGCGGGAAGGCGAGGAAGGCCGCGCCGTAGAACAGGATGCCGTGCAGGATGTGGGACGGCGTGTACCAGTCGGCAATGTGCTGCGAATTTTCCGAACTCTGCACCACGCCGTGCCAGAGTTTGACGTAGCCGCAGGCGCAGATCGGCAGACGGCCCATCGCATACAGGATGGCGGCCTGGAGGACGAGAATGCCGGCCGCGATCAGCGTCCAGTGCCAGGTCGAAAGCGTGCGGAACGCCAGAGCCTTGTCGATACTGCCGGTCGAGGTCATGCGTTGCGGACCATCAATAGAGCGGGGCCATCGGGTGTATCGACCATACCAGCTTTTTCAAAACCCGCCTTCTCGTAGGCGCGAACGGCCCGGGCATTGGCCGGATCGGGATCGGTGACAACGCGCGGCGCACCATTCCGCAGACGCTCGTCGACGAAGGCGCGAATGAACGCCGAACCATGGCCGCGTTCGATCATGCTGGGCTCGCCGATGAACTGGTCGATACCGCTTGTGCCGCGCGGATGTTCGCCAAAGCCCGAATTCCACGCGGTCAGGTCGTAGCACTGCAGATAGGCGAAATCGCTGCTTCCCGCCGAGACGATGAACTGGTCCATCGCGGGTTCATCGAGATCGCCGCTAACGAGATCATATTGCTCGGACGGATCGCCCCACCATTGCACGACATGCGGCTCCGCCAGCCAGCACCGAACCATCGGCAGGTCGCGAGCCGTCATCAAACGAAATTGATATGCGCCGTCCGGCATCGTCTACCTTATATCACGCATCGCGCACCATCAGCAGCGCGGGGCCATCGGGCGTATCCACTTCGCGCACGCGACGACAGCCCGCTTTCTCGTAGGCCCGAATCGCGCGCGAATTGGTCGGGCTCGGATCAATCACGATGCGCGGCACGCCTTTCTTCATCAGCGCTTCAATGAAGGCGCGGATGAAAGCCGATCCGTGGCCGCGCGAAAGTTTATCGGCTTCGCCGATAAACTGGTCGATGCCCCTTGTGCCAGCCGGCTGCGGTCCAAGGCCGTCGTGCCATTCGCTCATCTGGTAGCATTGCAGATAACCGAGAGGACGATCATCCAGCGTCACAATGAACTGCGCCACATCGGGATGGTCGAGATCGCCGCTGACGAACTCGAACGTCTCGGGATCATGCCACCATTCGGCGACATGAGGCTGCACCAGCCAGCGCTCGATCAGTGGGAGGTCGGCCGCCGTCATCGGACGGAAAGCATATTCTGGTGCCATGGGTGCGTCCTACAGCGTTTCGATCGTGACGTTCCGGTTCGTGTAGACGCAGATGTCGGCGGCGATATCGAGCGCGCGGCGCACGATGGTTTCGGCGTCCTTGTCGGTGTCGACAAGCGCCCGGGCGGCCGCCAACGCGTAATTGCCGCCGGAGCCGATCGCCATCACGCCCGATTCCGGCTCCAGCACGTCGCCGGTCCCGGTCAGGACCAGCGACACATCCTTGTCGGCGACGATCATCATCGCTTCCAGGCGGCGCAGATAGCGGTCGGTCCGCCAGTCCTTGGCGAGTTCGACCGCCGCCCGGGTCAGTTGCCCGGGATACTGCTCGAGCTTGCTTTCCAGCCGCTCGAACAGGGTGAAGGCATCGGCGGTGGCCCCGGCAAAGCCGCCGATCACGTCGCCCTTGCCGATCTTGCGGACCTTTTTGGCGTTGGCCTTGATGACGGTCTGGCCGATCGAGACCTGGCCGTCGCCGCCGATTACCACCTTGCCGCCCTTGCGAACCGTCAAAATCGTCGTGCCGTGCCAGATCGGCAGGCTGTTTTCAGATGCTTGCATGAATTGCCCTCGTTCCCATCAGATTTAGGGGCTGGCGGGGAGGGTTACAATCGCGGCCGGGATTCCGGTCACCATAGGTCGAAGTTCAGCCTCCAAAAGCGTCATCCCGCAGTAGCGAAGGCTGGATCGGCCTGTTAAAAGGGCCGCGTTTTCGGCCCCCAGGCCCAAGGGAAGCAGTTTTCATGCGCACAGCGTCCATCAAGCGCAAGACCAAGGAAACCGACATCGAGGTCGCGGTGAACCTCGATGGCACGGGAGTGTCAAAGGTTTCGACCGGTATCGGCTTTTTCGACCATATGCTCGATCTGCTGGCCCGGCATTCGCGCATCGACATCACCGTGAAGGCCGATGGCGACCTCCATGTCGATCACCACCACACCACCGAGGACGTCGGCATCGCACTGGGACAGGCCGTGAAGCAGGCGCTCGGCACCATGGCCGGCATCACCCGCTATGCCTCGATCCACATGCCGATGGACGAAACGCTGTCGCGCGTCGTAATCGACATTTCGGGCCGGCCGGTGCTGGTGTTCAAGGTCGATTTTCCGCGCGACAAGGTAGGTCAGTTCGATACCGAGCTGGTGCGCGAATGGTTCAACGCCTTCACCATCAACGCCGGCGTGACTTTGCACGTCGAGACCTTATATGGCGAGAACAGCCATCATATCGCCGAATCCTGTTTCAAGGGTCTGGCGAGGGCGCTTCGTGCCGCGGTTGCGATCGATCCGCGCGCGGCAGGCGAAGTGCCTTCCACCAAGGGTCAGCTCGGCGGCTGATTTCTTGTTTGCGTTTTTTGTTCGCGGCGGAGAGGTTCGATGCCGGTCTACACAGTGCATGCTCCCGTAGCCAACGCCGCCGATCTCGCGGCGGCCGACAAGTTCGTCTTTGTGCGTGACGGCTTCCATTTCTGGGCCGCGGTCGCGAGCGTGATCTGGCTGTTGTGGCATCGGCTGTGGCTGGCGCTGATCGGCTGGATCGTTCTGATGATAGCCATCCAGTTCGGGATGTCGGCGCTGGGCGCCAGCCGTGGCACAATCTTCGTAGTTGATGTCCTGATTGCGATCCTGATGGGCCTCGAAGCGGCCAGCCTGCGGCGCTGGACGCTGTCGCGGCGCAAATGGCGCCAGCTCGACATCGTGGTCGCCGACGACGAGGAAACGGCCGAGCGCCGCTTCTTCGATCGCTGGACCGGGCGGCAGCGCGGGCTCAGCAACGACCAATGGGCGGTCGATCGCGGCGGGCCGCCGCCGACCCGCAACATTCCGGGCCAGCCGTTCTCCAAACCGCCGCCGCCATTGCCGCAAGGCGGGATCATCGGCCTGTTTCCGGAACCGGGAGGGCCGCGATGAGCGTTGCGATCATCGATTACGGTTCCGGCAATCTTCACTCGGCGGCAAAGGCCTTCGAGCTTGCCTCGCGGAGCATGCAAGATCCGCAGAAGATCATGGTGACGCGCGATCCCGAAGCCGTATATCGCGCCGATCGCATCGTGCTGCCGGGCGTCGGCGCGTTCGCTGATTGCCGACGGGGTCTCGATGCGGTCGACGGTATGCTGGAAGCGATGACGGAAGCGGTGCGCGTCAAGGCGCGGCCATTCTTTGGCATCTGCGTCGGCATGCAGCTGATGGCCACGCGCGGCAAGGAGCATGTCGTAACCGAGGGCTTCAACTGGATCGAGGGCGACGTCGAGAAGATCGCGCCGCGTGAGGAAAATCTGAAAATTCCGCACATGGGCTGGAACACGCTCGACATGATCCGCGAGCATCCGGTGCTGGAGCGGTTGCCGCTCGGGCCGAAGGGACGCCATGCCTATTTCGTGCACTCCTATCATCTCAATGCCTCCAACGAGGCCGACGTGCTGGCGCGCGCCGATTACGGCGGGCCGGTGACGGCGATCGTGGGCAAGGACACCGCGATCGGCACGCAGTTTCACCCCGAGAAGAGCCAGCGCTTCGGCCTGGCCCTGATCTCGAATTTCCTGAAGTGGAAGCCGTGATTCTCTTTCCCGCCGTCGACCTGAAAAACGGCCAGTGCGTGCGCCTCGAACAGGGCGACATGGCGCGCGCGACCGTGTTCAACCTCGATCCTGCGGCGCAGGCGCGGTCTTTCGCCGAGCAGGGATTCGAATATCTGCATGTCGTCGATCTCGACGGCGCCTTTGCCGGCAAGCCGATGAATGCGCTTGCGGTCGAGGCGATGCTCAAGGCCGTCACCATGCCGGTGCAGCTCGGCGGCGGCATTCGCGATCTCAAGACCGTGGAATCCTGGCTCGACAAGGGCATCGCGCGCGTCATCATCGGCACTGCCGCGGTGCGCGATCCCGAGCTCGTGAAGAGCGCCGCGAAAAAATTCCCCGGCCGCGTCGCGGTCGGTCTCGACGCCCGCGACGGCAAGGTTGCGGTGGAAGGCTGGGCCGAGACCTCGCAGGTGACCGCGCTCGAAATCGCACAGCGCTTCGAGGATGCCGGCGTCGCCGCGATCATCTTTACCGACATCGCCCGCGACGGCCTGCTGAAGGGCCTCAACCTCGATGCGACGATTGCGCTCGCCGATCGCATCTCGATCCCCGTCATCGCCTCCGGCGGTTTTGCATCCATTGAGGACGTCAAGGCGCTGCTCTTGCCGCGCGCCAAAAAGCTCGCCGGCGCCATCGCCGGCCGCGCGCTCTATGATGGCCGGCTCGATCCCGCCGCCGCGCTGACGCTGATCCGCAACGCGCGCGCCGCGGCGTAGGAGTACTATCATGTTCAAGGTCCGCGTGATCCCCTGTCTCGACGTGAAAGACGGCCGGGTGGTCAAGGGCGTCAATTTCGTCGACTTGCGCGATGCCGGCGATCCGGTGGAAGCGGCGATTGCGTATGATGCGGCCGGCGCCGACGAATTGTGCTTCCTCGACATTACCGCGACCCACGAAAACCGCGGCACCATGCTGGATGTCGTCCGCCGCACGGCGGAAGCCTGCTTCATGCCGCTGACGGTCGGCGGCGGGGTCCGCACCATCGAGGACATCAAGACGCTGCTGCGGTACGGTGCCGACAAGGTCTCGATCAATTCCGCGGCCGTCTCCAACCGCGAATTCGTCAAGCAGGCGGCCGAAAAATTCGGCGAGCAGTGCATCGTGGTCGCGATCGACGCCAAGCGGGTCAAGCGCGCCGGCGGCGGTGAGCGCTGGGAGATCTTCACCCATGGCGGGCGCAACTCCACCGGGATCGACGCCATCGAATACGCGCAGGAAGTGGTATCGCTCGGCGCCGGCGAAATCCTGCTGACGTCAATGGACCGCGACGGCACCCGGCAAGGGTTCGACCTGCCGCTGACGCAGGCCATCGCCGACAGTGTCCCCGTACCGGTCATCGCCTCCGGCGGCGTCGGCAATCTCGACCACCTGGTCGACGGCATCCGCCAGGGCCACGCCACGGCGGTGCTGGCAGCCTCGATATTCCACTTCGGCGAATTTACCATACGCCAAGCCAAGGAGCACATGGTGCGCGCCGGGCTGCCAATGCGGCTCGATCCCTGACGACTCCCCGTCACAAAAGTGCTAAGTCCTTGATCGGGACGGCGTCGCGGCCTTTGGCCCGGCGCGAGTGTTGAGTTCGGTTGATGTCGCGTTTCACGATCCATGATCTGGCCGCCACCATCGATGCACGGGCTGCATCGGGAGGAGAGGCGTCCTACACCCGCAAATTGCTCGACAAGGGCGCGGAGCATTGCGCCAAGAAACTTGGCGAGGAGGCGGTCGAGACCGTGATCGCGGCCGTCGAGAACGATCGGGACCACCTGATCGCCGAAAGCGCCGACCTGCTGTTTCACCTGCTGGTGCTGTTGAAGGCGCGCGGCGTCAAGCTCGACGAGGTCGAGGCCGCGCTGGCGCAGCGGACGTCGATGTCCGGGCTCGAGGAAAAGGCGTCGCGCAAGCGCGACTGACCGAAGGGGCAGTTCATGGATATCCGGACCACCGAACAGCAATACAATCCCTACCGTATCTTCACGCGTGAGCAGTGGGCGCGGTTGCGCGACGATACGCCGATGACGCTGGAGCCGGGCGAATTCGAGCGGCTGCGTTCGATGCACGATCGCCTCGACATGCTGGAGGTCGAGGACATCTACCTGCCGCTGTCGCGGCTGTTGTCGATCTATGTCGACGCCACCCATCGGCTTTATCAGGCGCAGCGCCAGTTCCTCGACATCCGCGACCGCAAGGTGCCCTACATCATCGGCGTCGCCGGGTCGGTCGCGGTCGGCAAATCGACCACCGCGCGCGTGCTGCAGGCGTTGCTTGCGCGCTGGTCGCCGCGGCCCAAGGTGGATCTCGTGACGACCGACGGCTTTCTGTTTCCCAACGCCGTGCTCGAGCGGCAGGGCCTGATGCAGAAAAAGGGCTTTCCCGAGAGCTACGATCTGCCGATGCTGCTGTCGTTTCTCTCCGACATCAAGGCCGGCCGCCGGCCGGTGCGCGCGCCGGTCTATTCGCATCTGGTCTACGACATCGTGCCGAACGAGTGGATCGAGGTCGACCGCCCGGACATCCTGATCGTCGAGGGCGTCAACGTGCTGCAGACCGGCCGCCTGCCGCGCGACGGCAAGGCAGTGCCCGTGGTGTCCGACTTCTTCGACTTCTCGGTCTATATCGACGCCGAGGAATCGGTGCTGCGCGAATGGTATGTGCGGCGCTTCCTCGCGCTCAGGGATACCGCGTTCCACGATCCCAAATCGTACTTCCATCGCTATGCAGTCTTGTCTGACGAGGAGGCCACGGCGACCGCGATCGCGATCTGGGAGCGCACCAACCTCGCCAATCTCGAGGACAATATTTTGCCGACCCGGCCGCGCGCGACGCTGATCCTGAAAAAGCGCGCCGATCATTTGGTTGAGACGGTGGCGCTGCGGCGGCTGTAGTCTTGTAGGGTGGGCAAAGGCGCTCTTGCGCCGTGCCCACCATCTGTCCTCAATCGCTGAATGGTGGGCACGCTTCGCTTTGCCCACCCTACGAATTCTGCGTTTGCGGTGACGATTTTTGCTACCTCACGCCGCGATGTGCCTGGACGCGACGAGGCCGGCGAGTGCTTCGGCGAGTTTTTCGCGGTCGAGCGGTTTGATCAAAAATCCGTCCATGCCGGCCTCGAAGCAGGCGTAGCGGTCTTCCACCAGCGTGTTGGCGGTGAGCGCGAGGATCGGCGTCCGGCCGCCCGGCTCGCCGGCCTCGAGGGTGCGAATCCGCTTGGTGGTTTCGATGCCGTTGAGCTGCGGCATCTGGATGTCCATCAGGACGAGATCATAGGGGGTCCCTGCGGCTTTTGCCGACAGCCAGGACTCCAGCGCTTCGGCGCCGTTGGTGGTGATGACGGCGTGATGGCCGAGCCGGCCGAGCAGCGAGCGGATCAGCAGCGCATTGATCTGATTGTCCTCTGCCACCAGGATCGACAGGCCCTTGGCCGACGCCGCGGCTGATGTCTCGATCGGGTCAATGGCCGGCTCGAGGCTCGGCGCGGCCACTTCCGGTGCGGTCGTCAGGCGGGCCGCGAGCGAAGCCGCGCGCAACGGCTTGACCAGATAGCCAGTGAGGGCGGAGGTGGCGGATGGCTGCAATTCCTGCCGCGTCGCCGGCGTGAACATCACGATCCGCTGCGTGGCATGCAGGCGCGCGGCTTCGCCGAGCCGTTCGATATCGGCCAGCCCCAGCGCGTGATCGATCAGCACGGCGTGCCAGGGCCGCTCGGGCAGCAGGGCCTCGGCGACATCGGCGTCCGATACCATGCAGGTCTGCCCGCCCCAGCGCTGCAGCCGCCGCGCGGTCAGCGAGGCTTCGATGCTCTGCGGCGAGACCAGCATGATCGACTGGCCGGAGAGATCCGGCGCGGCGAAAGAGATTTGTTCGCCGTCGGCGGCGGCGAGCGGGATAGACACTTCGAATGTCGCGCCGGCGCCCGGCTGGCTCTCCAGCGTGATGCGGCCGCCCATGCGCTTGACGATGCGGTCGGAGATGCTCAGGCCGAGGCCAGTTCCGCCATAGCTGCGCGCGATCTTGTCATCGGCCTGCTCGAACTCGCGAAAGATTCGCTCGCGCGCCTCGGGCGCGATGCCGATGCCGGTGTCGCGGACCAGGAAACTGATTTCATTGGGCCAGATGCCGGGTTCGACGATCAGGGCGACGCCGCCGGTCGAGGTGAACTTGATGGCATTGCCGGCGAGATTGAGCAGCACCTGCCGCAACCGCGCCGCGTCGCCGATCACGTGCATCGGCAGCCGCTCGTCGACATAGGCGGCGATCTCGATCTTCTTGGCCTCCGCGCGCGGCGCCAGCAATTCGGTGATGTCCTCGATCATGCCCGACAGCGCGAACGGGCGATGTTCGAGATCGATCTTGCCGGCCTCGATCTTGGAATAGTCCAGCAGCTCCTCGATCAGCGAGAGCAGCGCGTCGCCGGAAGTCTTCACCGCCTTGACATAGGTCGCCTGTTCCGGCGTCAGCGGCGTATCCATCAACAGCCCGCTCATGCCGATGATGCCGTTGAGCGGCGTGCGGATTTCATGGCTCGCCATCGCAAGGAAGCGCGACTTGGCGCGGCTTGCCGCATCCGCCTGGTCGCGGGCCTCGGCCAGCGCGCGCTCGCTTTCGGTGCGATCGGTAACGTCGCGGCCGACGCTTTGCATTTCCGCCGGTCCCCCGGCGTCGTTGCGGACGAGGCCCTCGCGCCACGCAATCCAGCGCGGGCCGAGCGGACCTGTGATCCGCTGGTCGTGAACGCGGGTGCCGTTCGGTTCGAGCGCGGTGTCGCCCTGTTCGAGAACTTCAAGCGCGAAGCGCGTGCCGATCAGCGGACCGCTCGGCATTTGCGCGAGTTCGCAATAGGCATCGTTGGCATAGGTGATGCGGCCCTCGGCGTCGCGCAGCACGATCAGATCGCCCTGCGATTCGAACAAGCGGCGGGCGCGCTGCTCGGCTTCCTGCAATTCCCAGTTCCGGTCGGCCAGCGCTTCATTGTGCAGGGCGACGTTGCGCATCTTCTTGCGCATCAGGCGGAGCCGGACGCTGAAAGTGGCGAGCGCGACGCAGGCGAGAGCAAACAGGAAAGCGACGCCGATCGCAAAGGCGTGCGGGTCATAGCCGGAATTTTCCGTCTTGCTTCCGGCAATAAATCCATAGGCGGCGCCGAACACGATCGAGAAGATCATGAAGGAGCGCAGCGTGAAGGTCAGCCAGGGATGCCGGCGACCGAAACGGCGAAAGCGAAGTTTGATCCGGAAAGTCCGTCCCATCGCCAATGACCCTGAGATTGCTGCCTGAACTGAACCGGCCTGCTTCGCCGCCCCTCTGGGGCACACGATGCGTTGCCGACGTTGCAAAGTGCTTGAGGCTCCCAGCGCGCAACGGCCGCGATGAGAACAGGGTAAATGAAACCTTAACCGAGCATGGTCCGAAAAAAGCGGGAACCGGTTTTCCCTCGCGACAAACGCGGTACGCGTTTGCGCGGAGACCATGATCAAACCTTAAAGTAACGCCGCTTCGACGCGGTGGCGCTCGCTGCGGGCGCCGACGATCAGGGCTGCGGCATCGAGCAGCGAAAAGCTCTTCGAGGACACGAAGATCCGGTAGTCGGCCGGGCCATCCCGGGAAAGATAGATGACGGGATCGGAGGGCGAGGGATTGCGGGAGATCGCGACCAGCCGCGGCGGGGCGTTGCTCTCGCAGGCGCCGGCTTCGGCCGTATCGATGTCGTCGATCACGGTGAAGTCGGCCGCTTGCGCGTCGTCGGAGATCTGGACCCGCACCGTGGCGTGGGAGGGATCGTCGATGCAGGCTCTGGGCCCTGCCAAAAACTCGCCGCGCGCGAACAGGGCGGCAATCGCCAGCGGAATAACCGAGGCCAGGATCTTCAAACGCAACATGACACGCTACCCACTCACCATAAGCCCGCGACAGGCGGCTTATGGTTGGCAGAGGGTAAAGGAAACTAGTTACCGCGGTGTTGACGCCGGTTGTTTTTTGTTGGCTCGGCATCTTCAGTGCGAGTGGGGTGAAGCGAGCCGAGGTTGCAGCCACAAGGGAGGCCGTCATGCCCAGCGAAGACGGAGTATCTAGTACGCTGCGGCCCATCCGCGTCATTGCGAGCGAAGCGAAGCAATCCATTCTTTCTTTGTGCCGGGGCATGGATTGCTTCGCTTCGCTCGCAATGACGGCGGGATACAGTTTCGCGATCTCGCGGCGCATTCCGCCCGAGCCCAGCATCTTCGTTTGGCCCTCCAGAAGTTAGAGGGCGCAGGGAAGACCGGGTGCTTGCTGCACCCGCGGTCTCGCGTGCGATTTGCGCAAACAAAACTGCACACGAGCATACAGGGCAGCGGGAGCATTCCGGCCTTCCCTGCGCAATGGCTTTACGGCTTACTTCGTGCTCTTCCCGGAGAACGGCTCTTTTGCCTCCGTCGTCGGCGGGACACTTCCCGCCAACTTAGCGCCAGCACCGCGGCGCCCGAACCACACGACTTCGCCGTACGCCTCACGTCACGTACGTCGTCATGACATCAGCGTCCATCGCATCTCACCGCGCGTTCGTGACGATGGCCAACGCCCCTCATCTGCAGCGAGACGAGCGGAGTTATGCTGCTGATTTGGGCGAGAACGAAAGCAGAATATTTTTGATCCTTATCGGTTCTTGCGCTTGACATGATTTCGGAAAATCAGAAGTGATTCGCCCGTCGTGTCGGTTTGCCGCAGTTGCTGCATAAAATTGCCCTTGTAGGCGAGGCAAATCAGCTTGCGGCGTCACGGACACGACGCAAGCAGGTTTGCCAACGGCGCGCGTCCACAGATGGATTGACCAAGGAAGGGTTGCGTCATGCGAAAATTTTTGGGGCTCGCCGTCACGATTGTCTGCGCCACAATCTCCACCGCAGATTCCGCGTCGGCCAAGAAGATGAAGCAAGTGCTCGAGGCGAAGATGGCCTGCGCCAAGGCCAGATCCGATCTGACTATCGGGCCAAAATTCCTATCGCATGTGAAGCGCATGTGCGAGGGCAAGACGGAGTGTAGCGTCGGGCCAGGTGAGTTGTTCGCGGCCGAAGACATGGAGCGCTGGGGATGCAACAAGGGATTCTTCGTTCTCGTCAACTGCGGCGGCAGTGACAAGCAGCAGTATCCTTCCGACAACGTGAAACAGAAGATCGACGTGTTTTGCGACGCGCCATAGCCGCGATCGGCCTGCCCGGACGTCGTGCCGGCGCGATTGGACACGCCGCCGCAAACCCCCGGCCGACAGGAACTTGTCTGAGCTCCGCCATTTATACCGTCGGGCTAATCACGGGAGGTGCCGATGGGGGGCCGCCCGTCGACAGTGGTTGCGGCGAGGTAGCGTGCCAGCTCCGCCCGGGGATCCCCGCGAAAGCTCTGGCGATCCCGTTGTTCGGGCGGCGCCTGCCAGCCCGGCTCGATGCCGGTCATATCGGGCAGCTCGTGGGCGATACCCTTGTGACAGTCGATGCAGGTCTTTTCCTTCGTGACGAGAAACTTGGCGTGGATGTCAGCAGCGCGCCGCGTCTGCTTGTTGAAGTCCATCGCCGCTGAGGAGTGGCAGTTGCGGCACTCAAGGGAATCGTTGGCCTTCAGCCTCGCCCATTCGTGCTTGGCGAGTTCGAGCCGGTGATCCAGGAACTTCTGCCTGGTATCGATCACGCCGAAGATCTTCCCCCAGACTTCCTTGGACGCCTGCATCTTGCGGGCGATCTTGTCGGTCCAGTCGTGCGGAACGTGGCAGTCGGGGCACGTCGCGCGGACGCCCGAGCGGTTCGTGAAATGGGGGGTGCGCTGCAACTCCTGAAACACGTTGGCGCGCATTTCGTGACAGGAGGTGCAGAACTTCTCGGTGTTGGTGACCTCCAGCGCGGTGTTGAAGGCGCCCCAGAACAGCACGCCGCAGACGAAGCCTCCAAGCGCGAGAAACCCAAGGCTCAAATGCGCGCTTGGACGGCTGGCTATCTGCCAGAACCAGATCAGGAGTGCCTTGAGCCGCTGCATCGACGCTCTCACTTCTTCTCGGGGTCGACGAGCAGCATGTCCTTGAACGTGCTCGGAACGAGCGGCTGTGCATCATTCTGCTGGACGTGGCACGCGGTGCAAAAATATCGGCGGGGCGTGACGTCGGCGAGAACCTGGCCGTCGCGGTCCATGAAGTGGGTGACGCTGATCATCGGCGCACCCGAGCCTTCCGTGAACTGCCGGCGATGACAGTCGAGGCAACGATTGGTCTTCAGCGTGAGCTGATAATTATCGATGGAATGCGGGATAATCGGCGGCTGCTCCGGATAGTTGCGCATCAGCCGCTTGTCATCCGTGATCGGCCGCGCCAAAGGCGGCGCCGGCACATCTCCCATCGGCGCCGCGGCCCCCGTCACCCGCGGCACGATCTGCGGCGCGTTTTGCGCGTAGATCGCACCGCAGACGAACACCAGCAGGCCGCCGAGCAGCGCGCCCGCTACGGGACTTCGAAATCTCTTCAGACCGGGATGATCTTGACCGCGCATTTCTTGAAGTCCGTCTGCTTGGAAATGGGATCGGTTGCGTCCAGCGTCACCTTGTTGATGAGCTGGCTGGCATCGAACCAGGGAACGAAGACGACACCGCGCGGCATCCGGTTGCGCCCCTTGGTGTCGACCCGGGTTCGGATTTCGCCGCGCCGCGACACCACCCGGACCTCGGCGCCCTGGTTGATGCCTCTGGCGTAAGCGTCCTCGGCATGCATGAAGACTTGGGCGCCGGGATAGGCCTTGTAGAGTTCCGGCACCCGCATGGTCATGGAGCCGGAGTGCCAATGTTCGAGCACGCGGCCGGTGACCAGCCAGATGTCGAACTCCTTGTCCGGAGATTCCGCCGGTGGCTCATAGGGCACCGCAATGATCCGCGCGCGCCCGTCCTTGTTGCCGTAGAAATCGACGCCCTTGCCCGGCTTGACGTAGGGGTCGAGGCCTTCCCGGTAGCGCCACTTCGTTTCCTTGCCGTCGACGACCGGCCAGCGCAATCCCCGTACGTCGTGATAGGTGTCGAAGGGCGCGAGGTCGTGTCCATGGCCACGGCCGAATTCGGCGTACTCCTCGAACAGACCCTTCTGCACGTAGAACCCGAAAGCCTTGGCCTCCTGGTTTTCGTACTCGGCGGGGATTTCAGTGGTTGCGTACTTGTCGACCTTGCCGTTCCGGAACAACGCGTCGAATAGCGTCTTGCCGCGATAGTTGGGGTTGGCATCCAGGAGCTGCGCCGGCCACACTTCGTCGGTGGTGAACCGCTTCGAAAATTCCATCATCTGCCAAAGGTCGGAGCGCGCTTCGCCGGGAGCGTCGACGAGCTGTCGCCACACATGGGTGCGGCGCTCCGCGTTGCCAAACATGCCTTCCTTTTCGACCCACATCGCCGCGGGAAGAACGAGGTCGGCGGCCATCGCGGTGACGGTCGGGTAGGCATCGGAGACGACGATGAAGTTTTCCGGATTCCGGTAACCCGGATAGGTCTCGCGGGAGCTGTTCGGAGCGGCCTGCAGGTTGTTGTTGACCTGGATCCAGTAGAAATTCAGCTTGCCGTCGCGAAGCATCCGGTCGTGTTCGACCGCGTGGTAACCCGGCTTGTCCGGAATGATGCCGTGCGGGACGCGCCAGATTTCCTCGGTGTGCTTGCGATGCTCCGGATTGGTGACGGTCATGTCGGCGGGCAGACGATGCGCGAAGGTGCCGACCTCGCGCGCCGTGCCGCAGGCGGATGGCTGCCCCGTCAGCGAGAACGGCGAATTGCCGGGCTCGGAAATCTTTCCCGTCAGCAGATGCAGATTATAGACGAGCTGATTTGCCCATACGCCGCGAACGTGCTGGTTGAAGCCCATCGTCCACAGCGACATCACCTTGCGCTTCGGATCGGCATAGAGCTCGGCGAGCTCCTGCAGGAAGCCGCGTTCGACTCCCGTAAGTTCGGACACCTTCTCGAGCGTGTAGTCCTTTACGAAGGTGGCATAGGCGTCAAAGTCGATCGGCTCAGTCGCGCCTGCGGTCGCCGCGCCTTTGGCTTTGACCTCGAGCGGATGCTCCGGGCGCAATCCGTAGCCGATGTCGACGGTGCCCTTCACGAAGGTGGTGTGGTTCTTGACGAAATCCTGGTTGACCCGCCCGGTCGTGATGATGTGGTTGGCGATGTAGTTCAGGATTGCGAGATCGGTGCCCGGCTTGAACACGATGGGGATGTCGGCGAGATCGGAGCTTCGGTGGGTGAAGGTCGAGAGCACCGCGACCTTGACATGCGGATGGCTCAAGCGCCGGTCGGTGAGACGCGTCCACAGGATCGGATGCATCTCGGCCATGTTCGAGCCCCATAGCACGAACGCGTCCGCGGCTTCGAAGTCATCATAGCAACCCATCGGCTCGTCCATGCCGAAGGTGCGCATGAACGCGTATGCCGCCGACGCCATGCAGTGGCGGGCGTTCGGATCCAGATTGTTGGAGCGAAAGCCGGCCCGCATCAACTTGGTGGCGGCGTAGCCCTCGTAGGCCGTCCATTGTCCCGAGCCGAGCATGCCGAGCGCCGTCGGCCCCTTTTCCTTCAGCGCCGCCTTGGCGCGGGCGGCCATCACGTCGAAGGCCTCGTCCCACGACACCGGCGTCAGTTCGCCGTTCTTGTCGAAGACGCCGCCCTTCTTGCGCAGCAGCGGCGTGGTCAGGCGGTCGCCGCCATACATGATCTTGGAGAGGAAATAGCCCTTGATACAGTTCAGCCCGCGATTGACCTCGGCGAGCGTGTCGCCGTGGGTGGCAACGACCTTGCCTGACTTGACGCCGACCATGACCCCGCATCCGGTGCCGCAGAAGCGGCAGGGGGCCTTCGACCATTTGATCTCCAGCGATCCGATGCCGCCTGCGACCGGCTGCGCCATCGTAGGAACGTTCATGCCGGCGGCTGCCGCGGCGACGGCGGCGGCCTGCGCCTTCAACAATTCGCGTCGCGAGAGTGACATGTTCTAGCCTCCGATATCGGCGAGCCGCTCGACCTGCTCGAACACCATGTTGGCCGACAGGACGCCCGGCCAGGCTGCGATCTCGGCGAGGCGGCTTCCGAGAATTCCGCTCTCGGTCGCCTCCATTACGATGACGATTTTCGACGCGTCGCTTTGATGTATCTCAACTTCGGGCAGCGCAGCGAGCGTGCGCAACACCTCGTCCCGGCGCTGCGGCAAGACGGATATGACCGCGCTCGAAATGTGAATGGTGGCCTCGTCCGTCATGAGGCGTCTCCGCGACGCGCTGCACCCAGCGTGATGGCGTCGCCCGGGCACGCGCCGACGCATTCGCCGCATCCGGTGCAGGCGGCTTCATTGACGAGAGCTTGAGGCGGCAATCCAATTCTGGGAGGGAAACGAATGGCCGAAGCAGGACATACATCGCCGCAGGAGCGGCAGATGATGCCGGCTTCGGCGAGACAGTCGTCGTTGATGATAGCGACCGGTTTGGAGAGGAGCTGGCCGCGAAACAACGCGCGGCGCGAGGGTCCCTGGGTTTCCATGGCGACCTCATCCTCCCGGCGGGCCGGGCGGTCCCAGGATGACCTGGGACATCCAGACGAGGAAGCCATATCCGCCGACGACACCGACGGCGACCACCGGCCAGATGAAGGCTGCGATGATTGCGAAGACGAAAAATTCCGAGCGCCGGCTGGTCGCAGGAGCAGCCCCATGCAACGGCGGGGCATCATGTCTGCCAGACGTGTCGCTCATACAACGACCTGCCACTTCGGAATCGGACATTTGTTGAGCCGGCGGCACGCTCCCGTGCGGTGCCAGTCAACCTGTCATCTGCAATCGGACGGAACGCGCCGCGCCTGCGCCATTGCAGGAAGTATCATTGCGCACCGGCAGCATAGTTGCGCACGGGAAATTCTTCATTGATCTGGATCGAACAAAGAAGGACAAACGCTTGGATCATTTGATGATATTTCGGCGTCCCCTGCGCGAGGCAGGGGCAGCGCGCTGCACCTATGCCGCCCGGCGCAGATATTCTGCGAGCGCGCGATAGGACAGCGCCTCCGCCAGATGCAGCCGGCCGATTTTTTCCGCGCCGTCGAGGTCGGCGAGCGTGCGGGCGACGCGCAGCACGCGGTGATAGCCGCGCGCGGTGAGCTTCATGGTCTCGGCGGCGTCGCGCAAAAGTTTTTGTCCTTGTGCGTCGGGCTGCGCGATCGTTTCCAGAAGCGAAGCCGGCGCCTCGGCATTGGTGCGGATATGCGGCAGGCCGGCCGCCGCATAGCGCGCGAGCTGGAGGTCGCGGGCGGCCGCCACGCGGGCGGCGACTTCCGCGGAGCCTTCGGAAGGCGGCGGCAGGATCAGGTCGGCGGCCGTCACCGCCGGCACCTCGATGCGCAGGTCGATGCGGTCCATCAGCGGGCCGGAGATACGCATCTGGTAATCTGATGTGCAGCGGTCGACCGGTGCGCGCCTGCAGGAATAGCCGGGATCATAGGCATGGCCGCAGCGGCAAGGGTTCATCGCCGCGACCAGCATGAAGCGCGCCGGATAGGTGACGCGGTGGTTGGCGCGGGACACCGAGACCTCGCCGTTTTCCAATGGCTGGCGCAGCGAATCGAGCACGCGCGCATCGAACTCCGGCAATTCGTCGAGGAATAATACGCCCTGGTGTGCGAGCGAGATTTCGCCGGGTTTGGCGCGCATGCCGCCGCCGGTGAGTGCCGCCATGCTGGCCGAATGATGGGGCGCGCGGAACGGCCGCCGTGCCGTCAAGGCGCCGTCGCGGATTTCGCCGGCGACGGACGCAATCATCGAGACTTCCAGAAGTTCTGACGGAGACAGCGGCGGCAGGATCGACGGCAGCCGCGCCGCCAGCATCGATTTGCCGGCGCCGGGCGAGCCGATCATCAGCAGATGATGCCCACCGGCGGCCGCGATCTCGAGTGCGCGCTTGGCGCTTTCCTGGCCCTTGATGTCGCGCAGGTCGAGATGCGACGCCTCCGGCTCGTGCACTTTCGGCTGCGGGCGCGAGAGCACCTGCGTGCCTTTGAAATGGTTGGCGATCTGGATCAGCGACTTTGCCGCGATGATCTGGATATCGGGGCTTGCCCAGGCGGCTTCCGTTCCGCACGCCGCCGGACAGATCAGGCCTTCCTCGCGCGCATTCGCGCCGATCGCGGCCGGCAGCACGCCCGCCACGGGCGCGATCGATCCATCGAGCCCAAGCTCGCCGAGCACAGTAAAGCCGTTGAGCGCATCCGGCGGGATCGCGCCGATCGCGGCCATCAGGCCGAGCGCGATCGGCAAATCGTAATGGCTGCCTTCCTTCGGCAGATCGGCCGGCGCGAGGTTGACGATAATCCGCCGCGCCGGCAGCGCCAGCCCCGAGGCGATCAGTGCCGAACGCACCCGCTCCCGCGCCTCGGACACCGCTTTGTCGGGGAGGCCGACGATGGCAAATGCTGGCTGTCAATGACAACAATCAGGTGAGACGACGGCGGAGCTTCCGAATGATTTCTCGCAGGCTTTCCGCGTATTCTTCGATGATCCGCCGCGCCTCCTCCACCCGCGAGGGCGTGGGCTTTTCTGAAGCGGTATCGTCGGGCCGGTTCATTGCCGGATCGTCCAGCCCCAACCGCGGAGGACGTTGAGCCAAATCAATGGTCGTACGCAGATGGGTCCCCTATCGGGCTATGGGACCCTTTTTGCCTGTCTGGCGCTCGTGACTTCAAAAAAAGACGCCCTAAAGCCGCCGCCGCTGCCCAGCTCGCCGCTGCTGTGCGTGCTTTCAAAAACGGACTTATCCCCCCTTTTCCCCCACATGTGGTGTGAATAGGCGAATTAGCCGACAAGACCTTGACGGAATCGGAATCAACCATCAGGCTTCAAGGAACCAAAACGAACGAAGCCGCCAAACCCTGCCAGGTTCAACGGCTTCTGTAGTTCTGGCCCGCTACTTAACCCGTGAGATGGGCAAAGCGGGGCATTGGTCGTTACGCAACTCCGATAGAATCGGAGATACAGCCGGTGGTCAAGCCTGTCTCACAAGCACAGGCTATTATTATGAACAGCATTACCAAGACCCAGACCGCTCAGATCAACTGCATCAACAAGACTGACCGGTACAATCCTCACGAGCGGATTACGCACATCGGTGGAAACGCCGGTGGCGGATGGAGGATCACGCAAGAAGACGCCATTGTCCTCATAGAGACGCGCCAATGGAGCTTCTGGGTGAAGCCTCCCGGTGCTGATGCCGTTTGGGTCGTCGTCGCCATCAGCCGTTTTGGCAACAAGTATCTCAAGACGGCGTCGGACGGGGAGCAGCCCAATAATTTGCTGTCCCTGCCGGAGTGCCCGAAGGCCTAACGGTGACCTCAGGCTCCCGTTTGGGGTGAGCGCTTGCCGCGTCAGTGGCCATAATCCCGGCCCGACGCGGCCACGCTTTCCACTGAAATCACCGGGTCCCTCGTTCTTCTATGGGACCCTTTTGGCAGGCACCGCTCGCTGCCTTTCAAATTTCGCCCGAGCCCCTTTCGGTCTCACGCGGATTGCGTGAATGCGTTGCTATCCTAAGCAGGTCCGGCTGTCCGGAAATCAGTGCACGATTTGATGCGAATGAAACCTGATAGCTGACGGTGCGTTCTCCGCCTCTACCTGAATTAAGTCTGCACAAAATGCGGCAGCCTTTGACACATGGACACGGCAGCTATTGATCAAGCGGGTTGCTGCGTAAACCGGTAGTCCGACGATCATCGCAACTGGCGACTTGACGATCATCATCACGATAAGCGCCTTCATTGCCACGAAAACCTTCCGCGCGACCTTGGCGCGGATTTCTGGAGGCAGGTCCTCAATAGCGCGGCGCAAGGTGCTCTTCTCGGTCAAATTGTCTTTGCGCAAAATTAGAAGGAGGAGGAAATTGGGCAGCGTTAGGTCATGCGCGAACCGTATGTTCATCTCCAATGATCGGCGAATGTCTCGATAGGCTTGCGATTTGAAGTTCAACTCGCCGTCCGCTGCCATATCAAAGATTTCGTCTCGGACTTCAAACAGCCGTTGACGCGCGTAGTCTGTACAGGCCCACTGCCATGGGCCGTAAACAACAAAAAGGAGTGCTATCAAGACTGCCAAACTGACCAACGCATCTGCTGCGACCACGGTCATTTTTTGTCCTTTGGGTTTGTCTTGCCTTTTGGCGTAAGCCCTGAACTGGAGCGATTGGGGTCCAATCTCGTTTCCAATTCCTTAATCCGGCCCTGCATCTGTTCGACTTTTCGATGTCTAATTATACGCTCCGCGACCGCCCATGTAGTGGCTGCCCCCGCCAGTGCAAACGTCAACGTAAACTTAACGTCAGCAAGCACAGATAGTTCGAGCGCTAACTTTGTGGTCTCCCCGGCCAGAACCTCAAGCGCCCCGTGTCCCAAGTAGACGGCATAAACA
The DNA here is from genome assembly GCF_023101085.1 of Bradyrhizobium sp. 170. NCBI lineage: Bacteria > Pseudomonadati > Pseudomonadota > Alphaproteobacteria > Hyphomicrobiales > Nitrobacteraceae > Bradyrhizobium > Bradyrhizobium sp. 170. The sequence continues at coordinate 9,158,209 of NZ_CP064703.1, read as the reverse complement.
GCGCCTGCGACCCGGATCAGCGTTCGGAGGGTTCGGTATCGCTCCTCTACCGTGGCAACGGCAATCCGCTCCTGGGTGCGTGCACTTGGGGGCTTATTCATTCTGAACTGCCATCCACTGACGGCTATCTCTCAGTTCGTGGCTCGCCGAAAGGTATAGCAGCTCAGTTTCCTCTACCTTCAGCAAGGTATTCCTGATTTGCCGCCCTTGTAAACTGGCGCTTTGGCGGGCCCGCCTCGGGAGAGCCATAGGGTCATTGCGGCGTGCCTCGGGCCAAGCCTCGACGGCCGGTCGTTCCCTCCCGCTCATTTACTTTAGGTCCGTTTCGGTCCTAATTGGCAGCCTTCGGAACTGGACTGGGGTGCAATTTGCATGCCCTGTATCTGCACCCCTCAAAGTTCCAAATCATCCGGTGGGTTGTCGATTCGCGCAGCCAATTCTGAGATAAGGTCTTGATGGTCCCCTGCCCATTGTTCGATCAGCGCTCCCGGCAGCCCCTCGGAGAGCCTAAGGAGGGCAAGGGCGGTGACCTCGACATCTTGTAGGAGACCTGCGGCCACATTTGTCCTCCTGATCAAATCAACGACCTCCTGAGCCTTCTTCTCTATCCAGCCCTCCTGATCGAAATCGCTGTCCACCTCATTGCCCTCCCAGAGGTCTCTGGCTTTGCTCCATGTCAGGTCCGGTAATGTCTCCCTGTTGATGTCTTCGCGTTGGTTTAGCTCGCGCCAAACCTTCCGCATGAAGCGCACTTGGCGCAGTGACACGCCAGTTAGTTCGACCACCTGTGCCGCTGTGAGGCCCCCGAGGTCTTCCTTCGTGATCCGCCATGCAGCCGCACTCTTCGCTTGCGTCGTCATCGGTAGCTTGTCTTTGACGTTGCTGGAGAGTGCTCGTACCCGTGCGTGAGTCAGGGTGCCCGCGAAGACTTCCACCGGGATGCCCTTGGTCCATCCCGCGGTGTCGTACGCTGCAAGGCGATGGTGTCCATCAATCACGTAGAACTGCGCGCCCACCTGTAGCACCAAGAGGCGCTCCAGAGGCTTCTCGCCGTCCCTGACTGCCTTGGCGAGAGTGAGGATGTGGTTCTCTCTTGTCCATTGGTCCCTTCGGTGGTCTCCCCGCCACTGAAAAACCTTCTCAGCGATGTGGACCGTGTCGCGTGCCACGTTGGGCCGAGGCGGCCCCTGCGTATTCGGGGCTCGATCAATCTCAGCCTGGAGCTGCTCCGTTGTTTTCCCGCTGTCTGCAGGCAAGCTCACGTCTGCCTTGCGGATGCGGGTAGGCTTGATGTCCCATGCGGGTGCGGTGTTCTTCTTGGTAGCATCGGTCGCCAAAGTGATCGTCCTTGCTTTCTAAGTCGTCTTTTGTTCAGGGAACAGCGCCTGCATCGGCGGTGTCGTCTCTCGCATCTCCGTCCAGTCCATGTGTCGTGTGATGCACAAGATGTCCTGCACCTCATCAGAGTGATGCCAACGTACCCACAGGTGCCCTTGCTGAGGATCAAGCACGATGCGCCGTATGGCGTCCCGCAGTGTCTTGTTGGTCTCCACAACGTCCGTGTTGCCGATGAGTGCTCGCTCCACAGCCTTCAGGCGGTCCTTCACGCTTGCGGTGGTTAAGGTGTCCCTGTGGGCTCTCAGGCTGCGGAGTTCCTTTTGAATGTCCTTCAGTTGCCGTTCCATCTCGGCAAGTCTGCGGCTTGCTGCTGGGCTTCTCTCCTGTGCGGCAAGGTCGGCCAAGTCAAATGTTCGTTGTTCGGCCGCATTAGCGTTGGTCTGTAGAGCCTCAATCTGTTTCTCCAGCGCAGCAGTGCTTTTGCCTCGTGGTGCTTCTTTGACGAGGCGGCGCGCGTTCTCTCTCAACGCCTTCTCAACGGCGTGGTACCGAACGGCCTTGTATTCGCATCCTTCGGCCTTCATGTTCGCCCGTGAACACACGAGGTAGACGTAGTCTCCCTTCGCCACCCTTGTGACCGCGTGCCCACACGTCGCGCAGAACACGATGCCTGACACGATGGACTTCGGCGGTTGTCTGGCGTTGCGGCCTCGGGCCGCCTTGGTGTTGAGCTTGCGGTTCACTCTCCAGTATAGGTCCGCGTCCACCGCAGCAGGAAACAGGTTCTCCACGGGTTCCATGGGTTCATCTCGCCGCGCCCTCGTGGCTTCGTCATGGGTAGTGGTGTGCGGCGTGAATGTGCCGATGGGCGCGGTGCTTGTGAGGACCTTGCGGATGTAGCTGGTTCTCCAGTGGTCGGCGGTCTTCTGTTTGCCACTCCGTCCCCAAGTCGGAACACCGCGCTGATTGAGGTCACGCGCTATGCGCGTAAGCCCGTCGCCCGCGCCCATGCGCTCGAACATTTCACGCACGATGTCCGCTCGCTCCTTGATCAGCGTGTATCGCTTCTCCTCCTCCGACCAGATTATCCACGCGGGCGTTTGGCGCGTGTACGGCTTGCCTTCGGGTCCGTGCTCCGCAAGTCGCTTCTTCTTCCGTGCCTTGGCGTCACCTATCAACTGCGCTTTGCGCGTACTTTCCCGGTTGGCCCTGATCAACTCCAGCACGACGAATAAGATGGCCTCAGGTTCACGTTGGAGGCGTTCCGCTGAGTAGGCTTCACCAGTCGTGAGTGTCACGAGGTTGATGCCGCTTCCAACCAACTGAAGGAACAGTCCCTGTGCAGTGACGATGTCAGCGCGTGAGAGACGGTCCATGTTCTCGATCAGCAGATAGCTACCTCTCTCGACGTAGCCCCTCTCAACGGCCTCCAGAAATCCACCAAGTGCCCCGGTGCGCGCATTCTTCCCTCTGAAGGCGGACACGCCCAAGTCGGTCATCTTCAACTCGGTGTCCAGCGTAAGCCCGTGATCAAGGGCGTATTTGGCCGCCCTCTCGCTCTGCCGCTGCAGGCTGGCTCCAGCGGCTTGCGAAGGTGTCGAGAAACGTACGTAGGAATAAGCCCGCGTCTGGGCCTCGGCTTGCACAGGGGCTTCCATGGGTTCGCCTCAGGCCGTCGCGTCGGCGATCAGGGGTTCCAACACTTCGGCACTGTCCACCCGCCTCCGGGGTGCCTGACGATCCAAAGCGCGCTCAAGACGCTCCCCGAGCGCTTCCAGCGTTGATGTTGCCCGTGCTATGACGCACGCGCGCCGAACGGCCGCTCTGAGGGCCATGAGGGGGATGCGGTCCCGCAATTCCATTGCAATCTCCGTGTGATGCAGCCGTATACTGTTGGCATTCACACTCTGCAATGGCAAACGCCGGCAAGCCGGGTGCGACCTGCACCTGCACGTCGACCGCGCGGGCCTCGATCCCCTCAAAGGCTACCGTAGAAACCCGCGCAACCATGCCTGCCTCTCGTGATACAATCGAAGGTAGCGGGGAACCGGAGGATAAGTCAAGAACATTAAGAGAACAGAAGAGGGCGCCTAATTCAGCTTCCCCGCCGCGATTGCCGCCGCGCCACCTTGCGGCTGCTCCAGCATCTTCAATGCCGCATCGAGGCCATTGCGCAGATTGGTGGCGGCGTTGGCGCTGCAGCGGATGCGGCCGGAGGAGATGAATTCGACCTCCGTCGATCCATCAGGCTTCGGCACCAGAATACGGGTCGCCAGTTCGACCTCGACCGTACCGTTCATGGTGCCGTAGGCGCCGACAATATCGAAATAGACCAGCGGAGCCGCGGCCCCGGTGTCCTCGTAGATCAGGTCGGACGGCTTGGCGGGCGGTTGGTCGGTCAATGAGATTCTCCGGGATCGCATAGGTCATGCTTCGCTGAACCAGACTTACGCCAAACGGAGTACCGCCCCTGGCGCTTGCAAGACGGCTTCCGGGGCGGGCCAAGCCGGCCGCCCCGGAAGATACGCATTGCCTTAGAGCTGCATGTTCATCGGCTCGGGATAATACCTGAAACCGTCGCCGTTCCTGGCGACGTGGCCGTAGCCCGGCCAGGCGAAGTGATAGGACATCACCGGGATCTTTTGCGCAGCGAGCATCTCCAGCATCTTCACCCGCGATGCCGCGGCCTGCTTTGGGTCCGAGTCATAGGAGAATTCCATCCGCGGCTTCTCCAGCAGCAGCACCGCATGATGGGAGAGGTCGCCGAGGAAGCAGAAGGATTTTCCCTTTGAGCTCACCATGAAGATGGTGTGGCCGACGGTGTGGCCGGGGGCTGAGAGCGCGGTGACGCCGGGCAAGAATTCCTGGTTGTCCTTGATGAACACGATGCGGTCGCGCACCGGCATCAGGTTCTTGCGGGCATGGAGGATGAAATCCTTCAGCGGACTGCCGAGCTTGCCCTCATCGGTCCAGAAATCGAAATCGCTCTGGGCGATGTAGACCTGCGCGTTCGGGAACAGCGGCTTGTCGTCGGCGCCGACCAGGCCGCCGATGTGATCGATATGGGCGTGCGAACATACCACCGCGTCGATGTCGGAGGCCTTGATGCCAGCTTCGGTCATGCTCTTCTGCTGGCGGCCGGTGGTCGGGCCGAACGCCTTCGAGGTGCCCATGCCGGTGTCGAACAGGATCAGCTTGTCGCCGGTGTTCACGATCGGCGAGTTCTGTTCGAGCACGACATTGTCGGGGTTGAGGAAGTTGTCGGAGAGCATCTTCTTCACTTCTTCCTTCGGCACGCCGGTGAAGGTGCCGGAGGGATCGCCGAGCGGCAGCGGGCCGTCGGAGACCACGGTCACTTCGGCGTCGCCGAGGACGAAGCGGTGCCAGTAGGGCGTCTGCGTGCCGAGCTTTGGCGCCTTGGCCAGCGCACTGCCGCCGAGAAAGGTCGACGCGCCAAGATTCACACCGAGTCCTGCGCCAAGCGCAAGCAAAGACCGTCGCGAAAGATTCGTCGTCATGCGTCTTCCTCCACTGATTTTATGTATTGCAGTTTGTGCCCGGACGGATTCATCCGTGGCTACAGGCTGCTCCCGCTTCCCGAAATTGGCAAGTGGGCTGAGACGGCACAACAGGGATGTGAAAATACAATGACGCAGCGCGGCGCTATTTTGCGCCGCGCTTCTTCTCGATGGTATCCCAGATCCTTGCCGCGATATCCGGCCCGCCGAGCTTGGCAATCGCGCGGATGCCGGTGGGGCAGGTGACGTTGATCTCGGTGAGATTGCCGTCGATCACGTCGATGCCGACGAACAACAATCCGCGCTCGCGCAGCGCGGGGCCGAGGGTTGCGCAAATTTCGCGTTCGCGCTCCGAGAGGTCGGTGGCTTGAGCGGCCCCGCCGCGGACCATGTTGGAGCGCAGGTCATCGGGGGCCGGCACACGGTTGACGGCGCCGGCGAATTCGCCGTCGACCAGGATGATGCGCTTGTCGCCGTGCTTCACCTCGGGCAGGAAGCGCTGGATCACCCAGGGCTCGCGAAAGGTGACCGAGAACATGTCGAACAGCGAGCCGAAATTCATGTCCTGCGGCATCACGCGAAACACCGCGGCGCCGCCATGGCCGTGCAGCGGCTTCATGACAACGGCGCCGTGCTCGTCGCGGAACGAATTGATTTCGTCGAGGTCGCGCGAGATCAGCGTCGGCGGCATCAGCTGCGGAAAGTTCAGCACGAACATCTTTTCCGGCGCGTTGCGCACGCTGGCCGGATCGTTGACGACCAGCGTCTTGGGATGGATTCGTTCCAGCAAATGCGTCGAGGTGATGTAGGCGATATCGAACGGCGGCTCCTGCCGCAACAGGATGACGTCGAAATTGGTCATCGGCTCGCGTTTGGGTTCGCCGAGGGTAAAATGGTCGCCGATCTCGTCGCGCACGGTGAGCTTTTGCACCGGCGCCACCAGCTCCTCGCCGCGCAGCGAAAGCTGGTCCGGGGTGAAATAGGAAATGCTGTGGCCGCGCTTTTGCGCTTCCAGGAGCAGCGCGAAGGTCGAATCGCCGCGAATGTTGATACGCGCGATGGGGTCCATCTGGACGGCGACATTCAGTTTCATAAGGGGGGTCCGGGTCTCTGGAGGGGTCATAGCGTTTTCAAGCGAAGTGGGTACCGGTTCGCGTCAAGAAAACGCGTCCAAATGAGAATCTTCAGGTGCTGGCGTCGAACGCCGCTAACAGATGGCGTGGCAAACGCCGCGGCGCAATCAGGATGGCGTCGAATCGCAGCTCAAATTCGGCATGCTCGGGATGCGCCATCAGCCAGCCTTGGGCGGCATCGATGATGCGCGCCTGCTGGCGCGGCGTCACCGCGTAGGCGGCGTCATCGAGGCTGGCCCGTGCCTTGACCTCGACGAAGGCGACCAGATTGCGCTTCTTCGCCACCAGGTCGATTTCGCCATACGGGGTGCGAAAGCGTTTGGCGAGGATGCGGTAGCCTTTGGCCATCAGAAAGGCGGCGGCGCGGCTTTCGGCGGAAAGTCCGGTGTGGAAGGCCGCGACCCGCTCGGGCGCGGCGAGCTTTGTCACGGCCTCCGGTGGGAACGGGCCTTCAGTCTTCGCCATCGCCGCCTCTGACTTCTTTGGCAAGTTCCAGCGCGCGGGCGTAGACCTCGCGGCGCGGCCGCCCGGAAAGTTCGACCGCGTGCGCCACGCTGTCCTTGACGCTGTCGCGCGCAAGCGAGGCACGCAACAGGTCGTCGAGATCGTGCTGCGTCATGACCCCTTCGTCGGCGCGCGGCGGGCCGACCACGAGCACGAACTCGCCGCGGGTTTCCAGCGTATCGGCGGCTTTCGCCAACTCCGCGATGGGCGCACGCTTGATTTCCTCGTGCAGTTTTGTGAGTTCACGGCAGATCGCGGCGTCGCGCCCGCCCATGATGTCGGAAAGATCGGCCAACGTGTCCTGCACGCGGTTGCCGGATTCGAACATCACGAGCGTAGCGTCGATGCGGGCAAGCTCCGTGAGCCGCGTCCGCCGCGCGCCTTCTTTGGCAGGCAAAAATCCCTCGAAGAAAAACCGGTCGGTGGGGAGTGCTGCGACCGAAAGCGCCGTCAGCACCGAGGAAGCGCCCGGCACCGCGATCACGGCGTGGCCGGCGGCACAGACCTCGCGCACCAGCTTGAATCCGGGGTCCGATATCAGGGGCGTGCCGGCGTCCGACACCAGCGCGATCGAGGCACCCTGCGCCAGCTTTTCCAGGATTCTCGGCCGCGCCATCGCCGCGTTGTGCTCGTGATACGGCTTGAGCTCCGCCGAGATCGCATAGCGCTCGGTCAGGCGGCGGGTGATACGGGTGTCCTCGCAGGCGATGATGTCGACGCCGGCCAGTGTCTCCAGCGCGCGCAAGGTAATGTCGCCGAGATTGCCGATCGGGGTTGCCACAAGATAGAGGGCGGGAACCGGTTTTGGGGCATGCAGGGTGTGGCCGCCAATTAAAAATGTTCTGTTGGCCGAACCCGGTTCGGTGTCAGACCCGTAGTTGGAACTGGGTTTTGCGCGCATAATGGCAATCTAGAGGGGTCTTGGTGCAAGCGCCATATCCGGCGGGAAGGGAGGCAAGGCGGAAGTTCCCCGCGACTTGCGATCTCCGACGGGGCCGTAATCCTTCTGTTTTGGTTAACTAATCCTCGACAATATTGCAGAATCCCGCGTTCGGGTTCAGTAGCGGTTCAGGTGCCTCGGCCCAGAAAGCCGGAATCCTGGCCGACGGCGGTCGGTCAAGAGAAGAGACAAGATGGTAGGCCCGCTCAATCCCAAGCCTGGATCCCCGGATGCTCGGCCGTCAGGACCGACCCGGAGGACCGCGGTCGGACTTATTCTCGGCGCGCCGTTGCTCGCCGCCTGCTCCGGCGGCCCGATTTCGAATCCGTTCGCTACTCCTCAGCCCGAGGGACCCGCAGGTCCGCAACAGCAGCCGCTTGCGGTCGGCACCGGGCAGGTCAAGGTCGGCCTGATCCTGCCGCTCTCGGCCGCCGGCAATGCCGGCGTCGCCGCCCAATCGATGAAGAACGCTGCCGAAATGGCGCTGTCGGAATTCCAGAACCCGAACATCCAGCTTCTGATCAAGGATGACGGCGGCAGCCCGCAAGGCGCCCAGCAGGTCACCCAGCAGGCGCTCGGCGAGGGCGCGGAAATCATTCTGGGCCCGCTGTTCGCGGCCTCGGTGCCGGCAACCGCGCAACTGACGCGCGCGCGCGGCGTTTCGGTGATCGCTTTCTCGACCGATTCCAGCGTCGCCGGACGCGGCGTCTATCTGCTCAGCTTCCTGCCCGAATCCGACGTCAACCGGATCGTCGATTATTCCGCCAGCATCGGAAAGAAATCCTTCGCGGCGCTGTTGCCGGACAATGCCTATGGCAATGTGGTGGAAGCAGCCTTCAAGCAGGCGGTCGGCCGCAAGGGACGCATCGTCGCCTTCGAGAAATATAGCGTCGATCGCTCCGCGGCGGCGCGGACGGTGGCGCAGTCGCTGGGATCGGCGGACGCGCTGTTCATCGCCGACGACGGCGAATCGGTCGTCGCAGCGACGGATGCCTTGGCCGCAGCCGGCGCGAATTTGCGCAACATCCAGTTGCTCGGCACCGGGCTTTGGGACAATCCGCGCGTCTATGCGAGCCCCGCGTTGCAGGGCGGGCTCTATGCCGCGCCGGATCCGTCGGGCTTCCGCGCCTTCTCCGGCCGCTACCGCGCCAAATACGGCGCCGACCCCGTGCGCACCGCAACGCTCGCCTATGACGCGGTCGCGCTCGTCGCCGCGCTATCGAAGCAGGGCGCCCAACGTTTTGCGCCGGAAACCCTGACCAACCCGTCGGGCTTCGCCGGCATCGACGGCCTGTTCCGCTTCCGCTCCGACGGCAGCAACGAGCGCGGGCTTGCGGTGATGAAGGTCGCCAGCGGCGGCAGCACGCCGGTTGCGGGATCGCCGAAGAGTTTTGGGGCGTAGGGTTGTCGCGAACGTAGCCCGGATGGAGCCAACGGGTCGCGCGAGTGCGCGCCCGGCGACGAGCGCAATTGCGCTCGCACAGGGATGACAGGCTCCGCGTAATCCGGGACCGTCGCGCAAGCTGATGGACTTACCCCGGATTGCGCTTCGCTCCATCCGGGCTACGCCCCTTTGTCGTGGCCGCGAATTCGGTTTCGTAGCGACGCCGGTTGCTCCAATAGATGTTCGCGAACAACGCTGCTTCCTGACGGTAGGGGATGTGATCGTCGCCATCCTGCGCCGCCTCCGCCTCGATCCATGCGGCGTGCTGCTGAATGGCGCCTGAGCGGTCGCCCTGCAAGGCGCGGATCTGGAATTCGAACATGTGCTGCTCGATCTCGCCGTAGCGATCGTACCAGCAGGTCGACCACTGCCGGTTCTGCAGCGCGAAGCGGCGGATCCAGCGTTCCGTCAGGTCCATCTCGTGCTCGGGCTTGGAAAACATCACGTCGCGCCGCGCTTCCTGCAGCGTTTCGATCGCAACCGGCTTGTTCTTGCGCCAGAGCGTCTGCATCGACGCATCGGACAGGAAACGGTCGGCGTAGATCGGATACGGAAAGGCGATCTCGCGCAAATGCGGCAGTTCGAAATAAACGCGGATCTCTGAACAGACGCTGGCCTTCAGCTCGTTGTCTTCCATCTTGCGATGAAAGGCGTCGAAGCCGATGCCGGGGAAATAGGGCATGAAGGCCGCGTGGAACATCTCATGCAGGCGATAGAGATCCTCGATCGCCGGATTGTCGTAGGTGCGATTCATGGTGACGCCCCACCACGAGCAGAAATGGGCGCGCTCGAGCCGGTCGTCGGTCGAGTCGCAGAACAGCCGTGGCAAGCTGGCGAACTGCTCGACGATGTCGTGAATGAAACCGCCGTCGGCGTGCGAGGCGCGGATCGCCGCACTCCGCCACAGCCCGTGCACGTGGCGGTGAATCTCTTCAGGGCTCGTCAGGATGATCGGGTTCTTCACGGCGTGGCTCCCGTGATCGGTCCCGCCGTGCCGATCATTTCGGCCATGGTCGGCGTCAGGCAGAGCCGCAGCGATGCATTGGGATCGCTGGACGGCCGGCGCAGGAATGCGGTGAGTTCACGATCGGTAGTCGATTGAGGCTGCGCTTGCGCCAGCACGCTGACGTCGCAGGGCGACAGCATCAGTCCCAGGCGGCGGCCGACGCGCGCCGCGGCCTCGCGCTGGACGGATTTGTAACGGTGCGGCAGATCGAACACGTCGTGACGCTCGAGCAACGCCTGGCCCAGCTGCAGCGATGTCAGGTTCTTGAACCATTGATTGCCGGACAGGCTCGGCATCGCCTTGCGGCACAACACGCCGCCGATGCGGTCGTAATAAACCCCGAACGGTTTTGACAGGCTGAACGCCAGCGCCTGCACGGATGGGCTGTCGGCGGCAATGCGGACGGACGGCGGTTCGGCGATCGAGCCGACATAGGTGACGTCGAGCAGTGCGCGGGGCTGCTCGCTTGCGGCAGCGAGCAGAGAAAGAAATTCATTGGCGTGCGGCCACACATTGCCGTCGATCGCGGACGGCTGGCTCAGGCAGAACAGCGCGGTTGCAGGCAACGTCCGGCCGACGGCTTGCCAGTCGGCGCGGGGATGTTCGATCACGGCAATGCCGCAGGCTTCGGCATAGGCCTTGTAGCCTTCATACTCGCCGGCAAAGACATGAACTTCCGGATTGAAGCGCTCGCCGCGGGCGCGGTTGCCTTAGGCTGCGATCACATGAAACAGCGCTTCGCTGCCGCCGGCGGTCGGGTAACGCCAGGGAAAACCAGCCGCATCGATCGTGACGACCGGCGCCGCCCACGCCATCCAGCGCTCGATAAAGGCTTCATGGAAGGCATACTGCTTGCCGGTCCACGCGTCGCGGAATTGCTCGAGATAGTGACTGCGAGCCGCATCCGGCCCGGCCACGGCATTGCCGAGGATGAAGTGCTTCGCGGCTTCCGTCTCGGGTGTGACGAGGGCGTAAACGGTCTTGCTCGCGCCGGCGTCTTTGACGCGGCGGTCGAGGTCGGGATCATGGATCGGGGGAGTTTTGGTCCGGTCGTTCACGATCGTCGTTCAAGGAGGGGACATAGCGGAGTTGATCTAACACACTCTGTCAGGCAATGCCCGAAATCCCTGCGCGGTGGCTTATTAAAGCGTTACGCAGCGAGTTGCGTAGCCCGGGTGGAGCGAAGCGTAACCCGGGGACGGTCTCGCAACGGATATACCGTTCCCGGATTGCGCTGCGCTCCATCCGGGCTACAGTTTCTTGCTACGCCGCGAGGTCGGCCACCACCGCGTCGAGCACCGGAAATCCAGCCTGCGTCACGCGCAGCCTGCCATCGGCGTCGACGATGATGGCGCCTTCCTCGCGGAGCACGGCGATCCGGCTCGGGTCGAGTGCGCGGCCGGACAAGGCCGCATAGCGTTTGGGATCGATGCCCTCGGCGAGCCGCAATCCCATCAGCAAAAATTCATCGGCGCGCTCTTCGCTGTTGAGAAAATCGTCGGTCACGACGCCATGGCCGTTGGCCTCGACGCGCATCAGCCAGGCCTCGGGGCGCTTTTCGGTCGCGATCGCGTGTCGCGTGCCATCGATGTCGAGGCGGCCATGCGCGCCCGGGCCGATGCCCGCATATTCGTCGCCGCGCCAGTAGACCAGATTGTGCTGGCATTCGGCGCCTGAGCGCGCGTGGTTGGAAATCTCGTAGGCCGGCAAGCCGTGATGCGCGCAGACTTCCTGGGTCACATCGTAGAGCGCGCGGGCAACCGCCTCGTCCGGCGTTTTCAATTTGCCCGCCGCATGCAGGCCGAAGAACGGCGTGCCTTCCTCGATCGTGAGCTGGTAGAGCGAGAGATGTTCGGCGGCTTCCGAGATCGCGAGCTTCAGTTCATCCGCCCACATCTGCGGCGTCTGGTCGGGACGGGCGTAGATCAGGTCGAACGAGTAACGGTCGAACGCGGTGCGCGCGATCGCGACCGCGTCCAGCGCCTCGCGCGCGCTGTGCAATCGTCCGAGCGCCTTCAGCGAGGCGTCATCCAGCGCCTGCACGCCGAGCGAGACACGGTTGACCCCGGCGGTGCGATAGCCGCGAAACCGTGTCGCCTCGACGCTGGTCGGATTGGCCTCCAGCGTCACCTCGACATTGCCGGCGACGCGCCAATGCTTGCCGATCGAATCCAGGATGGCGCCTACGGTTTGCGGCTGCATCAGCGAGGGCGTGCCGCCGCCGAGAAAGATCGACGTGACGGTGCGTCCCGGCGCGCGCGCTGCTGACGTCTCGATCTCGCGCGCAAACGCACGGACAAATCTTTCTTCGTCGATCGGCGCGTGGCGGACGTGGCTGTTGAAATCGCAATACGGGCACTTCGACAGGCAGAACGGCCAGTGCACATAGACGCCGAAGGCGGCTCGCTTCGGGTAATGGCGTTCGGCACTAGCCAAGACAGATCTCCGCCAGTTTGACGAAGGCTCGCGCCCGGTGCGACAGGCCGAGGCCGATCGGCGGCAGGCCGTGTTTCTCTATCGAGGTCATCTCGCCAAAGGTCCTGACGTGCCCGTCGGGCAGGAACGCCGGATCATAGCCGAAACCGGCGGTGCCGCGGGGCGGCCATACCAAAGTTCCATCGGCGCGGGCCTCGACCTCTTCGACATGACCGTCCGGCCAGGCGACGCACAGCGCTGACACGAAGTGCGCCTTTCGCTTGTCGGGCGTGGTCGCGCCGCGTTCCTGCAGCAGGCGCTCGATCCGCGTCATCGCCGCCATGAAATCCTTGCCCTCACCGGCCCAGCGCGCCGAGTAAATGCCGGGTGCGCCGTCCAGCGCATCGACCACGAGGCCGGAATCGTCGGCAAAGGCCGGCAGTTGCGCCGCCTGGGCGGCAGCGATTGCCTTGATTGCTGCATTGGCGCGAAACGTCTGGCCGGTTTCCTCGGGCTCGCCGAGGCCCAAATCGCCCGCGGAAACGGCCTCGACGCCATGCGGCGCCAGCAATTCCCGCATCTCGGCGAGCTTGCCGGGATTGTGGGTCGCGATCACGAGGGCGCCGGTGATTCGACGGTGCATATGCGATCAGACTACGCGACGGCCAGCTTCTGCAAGTCCACCAGACGCGCGACACCCTTGCGCGCCAGTTCCATCAGCGCCAGGAACTCGTCCTGCGAGAACGGCGTCTTCTCGGCGGTGCCCTGCACCTCGATGATGCGGCCGTCGCCAGTCATGACGAAATTGGCGTCGGTCTCGGCCTCGGAATCCTCGGCATAATCGAGGTCGAGCACCGGCGTACCGTTATAGATGCCGCAGGAGATCGCGGCGACATTGTCGCGCAGCACGTTGGCCTTGATCATGTTGCGGCTCTTCATCCACGAGATGCAGTCCGCCAGCGCCACCCAGGCGCCGGTGATCGAGGCGGTGCGCGTGCCGCCATCGGCCTGGATCACGTCGCAATCGACCGTGATCTGGCGCTCGCCGAGCGCTTCGAGGTCGACGGCTGCGCGCAAGCTGCGGCCGATCAGCCGCTGAATCTCGACCGTGCGGCCGCCCTGCTTGCCGGCGGCGGCCTCGCGGCGGGTGCGCTCCAGGGTAGCGCGCGGCAGCATGCCGTATTCGGCCGTGACCCAGCCGCGGCCCTGGCCCTTCAGCCACGGCGGCAGCCGCTCTTCCAGCGTGGCCGTGACCAGCACATGGGTGTCGCCGAATTTCACCATGCAGGAACCTTCGGCATATTTGACCACGCCGCGTTCCAGCGACACGGGGCGCAGCTGATCGGGCGCACGGCGGCTTGGCCGCATGGGAAGTCCTTTCGAAATCGAGCGAAATACCGTTTGCGGTGCTTGTAGGTGGGGGCGTGCGCAGCGGCAAGGGCTTTTGGCCCCGTTTGGAGGGAAAGGGACGCTTGTCATTAGCCCGCCGGAGCGACAAATTAGGGGCTGTCCAGGGAGTTAAGCCGTGGCCCACCACGATCCGATTGGCCTGATCGCGCCGCATGCCGGGCTCGCCCAGCTCAACGAGCGCTCACGCGACATTTTTCGTCAAATCGTCGAGAGCTATCTCGCGACCGGCGAACCCGTCGGCTCGCGCAACATCTCGCGCCTGATCGCGGTGCCGCTGTCGCCGGCCTCGGTCCGCAACGTGATGTCGGACCTCGAGCACCTCGGGCTGATCTATGCGCCACATACCTCGGCCGGGCGGTTGCCGACCGAACTCGGCCTGAGGTTCTTCGTCGATGCGCTAATGCAGATCGGCGACCTCACCGAACCGGAACGGGAATCGATCCAGAGCCAGCTCGCCTCCGTCGGGCGGGCGCAATCGGTCGAGGCGGCGCTCGGCGAGGCGCTGACGCGGCTTTCCGGCCTGACCCGGGCCGCGGCCGTGGTGCTGACAGCCAAATCCAATTCGCGGCTGAAACACATCGAATTCGTCCGGTTGGAGCCGGAGCGTGCACTGGTGGTGCTGGTCGGAGAAGACGGCCAGGTGGAAAACCGCGTGCTGGCGCTGCCGCCCGGCGTTCCCTCGTCGGCGCTGACCGAAGCGACAAATTTCCTCAATTCGCGGATTCGCGGGCGGACGCTTGCGGAAGCGCGGTTAGAGCTCGAAACCGCGCTGACGCAGAGCCGCGTCGAACTCGATCAATTGACGCAGAAGGTGATCGCGGCCGGCATCGCAAGCTGGTCCGGCGGCGACAACGACGACCGGCAATTGATCGTGCGCGGTCACGCCAACCTGCTCGAAGACCTGCACGCGCTGGAGGATCTCGAACGCGTCAAGTCCCTGTTCGACGATCTCGAGACCAAGCGCGGCGTGATCGATCTGTTGGGCCGGGCCGAGCGCGCCGAGGGCGTCCGCATTTTCATCGGATCGGAGAACAAGCTGTTCTCGCTGTCCGGTTCCTCCACCATCATCGCCCCCTATGGCGATGCCGCGGGCCGCATCGTCGGCGTTCTCGGCGTGATCGGGCCGACGCGGCTGAACTATGCAAGGGTGATTCCGACGGTGGATTACGCCGCCCGGATCGTCAGCCGGATGCTGGGCGGCTAATCCGCCCGAATAGGGCCTCAATCCCGGCTGGTTGTGCTTGATTTTCGGCCCTTAAAGCACGATATCCGGCCTAGCAAATCCCCATCGAACCAGATCCGTTTTTTGAGAAGGCAGTCTTATGACCGATCCCAACCGGCCGAGTGATGATGCGGTGAAACCGGCCCAGACCGGCGAGCCCGTGGTCTCAAAACCCTACATCATGCCCGACGATCCCGAGGAAGGATCAAATGAGGCCCTGACCAAGGAACTGGCCGAGGCGCGCGATAAGATGCTGCGCACGCTGGCGGAAATGGAAAACCTGCGCCAGCGCACCAGGCGCGAGGTGGCCGACTCCAAAATGTACGGCATCACCGGTTTCGCGCGCGACATTCTCGATATCGCCGACAATCTGCAGCGCGCGCTCGACGCCATTCCGGCCGAGGCCAGGGAGACCGCCGATCCCGGCATCAAGGCCTTTATCGAGGGCGTTGAACTGACCGAACGCTCGCTGCTCAACACGCTGGAGAAGAACGGCGTCAGGAAGTTCGATCCGTCGGGCGAGAAGTTCGATCCCAACTTCCAGCAGGCGATGTACGAAGTGCCCGACCCGTCCGTGCCGTCGGGGACGGTGGTTCAGGTCGTGCAGGCCGGCTTCATGATCGGCGAGCGCGTGCTGCGCCCGGCGCTGGTCGCCGTCTCCAAGGGCGGTGCGAAGGCCGCGCCGGCGGCCGACGTCACGAACTGAGCCGGGTCTAGCCTACGGCGGTTTCTCACTGGTCTTCGGCCAGTAGGTGCCAAAACTCCAGAGATTGCCTTCCGGATCCCGGCAGGCGAAATCGCGGCTGCCATAGTCGGTGTCGTGCAATTCCATCTCGATTCTAGCGCCTGATGCCTTGACCCTGGCGTGCAGCGCGTCGGGATCATCGACGGCGACGTAGAGCGCGTCCGTGCGGCGGCCGCCGATGTCACCGACAAGCTTGCCGTATTCGTCATCGCGGCATTGGCCCAGCATCAGCAGCGAGGAGCCGTAGGCGAGTTCGGCATGCTGTACCGAGCCGTCCTTGCGGTAAATGACATACTCGGTGAAACCGACTACGTCCTTCAGCCAGCGGATCATGGCCTCGGCATCGCAACAGCGCATCGTCGGATAGATGCGCGGCGCTTCGATCTTGCTTTGCTCGGTCACGGAAAACTCCTCCCTCACGGCTGTTCCGCCAATATGCGCGGACGCGTCAGCACAGGCTTGAAGATTTGTTACCGGACCGTCAGGCGTCGAGCTCGTCCAGCGGGCGCAGCAGGCGACTGTCGGTCAGCGCCAGGCGCCGGGCCCAAGCCGTCGGCGTTTCGCCGGCAAGGGTTGAAAATTCACGGGCGAGATGCGCCTGATCGGCATAACCGCTCTCGGCCGCAATCCCTGCCCAGCCGCTGCGGGCTCCACCCCGTGCGAGCCGACAGGCTCGATGGAAACGCATGATGCGGGCAACCGGCTTCGGCGCGAGACCGAGTTCGGATCGAAAACGGTTCACCAGGTGCTTGCGGCTCCAGCCGATCTCTTTCGCGAGCGCGGTGATCCGCGCGCCGCCCGCAGTGCGCGCCAGCCGTCGATAGGCGAATTCGATCTCGGGGGACGGCAGGTGGTTGGCGCGATCAGCAACAAAATCCTCGACCAGATCGAAGCGGTTTTGCCAACCGGATGCGGCCCCGAGCCGTTCGCGCAGTTGCCGGCCTTCGCGGCCCAGCACGTCTGACATGTCGACCATGCGCGCGGCGAGATCGACGACAGCGCCGCCAAAAAAGCGATAGGCGCCGAGCGGGGTGAAATCGACCTGCACGCATTCGGCGCCGCCATCGGATTCGATAAAGACCGGGCCGGCATGGAGCCCGGCGGCAAAGCTCGGCTGCCGGTCGGCGGCGTCGGGCTTGCGGTCGAGCGCGATCAGGAACGGCGTGCCGAAGCTGATGATCAGCGGCACCACCAGGCCTGCGGTTTCGCGCTGGAAAAACCGGCCGCGCGCCGTCTCACGGTAACCGGTCATGCCCGAAATAAGCCCCGCCGTGCGTTGCGACGGCGCACGACGGGCCAACTCGAAAGCGGACGGAGCCGTCAGGTCGGACATCCCTGACCCCTGCGAGAGGATACGGCGTCAAGCCGCGATATCGCTCGACTGGATGCGCTTGACGCCGGCCTTGGTCATGTCGGCCCAGGCTTTTGCGAGCGAGCCGTCGTTGTCGATGCCGCGGCAGGCGTCCTCGATCACAAAGGTTTCAAAACCGGCCTTGCGCGCGTCGAGCGCGCTCCATGCCACGCAGAAGTCGGTGGCGAGGCCGGCGAGGAACACCCGCTTCACCTTGCGCGCCTTCAGGTAGGCGGCGAGCCCCGTCGTGGTCTTGCCGTCAGCCTCGGTGAAGGCCGAATAGCTGTCGACGTTCTTGTTGAAACCCTTGCGGATGACGAGCCCGGCATGCGGGATCGCGAGGTCCTTCGATAGCGACGCGCCCTCGGTCCCCTGCACGCAGTGATCTGGCCACAGCACCTGCTTGCCGTAGGGCAGGCTGACGGTCTCGAACGGCTTCTTGCCGGAATGGGTGGAGGCGAACGAGATATGGCCCGCCGTGTGCCAGTCCTGTGTCATCACGACATTGGCAAAACCCTTGGCGATGCGGTTGATAATGGGCACGACCTGCTCGCCGTCCTTGACCGCGAGGCTGCCGCCGGGAAGGAAACAGTTTTGCACGTCGATGACGAGCAGCGCGGATGCATCGTCAGGTTTGATCGGCGCGGCCCAAAGCGCCGATGGAACGAGGGCAGCGACGGACGTCGCGCCGAGACCTGTCAGAACCAGCCTACGAATAAACATGGTGCGTCTCCCCGGTTATGAACCCGACTGCGAGAAGCCTATTTCCATCCGTGTACGAACGTAAGCCTGAAATTTAGGGCTTGCTGGCGCAAAATGGGTGCCTCAAGAGCCGCCATCCAAACCGCTTTACCTGCCGCTCGCACCATCGAGGAAAGCAGCCCATTCCTCTCGCACCGTCACGCGGAAGATTCCGGGAAGCACGGCCGGTACCTTCGATATTGCGCGTTCGTTCACCGCGATTGACCCGAAGAGGTCATTCAGCACGGTTTTGCCGCATCGATTGAGAAGAAGCTCTTCGGCATCGCGTGTTGTCCTTATGCCGAGGGCGTAGACTCCGGCAGCATGTGACCGGACGCAGGCCCGTAGGCCTGATAAGAGCTGCTGCAATGGTCCATCGTCATGGGCTTGCTGCCCGAATGATGGACCGGCCGTGAGCAAAAATGCGGCCGCAACTGCGATGATTGTTTTGCTCGCCACCTCAACCCGACTCGATTTGTGAGCTATTGGGCATCAGCCGCGCGGATGGATTCCGTCGCGCACCGCGCGGAAGCGCGGAAAGGCCTTGGTCCAGTCGGTGCGCGGCGAAGAGCCGATGATGCGCATCGAGCTCTGGGAGCCGAACCGCAGCCATTGCACGATGGTAACCGGCGTATTGTCCTTGCCGCTGGTGGCGTCGATCCGCGTCTCGTAGCCGGGCTGGCCATCGATGCGGACCGGCTCCGACATCGTGATCCTGCCGTCGCGCACGCCGGGAATCGTGGTCGCGATCTGCTGGGCAAAGCGGCCGCGATCGTCGGGCGAAGCTGCCGTCGAGCCGATCAGGCCGATGATCATGAAGGGCGCGACTTCGAAGCCGGTCTTTTCGTCACCGTCGGAGAGAATGAGGGCCGCGCCCGGCGCCAGCGTGCGGATGTTCTTGAAGCTCGAGAGCTCGCTGACCTTGAACGGCATCAGCCCGAGCTGCTCCTCGATCGGAACCTCGTTGCGGATCACGGCGGAAGCGAACATCTGGCGGATGGCGTCGTCGGTATAGATCCTGGAAGCGTTTTCGGGCACCTGCACGGCGACATAGCCGGAGAAGGTGGGGCCGGGCAGGATCATCGAATAGCGGCGCACATTGGTGGCGCCGTCCTTGGCGTTTTCGACGGTGTAGTAGGCGAGCCCCGCCGCGGTCTCGATGCTCTCGGGCTTGATGCCGCCGGTGCCGCCCGGGTTGGCCTTGAAGGCATTGGAGACTTCGCCATAGGCCGCCTCCGGCAGGTCCGTGACCAGCACCTTGACCCCCTGATCCTCGGTCTCGAAGCCGATGAATGTTCTGGCCTTGTTGAGGCCGACCAGTGGCGTCATGCCCACCCTGGCGCCCGGCGGGAAGACCGGGTCGGCGGCGAACGCGGAAGAGAATACGGTAGAATTGGCGGCAACGATCAGGGCAACCGCAGCGAAGTATCGAAGGAGCTTCATGGAGTATCTACCGGGTTTGCATGGGGCCGTTCAGTGGTCCGACAATGCAGCTTACGAATCTCTGGTGGAATCCTGGAGCCTTGCGGGCACCATAGGGGGTCGTTCCAGTCGGCCCGCTTTTAGCGGTTTTGATGTCCCTGCAACAGGGCAGGGTAGGCGTCCGTTCCACCGTTACGTTCCGATATGTCGGCGATTTTGCGGGATTTTGCCCGGTATCCGAGCTCTTTTTGGGGCGCTTCCAGCGGCCAAATACCGCTCCCCCTTCCGCGGTGGCCGGGCCCCTCGATGGGGAAGATGCCGCATTGCTGCGCAGCGCTCCGGCGGTGCGAGCGAGGAGCGGCCGAAGGTGAGCGGCCTTGCCGATTTCTTAACGCCACTACAGGCACTGATGCGCCCCCGCCCCGGGCTGACATAATCTTTCAAACGTCAGCCATTTCAGGCCTTAAGCTTGCGTTCAGTCCTTGCAGGCCCGACCCCCCCTCCTATATGAGGCTCACCGTCGCAATATCGCGAGTAATTGATCGTTGGGGGTTCGGTTAGGTGCGCCGTCCAGGGCCCAGCCAACCTGCCGCAACAAGAAGGATATGAGGACCATGGGAAAGGTCATTGGGATCGATCTCGGCACCACGAATTCGTGCGTCGCCGTAATGGATGGCAAGACTGCGAAAGTCATCGAGAACGCGGAAGGCATGCGCACGACGCCTTCGATCGTTGCCGTCACCGATGACGGCGAGCGCCTCGTCGGCCAGCCCGCCAAGCGCCAGGCGGTGACCAATCCCGAGCGGACGTTCTTTGCGGTGAAGCGCCTGATCGGCCGCCGCTATGACGACCCGATGGTCGAGAAGGACAAGAAGCTCGTCCCCTACAAGATCGTCAAGGCATCGAACGGCGACGCCTGGGTCGAAGCCGACGGCAAGACCTATTCGCCCTCGCAGGTCTCCGCCTTCATCCTGCAGAAGATGAAAGAGACCGCGGAAGCCCATCTCGGCCAGAAAGTCGAGCAGGCCGTCATCACCGTCCCCGCCTATTTCAACGACGCGCAGCGCCAGGCCACCAAGGACGCCGGCAAGATCGCCGGCCTCGAAGTGCTGCGCATTATCAACGAGCCGACGGCGGCAGCGCTCGCCTACGGTCTCGACAAATCGAAATCCGGCACCATCGCGGTCTACGACCTCGGCGGCGGCACCTTCGACGTCTCCATTCTTGAAATCGGCGACGGCGTGTTCGAGGTGAAGTCCACCAACGGCGATACCTTCCTCGGCGGTGAAGACTTCGACATGCGCCTCGTCAGCTATCTCGCCGACGAGTTCCAGAAGGAGCAGGGCATCAACCTGCGCAACGACAAGCTTGCCTTGCAGCGCCTGAAAGAGGCCGCCGAAAAGGCCAAGATCGAGTTGTCCTCAACCACGCAGACCGAAATCAACCTGCCCTTCATTACGGCCGACCAGACCGGGCCGAAGCATCTGACGATGAAGCTGACCCGCGCCAAGTTCGAGGCGCTGGTCGACGATCTCGTCCAGAAGACCATCGAACCCTGCCGCAAGGCGCTGAAGGATGCGGGCCTCACGGCGGCCGAAATCGGCGAAGTGGTGCTGGTCGGCGGCATGACCCGCATGCCCAAAGTGCAGGAAGTCGTGAAGCAGCTGTTCGGCAAGGAGCCGCACAAGGGCGTCAACCCGGACGAAGTCGTCGCCATTGGTGCTGCGATCCAGGCCGGCGTGCTGCAGGGCGACGTCAAGGACGTGCTGCTGCTCGACGTCACCCCGCTTTCGCTCGGCATCGAGACGCTGGGCGGCGTGTTCACCCGCATCATCGACCGCAACACCACGATCCCGACCAAGAAGAGCCAGGTGTTCTCGACCGCCGAGGATAACCAGAACGCGGTCACCATCCGCGTCTTCCAGGGCGAGCGCGAAATGGCGGCCGACAACAAGGTGCTCGGCCAGTTCGACCTGATGGGCATTCCGCCGTCGCCGCGCGGCATGCCGCAGATCGAGGTGACGTTCGATATCGACGCCAACGGCATCGTCAACGTATCAGCCAAGGACAAGGCGACGGGCAAGGAGCAGCAGATCCGGATTCAGGCATCCGGCGGCCTCTCGGAAGCCGACATCCAGAAGATGGTCAAGGATGCCGAGGCCAATGCGGCCGAGGACAAGAAGCGCCGCGAGGCGGTCGACGCCAAGAACCATGCCGACGCGCTGGTGCATTCCACCGAGAAGGCGCTGGCCGAACACGGTTCGAAGGTCGAGGAAAGCGAGCGCCGCGCCATCGAGGATGCCGTCAGCGATCTGAAGGAAGCGCTGAAGGGCGACGATGCCGAGGCGATCAAGGCCAAGACCAACACCGTGGCGCAGGCTTCGATGAAGCTCGGCGAGGCCATGTACAAGCAGCAGGCCGAGGCGGACGCCAAGCGCGATGCTGCCAAGGATGACGTGGTCGACGCGGAGTTCACCGAGGTCGACGACGACAAGAACAACAAGAAGTCGGCATAAACGGGCTTTCGACCATGACCCTCATCCAAAAGAGCGCGCGGCTTGCGTTCCTTGGGTGGGGGTCATTTTTCGTTAAGCCGAGGGCTGCATCTTTTCAGGAAGCACCCTTCGGCATGAAGACGAACTTCGGGCGGGTTTGACTGATGTCCACCAAGCGCTGCTATTACGAAACCCTGGAAGTCGAACGGAACGCGGACGAGTCCAAGCTCAAGGCGGCGTTCCGCAAGCTCGCGATGAAATGGCATCCGGACAAGAATCCGGGCGATGCCTCCAGCGAAGTCCGCTTCAAGGAAATCAACGAAGCCTACGAGGTCCTGAAAGACGGCGAGAAGCGCGCTGCCTATGACCGCTACGGCCATGCCGCGTTCGAGCAGGGCATGGGCGGCGGTGGTCCCGGTTTCGGCGCCGGCTTCGCCTCGTCATTCTCCGATATTTTCGAAGACCTGTTCGGCATGGCCGGGCAGCGGCGCAGCGGTGGACGCGAGCGCGGCGCCGACCTGCGCTAC
This sequence comes from Bradyrhizobium sp. 170, assembly GCF_023101085.1. Taxonomy (NCBI): domain Bacteria; kingdom Pseudomonadati; phylum Pseudomonadota; class Alphaproteobacteria; order Hyphomicrobiales; family Nitrobacteraceae; genus Bradyrhizobium; species Bradyrhizobium sp. 170. The sequence goes on along the minus strand of NZ_CP064703.1, from coordinate 9,135,998 downwards.
AATATGGAAATCACGCTGGAAGAGGCTTTTCAGGGCAAGACCGCACAGATCGAGATCCCGGTCTCGGTCACCTGCGAGCCCTGTTCGGGCACCGGCGCCAAGGCCGGCACCAAGCCGAAGACCTGCTCGATGTGCGGTGGCCAGGGGCGGGTGCGGCAGGCCCAGGGCTTCTTCACGCTGGAGCGGACCTGCCCCGGCTGTCAGGGCCGCGGCCAGATGATCGAGGACGCCTGCCCGAACTGCGCAGGGTCAGGACGGGTGACGCGCGACCGGATGCTGTCGGTCAACATCCCCCAGGGCGTCGAGGACGGCACGCGCATCCGCCTTGCCGGCGAGGGCGAGGCCGGCGTCCGCGGCGGGCCACCCGGCGATCTCTATATTTTCCTGTCGCTGGCCACCCACGAATTCTTCCAGCGCGACGGCGCCGATCTGCATTGCCGGGTTCCGATCTCGATGGTTGCGGCAGCCCTCGGCGGCGAATTCGAGGTCCCGACCATCGACAAGGGCAAGACCAAGGTGAAAGTGCCGGCCGGGACGCAGTCCGGCCGCCGTTTCCGCATTGCATCAAAAGGCATGCCGGTGCTCCGCTCGCGCCAGACCGGCGACATGTATGTCCAGGTCATGGTCGAAACGCCGCAAAATCTGACCAAGAAGCAGCAGGAACTGCTCGCGGAGTTCGAAAAATTGTCGTCCGGCGCGACCCAGCCGGAAGCAGCGGGCTTCTTCACCAAGGTCAAGGACTTCTTCGGCAGCCGCGCGGGCTCCTGAGCCTGCGCGAACGCGAGCTGGGCGAAGCGCAGTTCGCACTCGGCAGTCATGATTCATTCAGCTTGCACAGGGTCTTATCGCCAGATCGTGGGCACTTTGGCGGACCTGGCGCGTTACCGTTTGGCTTGACCATATCCCCGTCGACCTATACGTGTTTATGACTGTTTTCTGACATTCCCGCGCGTCAGCGGGTCCCGCCTGGTAGCGACATGCCTTTGCAATCGTCCGTGCGTGCGTTGAAGAAGCCTCTCCGTCTGGACGATGAGGTTCGCTTCCTTCGTTCATGGATCGAAAAACCGCTGCACATGGGTGCCGTGATGCCGTCGAGCAAGTTGCTCGCCCGGACCATGGCGCAGTATGTCGACGTCGAATCCAAAGGGCCGGTGATCGAACTCGGACCGGGGACCGGGGCGATCACCAATGCGCTGATCGAACATGGCGTCGACCAGAAGCGGCTGGTGCTGGTCGAGTACAATCCCGGCTTCTGCGCGCTGCTGCGCGACCGCTATCCGCAGGCCAAGGTGGTGCAGGGCGATGCCTACGCGCTGCGCGACTCGCTCGGGGACGTGCTGGATGCTCCGGCCTCCGCCGTGGTCTCCGGCCTGCCGCTCGTGACCAAGCCGATGCTGACGCGCCTGAAACTGATCCGTGACGCCTTCGTGGCGCTCGCGCCCGGTGCCCCCTTCGTGCAGTTCACCTATTCGGTCGCGCCGCCGATCCCGAAATCGCTGCCGGGCGTGTCCACAGAAGCCTCCGAGCGGATATGGATGAACCTTCCGCCCGCCCGGGTCTGGGTGTATCGCAAGGGCTGATGCCACGTATTCGCGTGGCAAGTCTGCCCCGAATACGAATTCAAATATGTCCGCGCTCAAAATCCTCGTGATCCCGGGATCGCTCCGATCAGGCTCGCTCAATGCGAAGCTGGCGGCCGTTGCCGCACATGCGCTGGCGCAGCAAGGCGCCGAAATCACCCGGATCTCGCTGTCAGACTTTCCGCTGCCGATCTATGACGGCGACCTGCAGGCGAAGTCCGGCGTGCCGAAGCACGCGGTGAATTTGAAGCGCATGATGGCGGCCCATCATGGCGTGCTGATCGTGACGCCGGAGTACAATTCCTCGGTGCCGGCGCTGGTGAAAAACACCATCGACTGGGTGAGCCGGGTGCAGGACGCACACGAGACCCGCGGGCAGGTGTTTCGCGAGCGGGTGTTTGCGATCGCGTCTGCTTCCGGCGGCCGGCTCGGCGGCTCCCGCGCGCTGGCGGCGCTGCGGCTGATCCTGTCGGCCTGCCATGCCCAGGTGATCCCGAACCAGTTCGCACTGTCGTTTGCCGACGATGCCTATGACGAGATGGAGCGGCTGAAGAATTCTACTGATGCCGACGCGCTGAAAGCGCTGGTGCGGCAGTTGATCGACGTTTCCCAACGCATGATGTGAGGTGACATGCAGCCAGCCGTAATCGCGCCGAAAGACCGCTTGATCGTCGCGCTCGATTTGCCCGGCTTGGCCGAGGCGGAAGCGATGATCGCGCGGCTCGGCGACAGCGTGAGTTTTTATAAGATCGGCTATCAACTCGGCTATTCCGGCGGCCTGCCGCTGGCGCAGCAATTGGCGAAATCCGGCAAGAAGGTCTTCCTCGATCTCAAGCTGCACGACATCGGCAACACGGTGGCGCGCGGCGTCGAGAGCGTGGCGAAACTCGGCGCGACTTTTCTCACCGTGCACGCCTATCCGCAGACAATGAAAGCCGCGGTCGAGGCGCGCGCCGGATCAGGCTTAAAAATTCTCGCGGTTACCGTGCTGACTTCGTATGACGACGGCGATCTTCATGCCGCGGGCTATCGGCTCAACGTCTCCGACCTGGTGGAAGCGCGCGCGCAGCAGGCGCAGGTGCTTGGCGTCGACGGGCTCGTGAGCTCGCCGGAAGAGGCGGCGGCGCTGCGAAAAATCGTCGGTCATCAGATGAACCTGGTGACACCAGGCATCCGCCCGGCTGGAGCGGCGACCGGCGACCAGAAGCGCATCATGACGCCGGCGCGTGCCATCGCCGCCGGCGCCGACTATCTGGTGGTCGGGCGACCCATTACGGAAGCCGCCGATCCCAAGGCGGCGGCGGATGCCATTCAGGCGGAAATCAAACAAGCGTCGGCAAAGTAGCGAAGCAAGAAACGGAGAGTGAGATGGCCAAGGGATACTGGATCGCACGCGTCGACGTGCACAATGACGAAGGCTACAAGGCCTATGCGGCGGCCAACCCGGCCATCTTCAAGAAATTCGGCGGGCGCTTCGTCGTGCGTGCCGGCAAATTCACGGCCATCGAAGGCGAAAGCCGCTCGCGCAATGTGGTGATCGAATTTCCCGACTATGAGACCGCGCTGGCCTGCTACCACTCGCCGGAATACCAGGAAAACATCAAGGTGCGGCAGCCGCATTCGGTCGCCGATCTCATCATCATCGAAGGCTATGACGGCCCTCAGCCCTGAGCGGACTTGAACGTCCATTTCCTCCGTCATGCCCGGGCATAGCCGTCTGAAGGACGGCGTCGCTTCCGCTCGCCTATGTCCCGGGCATCCACGTCTTGACAGAGCAGCGGCAAGGAAGACGTGGATGGCCGGGACTAGCCCGGCCATGACGAACCATGGACCCTGATTGGTTGCCGGAACGGCCTGCCCCGGCTATACCCCGTTCAGAGGTAAAGCCATGGCCGATATGCGATTGATCGTTGCGGGGGCCGGCGGCCGGATGGGCCGCGCGCTGGTGCGCGTCATTTCGGAAACGCCGGGCGCGGTGCTGGCCGGTGCGCTGGAAGCGCCGGGTTCGGAACTGCTGGGCAAGGATGCCGGCGTGCTCGCCGGCCTGCCGGAGAATGGCGTCAAACTTTCCGCCGACCTGTGGGCGCTGTCGGCGAACGCGGACGGCATTCTCGATTTCACCATCCCCGGCGCCACCATCGCCAATGTCGCAATCGCCGCCGAGCGCGGGCTGGTCCATGTCATCGGCACCACCGGCCTGTCGGCGTCGGACGATGCCGTCATCAAGAGCGTCACCTCGCGTGCGATCGTGGTGAAGTCAGGCAATATGAGCCTCGGCGTCAACCTGCTGGCGGCGCTGGTGAAGAGGGTCGCGCAATCGCTCGACCAGAGTTTCGATATCGAGATTCTCGAAATGCATCACAAGGCCAAGATCGACGCGCCGTCGGGCACGGCCTTGATGCTGGGCGAGGCTGCCGCCGCCGGCCGCGGCGTCGATCTCTATACCCATTCGGCGCGTGGCCGCGACGGCGAGACCGGAACGCGCCGTCCCGGCGACATCGGCTTTGCCGCGCTGCGCGGCGGCACTGTCACCGGCGATCACAGCGTGATCTTCGCCGGTGCCATGGAGCGGATCGAACTGACCCACCGCGCCGAGGACCGAACGATGTTTGCGCAGGGCGCCGTCAAGGCGGCGCTGTGGGCGCGGGGCAAGACGCCCGGCTTCTATACGATGACCGATGTGCTCGGGCTTGCCGACTTCTAATCCAATCCGAAACGAAAAACGGAAATCCTTTCAATGAGCGATCGTCTTCTCGTGCTCGTGCGGCACGGCCAGAGCGAATGGAATCTGAAAAACCTGTTCACCGGCTGGAAAGACCCAGACCTCACCGAACAGGGCATCGCTGAGGCCAAGGAGGCCGGCCGCAAATTGAAGGCACAAGGCCTGACGTTCGACGTCGCCTTCACCTCGGACCTGACGCGCGCCCAGCATACGCTGAAGCTGATGCTCGCCGAGATCGGCCAGACCGGGCTGCCGACGACGAAAGATCTCGCGCTCAACGAACGCGATTACGGCGATCTCTCCGGCCTCAACAAGGATGACGCCCGCAAGAAATGGGGCGAGGACCAGGTGCTGGTCTGGCGCCGCTCCTACGACGTGCCGCCGCCCGGCGGCGAAAGCCTGAAGGATACGCTGGCGCGCGCGTTGCCCTACTACGTGCAGGAGATCTTGCCCGGCGTGCTGCGGGGCCAGCGCACGCTGGTCGCCGCCCACGGCAATTCGCTGCGCGCGCTGATCATGGTGCTGGAGAAGCTGACGCCCGAGCAGATTTTGAAACGCGAACTCGCCACCGGCGTACCGGTGATCTACCGTCTGAATGCGGATTCGACCGTGGCGACGAAGGTCGATCTGGCGGCGTGAGTTCGGGCGTGTAGGGTGGGCAAAGCGAAGCGTGCCCACCATTCCGATTGGTGATCTGGAGAGATGGTGGGCACGGCGCAAACGCGCCTTTGCCCACCCTACGAAGTCAATGCAATCCGACTTGTCCGGCTTCCCAGCCGAGCATCGCCTGCTTGCGCGTAATGCCCCAGTGATAGCCGGTCAGCGCGCCGCCCTTGCCGAGCGCGCGATGGCAGGGCACCACGAACGACACCGGATTTCTTCCGACCGCGGCGCCGACGGCACGCGAGGCCTTCGGGTTCTTGATCTTGTTGGCGATGTCGGAATAGCAGACCGCGCGGCCCATCGGGATCTTCAGCAGCGTCTCCCACACCCGCACCTCGAAATCGGTGCCGATCAGGACCACGCGCAGCGGCTGGTCCGGCCGCCACAGCCGCGTATCGAAGATGCGTTGCGCGAGGTCGGCCGTGCCGTCGTGGTCCTCGACATAGGTCGCGTTCGGCCAGCGCCGCTTCATGTCGGCAAACGCCGTCGGCTCCTCACCGGGATCGGCGAAGGCGAGCCCTGCCAGCCCGCGGTCGCTCGCGATCACGATCGCGGTGCCGAAGGGGCAAGCGTGGAAACCGTAGCGCAGCGTCATGCCGGCGCCGCCGTTCTTCCATTCGCCCGGCGACATCGCTTCATGGGTGACGAACAGGTCATGCAGCCGGCCCGGGCCAGAGAGCCCGGAGTCGAGCGCGGCATCAAGCACGCTGGCGGAATCGCGTAACAGGCCCTTGGCGTGATCCAGCGTCAGCGCCTGCATAAAAGCCTTTGGCGTGAGCGATGCCCAGCGGCGGAACAGGTGGTGCAGCTCATCCGGCGTCACCGCGGCGGCATCCGCCATCGCTTCGATGGTCGGCTGCGTGCGCCAGTGCTCGGAGATGAAGGCGATGGCGCGGCGCACCGAGTCGTAGTCGCGCAGCGCGGCGGCCTGGTGGCCCGGCTTGGCCAGGCGTTGGTCATGTATGGCTGATATCATCATGGGGTCTGATTTAGGGCTCATGCGCGGTCCAAACCACCCGATTTCTGACAACTGCCTACACGACTGGATTGTATGTGATACCGCGCTTGGCGGCCTGCAACGCAGCCAGTAAGGCTTTGGCAAAGCTTGCTTTTTCGTCAGGTCCAAGAAAGTGGCCGACCGTGACCCGGCGGCCGCGGGAAACCAGATAGAGGTGCTCGATGCCGAATTCGGGGTCGCCGGTCTGTTCGAGCTGGACCCAGAGCGGATTGAACGACCATTCGATCAGATGGCCGCGATGGCTGACGCGCCGCACGCGCAATTCCGATGGGGTCATCAGGATATCCTCGGTGGCGTCAGCGCTGCGGAAGTTGATCCGGAACGCCCAGTAGATCACCAGCAGATCGAGGCCGAAAAAGCCGAGCACCGGCCAGGCGCCCATCAGCAAAAATGCGATGCCGGCGACAAAGCTGATCGCGCCGATGAATGTCATCAGCACCAAAAAGCCGGTACGGTTGAGCGAGCGATGCGGCGTCACCCGCGCCGAAAACAGCGTCGGCTGGTCAAGCGCCGGATCAAAGTCGTTGCCTGCGGTCATCGCGTATCAGTATATCCCGATCATGGCCAAAATCATCCGCTCTCTCAGCGCCAAAAAATCGGGCGTTCCGTCTGCGCCGAAGAAACCGGCCAAGAAGGCGGCCAAAGCGCCGCCCGGCCTTGCGAGGAAATCAGCCAAGCCAAACTCCCCAAAGCCGAACTCTCTAAAGCAAAAGCCCTGGACGCCGGCCGAGGTCCACGAGGCCTTCAGCCGGTTTCGCAAAGCCAATCCGGAGCCGAAGGGCGAGCTCGAACATCTCAACCCCTACACGCTATTGGTCGCCGTGGTGCTGTCGGCGCAGGCTACCGACGCCGGCGTCAACAAGGCGACGCGGGCGCTGTTTGCGGTGGCCGATACGCCCGAGAGGATGCTGGAGCTCGGCGAAGCGAAAGTGCGCGAGTACATCAAGACCATCGGGCTCTATCGCAACAAGGCCAGGAACGTCATCGCGCTGTCGGAAAAACTGATCGCCGAGTTCGGCGGCGAGGTGCCGCGCACCCGCGCCGAAATCGAGACGCTGCCCGGCGCCGGGCGCAAGACCGCCAATGTCGTACTCAACATGGCCTATGGCGAGCACACCATGGCGGTGGATACGCATGTGTTCCGCGTCGGCAACCGCACGGGGCTGGCGCCGGGCAATAACGTGCTCGAGGTCGAGCTCGGACTGGAAAAAGTGATCCCGCCCGAGTTCATGCTGCATGCCCATCACTGGCTGATCCTGCACGGGCGCTACACCTGCCTGGCGCGCAAGCCGCGCTGCGAGGTGTGTCTGATCAACGATCTCTGCCGCTGGCCGGAAAAGACGGTGTAGGGGGCGCGGCGCGATCCCAACGCCGTCATTGCCTGTGACAAACGCGAAGCGTTTGCGCAAGGGAGCGAAGCGACGAAGCAATCAATCCATCCCCGCGCGGCGAGGTGGATTGCTTCGCTTCGCTCGCAATGACGAGCTCAAGCTACCGGCATTCCCGTCTTCCTTGCCGGCTCGATCAGCTCGGGCCTCGGGCCGGACAGCCGCTTGTGCATGTGAACCATGAAGGCCATGCCGAATAGCGGCGTTGCCAGATTGACGATCGGGATCGACACGAAGGCCGCGATGAACAGGCCCGCGGTGAACACGGTCGCGGCATTGTCCTTGCGCATCGCCTTGGCTTCGGCCGGTGATCGAAAACGCATCGCCGCGAGTTCGAAGTATTCACGGCCGAGCAGCCAGGCGGTAGCGACGAAGAAGATCAGAAAGCCGGCGCCCGCGAACAGCACGAAGGGCAGCGCGATCAGATAGACCAAAATGGTCAGCAGCGCCGTCTTGATGCCTTCCGGGATCGCGACGCCGAGCGGCAGCGCGTCACCGGGACGCTCCGCCGGATAATGCTCACGCTCGACATGTTCGGCGACGTCATCGACGAACACGCTCGCGACCAGCGAGGTGACCGCCGGCATCAGGAAAATGCCGCCGAGGACGACACCCAGCCCGGCCGCGATCGAGATGATCCAGGAAAGGATGTTGAGCGTCGTGTGGAAGCCCGGCCCCAGCATCGCCTCAGCCCAGCCCTCGCCGTATTCGGCGAACCAGCTCAATGCGCGCTGCAATCCGACGGCCAGCACCGTAATCAGCACCAGCGCCAGCCCGATCGAGCGCCACAGGATGGTGCGCATCGGCGGCGACAGGATCTGCGAAATCGCCTTGACGGCGGCGTCCAACATGGCGGTCTTGCCTCTTGTGAAAAAGCCCTCGCGAGAGGTAGATACCCCCAAGGGTTTAGACAAGGGTTTCGACAAGAGCCTGTCGGCCCCCGGGAAACAAGACTGCCGTCAAAAACAACGCCGCAAGAGGTTGCCATGACCCGCGTCCAGGAACTCTATCCCGACAGCAAAATCATCCTGCGCGAGGTGGGTCTGCGCGACGGCCTGCAGCTGGTGAAGAAATTTCCGTCGACCGAAGCGAAGCAGCGCTGGATCCGCGACGAGTATGCCGCGGGCGTACGGCACTTCGAGGTCGGCTCGTTCCTGTCGGCAAAGACCTTTCCGCAATTCGCCGATGTGCGCGACATCATTGCGACGGTGGCCTCGCTGCCCGGCGCCTGCGGCATCGCGCTGACGCTGAACGAACGCGGCGTCAACGAGGCGCTGGCCGCCGGCGTCGCCGAAGTGGCGAGCGTGGTCTCGGCCACCGAGGAGCACAGCCAGGCCAATGCCAACCGCTCGCGCGAGTCGGCCATTGCCAACGTGAAGCGGCTCTGCGAGCTGCGCGACGCCAGCGCACACAAGCCGGTCGTAAATTCCGCGATCTCGATGGCGCTGGGCTGTTCGATCGTCGGGGCCGTTGATCCCAAGGAAGTGCTGCGGCTGACCGAAAAGCTGTTCGAGGCCGGCGTCGACATGGTCGCGATTGCCGACACGGTCGGTTACGCCGGGCCGAAGCAGGTCGGGGAATTGACCGCGGCGGCGGTGAAGATCGCGGGCTCAAAGCCGATCTGCATCCACCTGCACGATACAAGGGGCATGGGGATTGCGAACGCTTCCGCCGCGCTCGATGCCGGCGCGCGCGTGCTGGATGGATCGCTGGGCGGCCTCGGCGGCTGCCCATTTGCGCCGGGCGCGACCGGGAACGTGGTGTTCGAAGATCTGGTGTTTCTCTGCGAGAGCAAGGGATTCAAGACGGGCATCGATATCGAGAAACTGATCGCGGTGCGAACGATATTGAAATCGGAGATGCCCGGCGAGGCGCTCTATGGCGGGCTGGCGCGTGCAGGCTTGCCAGGCGGGACGGCGAGGGCGGCTTGATGGGCGTCTGATGCACTTTCGTGTCCCGGACGCGGTGCAGCGCGAAACGCTGCTCCGCAGAGCCGGGACCCACTGCGACGTCGGCCCCGGACCAGCAGCGCACCATGCCGCAAGCCATAGTGCGTCGAAGACGCGCGTGTACGCGCTGATGGCGTTGCGCAGCATCCGGGGAACGCGGACGACCGCGCGTTGCGCTACAGCCGCGTTATCCGCAGCCGCAGCGCATTCCCGACGACGCTCACGGACGACAGCGCCATCGCCGCCGCGGCGATGATCGGCGACAGCAACAGGCCGAACGCGGGATAAAGAATGCCCGCGGCGATCGGGATGCCGGCGGCGTTGTAGATGAAGGCGAAGAACAGGTTCTGCCGGATATTGCGCATCGTCGCCTGCGACAGGCGGCGTGCGCGGACGATGCCGACGAGATCGCCCTTCAGCAGCGTGACCCCTGCGCTTTCCATCGCGACATCGGTGCCCGTTCCCATGGCAATGCCGACTTCGGCCGCCGCGAGCGCGGGCGCGTCGTTGACGCCGTCGCCGGCCATCGCGACGATCCGTCCGGCCTTCTGCAGCTTTGCCACCACGGCGCTCTTCTGATCGGGCAGCACCTCCGCTTCGACATCGGCGATGCCAAGGCTGCGTGCGACGGCGTTCGCCGTGGTTTTGTTGTCGCCGGTCAGCATGATGACCTTGATGCCATCAGCCGCCAGCGCCTTTAGCGCGTCCGGCGTCGACGCCTTCACGGGGTCGGCAATGGCGAACAACCCCGCCAGCTTGCCGTCGATGGCGATGTTGATGACGGTGGCGCCATCGCCGCGCAGACGTTCGCCCTGATCGTTCAATGACTGCGTGTCGATACCGAGCGATTGCAGGAAATTCGCATTGCCGAGAACGATGGTCTTGCCGTCAACCTTGCCGGTGGCGCCCTTGCCGGTCGGCGAGTCGAATTCGTCGACCTTGCCGAGATCGAGATTGCGCTCCTTGGCCGTTCGCACGATCGCGTCGGCCAGCGGGTGTTCGCTCGCACGCTCGACAGTCGCAGCCAGCCGCAGAATATCGGCCTCGTTAAATCCATCTGCCGGCACGATGGCGACCACCTTCGGCTTGCCTTCGGTCAGCGTTCCGGTCTTGTCGACCACCAGCGTGTCGACCTTCTCCATGCGCTCCAGCGCTTCGGCGTTCCTGATCAGCACGCCGGCCTGCGCGCCGCGCCCGACGCCGACCATGATCGACATCGGCGTGGCAAGGCCAAGCGCGCAGGGGCAGGCAATGATGAGCACGCTGACGGCGGCGACGAGGCCAAACGCCATGCGCGGTTCGGGCCCGAACCAGGTCCAGGCGCCAAACGCGATCAGCGCCACGACGATAACGATCGGCACGAACCAGCCGGAAACCCGATCGGCCAGCCGCTGGATCGGCGCGCGGGAGCGTTGCGCGTTGGCCACCATTTGCACGATCTGGGACAGCAGCGTGTCGCGGCCGACCTTGTCCGCGCGCATGATGAAGCCACCGGATTGATTGAGCGTGCCCGCGATCACCTTGCTGCCGGCCTCCTTGGTGACCGGCATGGATTCGCCCGTCACCAGCGATTCATCGAGCGAAGAGCGGCCTTCGAGAATGACGCCATCGACCGGCACCTTTTCGCCCGGCCGCACCCGCAATCTGTCGCCGACGGCCAGCGTGTCGATCTCGACCTCGTGGTCGGCGCCATCGTCGCCGATTCGGCGGGCCGTCTTCGGCGCGAGCTGGAGCAGCGCCTTGATCGCGCCGGATGTCGCTTCGCGCGCGCGCAGTTCGAGCACCTGGCCGAGCAGCACGAGCACGGTAATGACCGCCGCCGCTTCGAAATAGACCGCGACCGCACCGCCATGGCCGCGGAAGGTGGCCGGGAAGATTCCCGGCGCGACCGTCCCGATGACGCTGTAGATATAGGCGACGCCGGTACCCATCGCGATCAGCGTGAACATGTTGAGATTGCGCGTGACGAGCGATTGCCAGCCGCGCACGAAGAACGGCCAGCCGGCCCAGAGCACGACGGGCGTGGCGAAGGCAAACTGGATCCAGTTCGACAGCGTCTGGTCGAGGAAGCCGTGGCCGCCGACGAGATGGCCGCCCATTTCGAGCACGACCGCGGGCAGCGCGAGCACGAGGCCGACCCAGAAGCGGCGCGTCATGTCGGCAAGTTCCGGATTGGGCGGCGCATCGAGGCTTGCGACCTCGGGCTCCAGCGCCATGCCGCAGATCGGGCAGCTTCCCGCGCCGACCTGGCGGATCTCGGGATGCATCGGGCAAGTGTAGATCGTGCCTTCCGGCATCGCGGCCTTCGGCCTGCTGTCTTTCTCCAGATAAGCGACGGGGTCGGCGGCGAATTTTGTGCGGCAGCCGGCCGAGCAGAAATGAAAGGTCTCGCCGCGGTAGTCGAAGCGGTGCTTGCCGGTCGCGGGATTCACGGTCATCCCGCAGACGGGGTCCCGGACGGTTGCAGCGGTGTGAGCGTGATGGCTGTGACTGGCGTGGTCGTGGCCGCCGCAGCAGGCGTCCTTCGATCCGCCGCTTCGGTCGGCGTTTTCATTCTCGTTCATCATCCGCTCCGGCACTTGAAACCTATACCCTGTAGGGGTATATAGGCCGCATGCGAAAAGACATCAAGGCATCCTGTCAAAAGCGCCTCAGCCGGATCGAGGGCCAGGTCCGCGGCCTCTCCAAGATGGTCGAGGAGGATCGCTACTGCATCGACATCGTTACGCAGATCTCAGCCGTGCGGGCCGCGCTGCGGCGCGTCGAGGAAGAGGTCTTGCGGGATCACGTGTCGCATTGCGTCGAACATGCGATCACCAGCGGCAACAAGGCCGACCAGCGCGAGAAGATCGCGGAGCTGATGGCGGTGATCGGCCGCTCCGACAGGTAGCGCGTATCCGGGCTACGCCCTAGTCGTGGTGGTGGCCGCGCTTGCGTGCCTTCGGCTTCTTGTCTGATGCCGTCGGGATCATCACCACGCGGCCGTAGCGCACGCCGCGCTCGGCGATGATGTGGTCGGCAAAGTGCCGGACCTCGCCGCTGGCGCCCTTCAGCGCCGTTACCTCCATGCAACTGTCATCGTCGAGATGAACATGCAGCGTTGCCAGCGACAGATCATGGTGGCCGTGGAAATTCTGCACCAGCCGTTTTGGCAGATCGCGCGCGGCGTGATCGTAGACATAAACCAGGGCAGCGACGCATTGTCCTGACGGAGCTGTATTCTCAGCGCTCTGCTGCAGCCCGGCGCGGGCGAGATCGCGGATGATCTCGGAGCGGTTCTGATAGCCGCGCGCTTCCGCCGCCGCATCGATCTCGGCGAGCAGCTCGTCTTCGATGGTGATGGTGATCCGTTGCATCCCAAATTTCCGTCCTGACGAAGTATGACATTTTGATTGTACCGTCATACTGCGCTTGCTAGCGTGAGGCGCCGGGTTAAGTCGATACGGTCGCATGCGGACTGTAGCAATTATCGTGCAGGGGCATGGCGTTGCGTAAGGTCGTTTGGCAGATATTTTCCGTTACCGCATCGCTGATTGTCTTGGCGCCATCAGCCGACGCCCAGAGTGTCGCGGCTGTCACGGCCGGCCAGCTTCCCGCGGTGACGGTGAACCCGCCCGAAGCGCGGCCGCGCAACCGGACCAAGCCGCCGCGCCGCGAGCGGAGCGCGCGAAATCCATCCGCGGTTCAGCCGAGTGCGCCGGTTCCGCCGCAGGTCAGCAGCGGTGTGACGTCAGGGTCCTTGACTGCAGGACCGCCCTACCTCCAACCGACGGCCGCCAGCGCCATGACCATCAGCGGCGCGGAAGGTGAACGCCCGGCCTTTCTCGCGCCCCGGCGAAGCGCTGGAGGTCGTGCCGGGGCTGATCGTCACCCAGCATTCCGGCGAGGGCAAAGCCAACCAGTATTTTCTGCGCGGCTTTAACCTGGACCACGGCACCGACCTCGCCATCAGCGTTGATGGGATGCCGGTCAACATGCCGACCCACGGCCATGGCCAGGGTTATGCCGACATCAATTTCATGATTCCGGAGCTGATCCAGTCGGTGAATGTACGCAAGGGTCCGTACGTCGCTGACGTCGGCGACTTCGGCTCTGCCGGTGCCCTCGCAATCGACTACATCTACAAGCTGCCCAAAAACATTGTGGAGACGACCAATGGCAGTTTCGGCTATCACCGTGGGCTAGCGGCAGGGTCGACTGCGGTCGGTGCGGGCACGTTGCTCGCGGCTGTGGAAGGCGTCAAATACAACGGGCCGTGGGACGTGCCTGACAATGTGCGCAAGCTCAACGGCGTGCTGCGCTACAGCCAGGGTACTGCCACTGACGGGTTCACGCTGTCGGCAATGGCCTATTCCAATGGCTGGAATTCCACCGATCAGGTAGCACAGCGCGCGATCGACCAGGGACTGATCGGCCGGTTCGGGTCGCTCGACCCGACCGATGGCGGGACATCCAGCCGCTTCTCGCTGTCGAGCAACTGGGCGCAGTCGAGCGGGTACGGGCAAAGCAAGATCAACGCCTATGTGATCAGCTCGTCGCTGCGGCTCTATAACAACTTCACCTATTTTCTCGACGATCCCGTCAATGGCGACCAGTTCAGCCAGATGGACCGGCGCGCGGTCTATGGTCTCAACGCCAGCCACGCCTTCGATGTGCGCGTGGCCGGCATCGAAACCCAAACCCGCGTCGGGCTGCAGACGCGCGGCGACGATATCCGGGTCGGCCTGTTCAAGACATTGCAGCGTGAGACGCTCTCGACCGTGCGTGAAGACAGCGTGAGGGAGGGCAATGTCGGCCTGTGGGCCGATACGACGGCGCGCTGGACCGACTGGCTGCGCACCACCGTCGGCATCCGCGAGGATTATTTTGCCGGCCGCGTCATCAGCGACACGCCGGAAAACTCCGGCAACGCACAGGCGTCGATGACGAGTCCCAAAGCCGGCATCGTTCTGGGACCGTGGTACAGGACCGAGTTCTACGGCAATGCCGGCTACGGCCTGCATTCCAACGACATCAGAGGTGCGACGATCACGGTCGATCCGATCGACAAGGTGACGCCGCAGGATCGCGTGCCGTTACTTGTCCGGTCGAAGGGCGCCGAACTCGGCATTCGCACCAGGGCGATCGAAGGCCTTACCAGTTCGCTTGCGGTGTTCGTGCTGAATTTCGATTCCGAATTGCTGTTCGTCGGCGACGCGGGCACCACCGAACCGAGCCGCCCCAGCCGGCGCGTCGGCGTCGAATGGACCAACCAGTATCAGGTGCTGCCGTGGATGTGGTTTGATCTCGACGTCGCCCACACCCGGGCGCGCTTTACTGATTTCGATGCCGCCGGCAATTTCATTCCGGGCGCGCCGGCGTGGGTCGCAAGCGGCGGCGTGACGTTCGGCGGCGAGAGCGGCTGGTTCGGCACGTTGCGTGGGCGCTATTTCGGGCCGCGCCCGCTGATCGAGGATGACAGTGTTCGTTCGCAGGCGTCGCTGATTTTCAATGCGCGGGCCGGCTACAAATTCGATAACGGCCTGCGGCTGCAGCTCGACGTGCTCAATCTCTTCAACGCGAAAACCAACCAGATCGAGTATTACTATCTGTCGCGGTTGCCGGACGAGCCGATCGGCGGCGTGGCGGACCGGCATGTGCATCCGGCGGAGCCGCTGGCAGTGCGGCTGACGCTGGCGGGAAGATTTTGATTGTAGATTGTAGGGTGGGCAAAGGCGCATCGCGCCGTGCCCACCATCTATCCGGGGTGTTGACTTGAAATGGTGGGCACGCTTCGCTTTGCCCACCCTACGATCCGTGCTTACGCCATCATCTCCGGCGCTTTGTTGCGCGGCTTCATGCGGCGCTCCGGCGGGCGGACCGGGACGTATTCGACGGCGAGATAATGTTCCGACACGGTGACGCGTTCGATGATCGTCGTTTCGCAGGTCACTTCTTCAGCCGCAACCGGAAGCGGCGTCTCTTCGTCAATCTCTTCAGGAGCAAGCGGCGGCGATTTGACCTCTGGAAACACACCGAATTCGCCCGCTACCTCCTGGAGCGGCTTCTGCTTGTCGGCCCAGTGCAGGGCCGTGTAGTCGAAGCCGTGCACGATGGTGGGTTTGACGATTTCGAAATAGGGCGAGATGTCGAAATCGCGCGGCATATAAAGCGAGGAATCGCGGATGTGCAGGATCTCGCGCCGGGCCTTGCGGGAGGCAGCGCGGGTGATCTTGGGCAGGATCGGATAGCGCACGGCGTCGAACGCCTGCGCGATCAGCGCCGAGCAGATGATTTTTGTGGGATCGCCGGAGCCGAACGCGATCATGCGCCGGCGCCAGCGCTGCGGCACCGGCAGCGGGATCAGGAAGCGCATCAGGTCGACGATGTTCTTGGTGTCGTAGCCGAAGCCGATGCGGTTGATGGCGTAGCGGCACACCGTGGTGCGGTCCTCGTAGGACAGGCCGATCGGGCGGCAGACGCGGGTGTGATAGGGGAAATATTTCGACAGCGGCGCCGAGGTGACGCCTTCGCCGATATTGGCCTCGATCAGGACGTGCGGCTCTCCGTCGGGTTCGGTCGCGCCATCGACCGGGCCGACATAGAGCGCGCCGTGCGACCACGTGGATTGCGTGAGGTATTTGATGATGCCGGAGATGCGGTTGTTGCCTTCGACCAGCAGCACATCGCCGGGCTCGATGACGCCGCGCAGATGCTCGGGGTCGCTGGGTGTGAACGGCTCATAGCCCGGGACTTCCTTCTGCAGGTAGCCCGCAATCACCTGGCCGATCGTATCGAGCATTACGCCCATGAAACTCCCCCAGAGCGGCTTTTCTCCCGCTTTTTTTGTTTCCTTATCATGGTCGCAAGCCGTTTCAATTTAGTTCATGCGCCAAACGGATCAATCATGATTGATTTACCATGAGTGTTGCTGCGTTACGTGAGATGCGGCACAGTTCGCTAGCTGTTCTCGCTCCTTTCAGGTTCCGGAAACCATGACATGACAATGACCCGCCGCACCTTCCTGTCGGCGTCCGCAGGTCTGGCAGCGACCCCGGTTTTCTGCGGGGGGCGTGCGGGGGCAGCACCCTTGCCGCGGGAAGCCGACATTGTCGTGATCGGCGCGGGTGCGGCCGGCATTGCTGCGGCGCGGCGGATCATGGCGGCGAACCGCAAGGTGATTGTGGTGGAGGCGGCAAACCAGATCGGCGGCCGCTGTCAGACCGACACCTCAAGCTTAGACGTGCCGTTCGATCGCGGCGCGCGCTGGATGCACAATCCCGAGACCAATCCGATGATCAAGCTGGCGCGTGCCGCCGGCCTCGAGATCACGACCGCGCCCTCGGGCCAGAAGATCCGCATCGGCCGCCGCAACGCGCGCGCCGGCGAGACCGAGGAATTTCTCGCCGCGCTCGTGCGCGCCAACCGCGCCATCGATGAAGCCGCGCGGCGGTTCGACGTTTCCTGCGCTTCGGTGCTGCCAAAGGACCTCGGCGACTGGGCCGGCACGGCGGAGTTTGTGTTGGGGGCCAGTTTTTCGGGCAAGGATTTGAGAGATGTTTCTGTGGGCGACAAGTCCCGCGCGCAGGATCGCAATACCGCGATCGGCTGCCGCCAGGGATTGGGCACGCTGATCGCAAAGCTCGGCGAGCAGGTGCCGCTGTCGCTATCGACACCGGCCAACCGCATGGTCTGGAGCAACCGCGATGTCAGCGTGGAAACGCCGGCGGGCAGGATCACCGCGCGTGCCGCCGTGATCACCGTGTCGAGCAACGTGCTGGCCGCCGGCAACATCAAATTCGCGCCCGATATCCCGAAGCGCATGCTCGACGCGGCTTCGAAACTGAGCCTCGGCAGCTACGACCGAATCGCACTGCAGATGGCAGGCAATCCGCTGGGCCTCGCTCGTGACGACGTCGTCATCGAGCAGAGCAATTCGACGAAGACGGCGCTGATATCAGCCAATATCGGCGGCTCGTCGCTCTGTACGATCGACGTCGCCGGTTCGTTCGGCCGTGAGCTTTCCGCGCAGGGCGAGAAGGCCATGGTGGCGTTTGCGGTGGAATGGCTGACGAAGCTATACGGCAGCGAGGCGGCGGCCGCGGTGAAGAAATCGAGCGCGACGCGCTGGAACGCCGCGCCGTTCGCGCTCGGCGCGATGTCGGCGGCCGGTCCCGGCGGGCAGTCCTCGCGAAAGGTTCTGACCGAGCCGATCGGCTGCATGTATCTCGCCGGCGAGGCCACCCATGAAACGCTGTGGGGGACGATCGACGGCGCCTGGGAGAGCGGCGAGCGCGCCGCCGAAGCGGCGTTGCGGCGGATCGGTGCATTGAAGGACCCGGAGCCGGAAGCACGGCCAGCGAAGCAGCGCCGGCGCGGGTCCTCGACCAACTGATGGCACGCCCGAAAGCACTGATCTCCTGGTCGAGCGGCAAGGATTCGGCCTTTGCACTGCACGAGGTGATGCGCGCGGGAGAGTTCGACGTGGTCGGCGCGCTGACCACGGTGACCGAGACGTTCGGCCGGGTATCGATCCACGGCGTGCGGCAGGAGATATTGCAGGCGCAGTGCGAGGCCGCGAGCCTGCCGCAGCGGATCGTGCCGATCCCCTATCCCTGCCCGAACGAGATTTACGAGGCGCGGATGGGGGAAGCGGTCGCGCAGGCCGTTGCCGACGGCGTCACGCACGTGATCTTCGGCGATCTTTTTCCGGCTGACATCCGCACCTATCGCGAACAGAAACTTGCGGGCACCGGCATCACGCCGGTGTTTCCACTGTGGGAGCGGCCGACGCCGGAGCTGGCGAAAGCGATGATCGCGAGCGGGCTGGAAGCGCATATCGCGACCGTCGACCTAAAGAAGCTGCCGGCGGCGTTTGCCGGCCGCACATTCGATGCGGCGCTGTTGGCCGATCTGCCCAAAGGCGTCGACGCTTGTGGCGAGAACGGCGAGTTTCACACCTGCGTGGTGGCGGGTCCGATGTTCTCGCGGCGGCTGGCGGTGACGACCGGCGAGTGCGTCGAACGCGACGGCTATGCGTATTGCGATCTGGTGATGGGCTAGCGCAGGACTCGTAGGGTGGGCAAAGCCACCGGGTCGCGCGAACGCGCGCCCGATGACAGGCTCCGCGTGCCCACCATCTACGGACGGTGCGTGTTGTGGTGGGCACGCTACGCTTTGCCCACCCTACGCAGCTCGCGCCTCAGCGCAGCACGCCGTCCAGCGCCGGCAGGCCGAAGATGACAGCGGCGGCGATCAGCGCGTAACAGATCGCGCGGAATACGGTTTCGCTGGCTTTGCCGAACAGCGAGGCGCCGAACCAGACGCCGACGGCGTAGACCGGGCCGACCACGAGCGCGAACTTGATCGCATCCATCGTGATCAGTCCGGCTGCGGCGTAGCTGACGGCGGAAAAGAAATCCGACGCGCCGAAGAACAGCACGATATTGGCGCGTGCAATGACGGAAGCAATGGGTCGGCCGAGCCAGTAGCCGACGATCGGCGGGCCGCCGGTCTGGGCGAGCCCGCTGCAAAAGCCTGATAGTCCGCCGATGCCGACCGAGACCGCCGCGTGGTCCTTGCCGCGGTAGCGCCAGCCCGACAGCAGCAGCATCAGCAGCGCGAACACGAAGGCGGAAATGATCCAGCGCGTCGTCACCGGTTCGAGCCGGCTCAGGAAATAGGTGCCGATGGGGACGCCGATCAGCGCGCCTGCCACCATGACCGCAGTGGCCTTGCGGTCGGCCTTTTCCCACGCGCCCGGCAGCAGCGGCGCGGCGGCGACGAAATCGATGATGAGCAGCAGCGCGGCCACGAGCCGCGGGTCAGCGATGGAACTCGCCAGCGGCATGAAGATCAGCGCCGAGCCGAACCCGGAAAATCCCCGCGCCGTCCCCGAGACGAAAGCGACCATGCAGATCGCGATCGCAGCGTTGAGGCCGACGTCAGGTGGAATGAGCGCCGCGGGGTTCATGCGGCATCATGCCCGTAACGTGCCGCCAGTTTTCTTCGTCACCTCGGCCACGATCTTCGCCGCCACCGCGTCGATCTCCTGGTCGGTCAGAGTCTTCTCGCGGGGCTGGATCGTAACAGCGATCGCGATCGACTTCTTGTCCGGATCGATGCCCTTGCCTTCATAGACGTCGAATACGCTCACGTCCGTGATCAGCTTTTTGTCGACACCCTGCGCCGCACGCACGATGTCGCCGGCCTTCACGCTGCGATCGACGATGAAGGCAAAGTCGCGCGACACCGGCTGGAACGCGGAGAGTTCGAGCACCGGCTTGGCGCGGGTCGGCCTCTTCTTGGCGTCGGGAATGCGGTCGAGGATGACTTCGAACGCCACTAGGGGGCCGTCGGCGCCGAGCGCTTCCAGCGTGCGCGGATGCAACTCGCCGAAATAGCCCAGCACGTTCTGCGGGCCGATCTGGATGGTGCCGGAGCGCCCGGGATGCAGCCAGTTGGCGCCGCCCGGCACGATCTGCAGCGCCTGCATCGGCGCGCCGGCGGCGGCCAGTACCGCGAACGCATCGGCCTTGGCGTCGAGCGCATCGGTCATGGCAGAGCCCGACCAGTGCCGGCCGATGCCCTTCGAGGAGGCAAAGCCGTGACGCACGCCTGAGGCCGCGGCGAACTGGTTCTCGGGCTTGTCGCCCTTGAAAATCTGCCCGACTTCGAACAGCGCGACGTCAGCGTAACCGCGATTGGCGTTGGCCTGCGCCGCGGCGACGAGGCCCGGCAACAGGCTCGGCCGCATGTCCGAGAGGTCGGAGGCGATCGGGTTGGCGAGCGCCAACTCGGCTTGGCCGCCGCCGAACAATTCGGCATGCGGTTTGGAAATGAACGACCATGTCACGGCTTCCACCATGCCGCGCGCCGCCAGCGCGCGCTTGGCGCGGCGGGTACGGAGCTGGATCGTGGTCAGCACCGGCTTGCGGGCGTCGTCGCCGCGCTCGAACGGCGTCATCGGCACCTTGTCGACACCGACGATGCGCACGACTTCCTCGACGATGTCGGCCTTGCCGTGCACATCGGTGCGCCACGAGGGGACAGCGAGCTTCACCACCGGGCCGCTGCCGGCGACCATGAAGCCGAGATGGCTCAGAATGCGCCGCACCTCGACCAGCGGCACTTCGATCCCCGCCAGACGTTTGACCTCGCTCAGCGGGAAATCGATGATGCGGTCGTCGCCGAAGGCCTTGCCGACGACGACGGTTTCCGACGGCGTGCCGCCGCAGAGTTCCATCACGAGTTTCGTCGCGAGCTCCAGCCCCGGCACCATGAAGGCGGGATCGACGCCGCGCTCGAACCGGTAACGCGCATCCGAATTGATGCCGAGCTTGCGGCCGGTCTGCGCGATGTTGATCTCGTTCCATAGCGCCGATTCGATCAGCACATCTGACGTGTTCTCGTCACAGCCGGAAGTCTCGCCGCCCATGATGCCGGCCAGCGATTCGACGCCGTGCTCGTCCGCGATTACGCAGATCGCGGGATCGAGCGTGTAGGTGCGGCCGTCGAGCGCCAGCAGGCTTTCGCCGTCTTTGGCGCGGCGGACCGTGAGATTGCCGTTCACCTTCCTGGCGTCGAACACGTGGAGCGGCCGGGCTCGGTCGTAGGTCATGAAGTTGGTGATGTCGACCAGCGCATTGATGGGCCGCAGCCCGATCGACGTCAGCCGCTTCTGCAGCCACTCCGGGGAGGGGCCGTTCTTGACGCCGCGCACCAGCCGCAGCGCGAAGCCCGGGCACAACGTGGCGTCTTCCACCGTCACCTGCACCGGACAGGGGAATTCGCCCTTGATCGGCTTGATACCGTGATCGATGAGCTTGCCCATGTCGGCGGCGGAGAGGTCGCGCGCGATACCGTGCACGCCGGTGCAGTCCTGGCGGTTCGGCGTCAAATTGATTTCGAGCACGGGATCGCCGAGGCCAGCCCATTCGGCATAGCCCTTGCCGATGGGCGCATCGGCCGGCAGTTCCATGATGCCGTCATGGTCCTCGGAAATCTCGAGTTCGGCCGCCGAGCACAGCATGCCGCGGCTCTCGACGCCCCTGATGGTGCCGACGCCGAGCGTGATGTTCTTGCCCGGGATGAAGGTGCCGGGCGGTGAAAACACGCTGACGAGGCCGGCGCGCGCATTCGGCGCGCCGCAGACCACCTGCACCGGCGCGGCTCCGTTGCCAGTATCGACCATGCACACCCGCAAGCGATCCGCATTCGGATGCTGCTCGGCCGAGATCACCCGCGCGATCGAGAACGGCGCCAGCGCCTTCGCCTTGTCCTCGATGTTCTCGACCTCGAGCCCGATCATGGTGAGCTTGTCGGCCAGCTTTTCCAGCGGCTCGTCGGTGTCGAGATGTTCCTTCAGCCAGGAGAGCGTGAATTTCATGATCTTTGCTTCTCTTGTCCCCGCTCCCGCGCGCGGGGCAGGGTCAGGGTGGGGGCGCTCTCCGCAACGGCAGTCTCGGCGGCGTTCACGTGCTCAATCCCCCCGCGAGCGTCGGGATGTCGAGCGGCTTGAAGCCGTAATGCGAAAGCCAGCGCACGTCGTTCTCGAACAATTGCCGCAGGTCGGCGATGCCGTATTTCAGCATCGCGATGCGGTCGATACCCATGCCCCAGGCAAAGCCCTGATAGACGTCGGGATCGATGCCGCAGGCGCGCAGCACGTTCGGATGCACCATCCCGCAGCCGAGAATCTCGAGCCAGTCCTCGCCTTCGCCGAAGCGGA
Source organism: Bradyrhizobium sp. 170 (assembly GCF_023101085.1). Lineage (NCBI taxonomy): Bacteria > Pseudomonadati > Pseudomonadota > Alphaproteobacteria > Hyphomicrobiales > Nitrobacteraceae > Bradyrhizobium > Bradyrhizobium sp. 170. The sequence goes on along the minus strand of NZ_CP064703.1, from coordinate 9,113,969 downwards.
TCTCGCCCTTATCGCGCCGGCACTGGATGTCGACTTCGAGCGAGGGCTCGGTGAACGGGAAGAACGACGGCCGGAACCGCATGTTGATGTGGTCGACCTCGAAGAACGCCTTGCAGAACTCGTGCAGGATCCATTTGAGGTGGCCGAGATGCGAGCCCTTGTCGATGACGAGGCCCTCGACCTGATGGAACTGCGGCGTATGCGTCGCATCGGAATCGATGCGATAGGTGCGGCCCGGGCAGACCACGCGGATCGGCGGTTTCTGCGTGAGCATCGTGCGCACCTGCACCGGCGACGTATGCGTGCGCAACAGCATGCGCGAACCGTCCTCCCCAAGGTTGAAGAAGAAGGTGTCGTGCATCTCCCGCGCCGGATGGCCCTCAGGGAAATTCAGTTTTGTGAAGTTGTAATCATCGGTCTCGATGTCGGGACCTTCGGCGATCGCAAAGCCCATGTCGGCGAAGATCGTGTTGACCTCCTCGAACACCTGGCTCAGCGGATGGATGCGGCCGGCTTCCGCGGGCGCCTCGCGCAGCGGCAGCGTGACGTCGATGGTCTCGGAGGCAAGCCGGGCATCGAGCGCCGCCGATTTCAGGATGTCGCGGCGCGCCGAAAGCGCCTGGGTCACCTTGTCCTTGGCGAGATTGATGGCGGCGCCTTGCGTCTTCCGCTCGTCCGGCGACATCTTGCCGAGCGTGGCGAGCAACGCGGAGATCGAGCCTTTCTTGCCGAGTGCTGCGACGCGCACGGCTTCGAGGGCGGCTTCATCGCCGGCTGCGGCGACATCGGCGAGAATCTGGGATTCGAGTTGAGCGAGATCGGTCATGGCAATCCTTTTGACTAGGATGCTAAAGCCGATGCTCCTAGCCCGTCATGCCCGGGCTTGTCCCGGGCATCCACGTCTTACAGCGTTTGCGAGAAGGAAGGCCGCGTGGATGGCCGGGACAAGCCCGGACATGACGACCTCAAAAACATCGCAGAAGAACCAAGCAGCGACGGCTTACGCCGCCAGCGCGGCCTTGGCCTTCTCGGCGATCGCCTGGAACGCCGCGGGCTCGGTGATGGCGAGATCCGACAGCACCTTGCGGTCCACCGTGATGCCCGACTTCGAGAGGCCGTTGATAAAGACGCTGTAGGTCATGCCGAACGGACGTACCGCGGCATTGATGCGCTGGATCCAGAGCGCGCGGAACGTGCGCTTCTTGCGCTTGCGGTCGCGGAAGGCATATTGGCCGGCCTTCTCGACGGCGGCTTTCGCCGCGCGGATGGTGTTCTTGCGGCGGCCGCGGAAACCCTTGGCGGCCTTGTAGACTTTCTTGTGCCTGGCGTGAGAGGTCACACCGCGTTTGACGCGAGACATGACTGCTATCCTTGAATTTTAAATCGGTGATGGATCGCCGCGCGGACGCGGCCGGCTTTAGCGGAAGCGCGAGCGCGATCAGGCGTTCGGCAAGAAGTACTTCTTGACGTTGTCGCCGTCGGTCTTGAACAGCACGCGGGTGCCGCGGAGCTGACGAATCTGCTTCTTGGTCCGCTTGATCATGCCGTGGCGCTTGCCGCGCTGGGCGTGCATCACTTTGCCGGTGGCAGTCACCTTGAAGCGCTTTTTAGCGCCTGACTTGGTCTTCAGCTTGGGCATTTGGCTCTCCTATCGGCCACAGAAAAATGCGCCCGAGGGGCGCTTTTGCGGCTTAAAATGCTCGTTAGAGCGTTGAAAGTGCTCAGGTTTTTTCGAAAACGAACCAACCCGCACGGACACCGACACGGCAGCCCTTGATCAGCCGGGCGATGAAGGTCGGGCTTATGGCAGAGGAAGCGCCAATTGGCAATGATGAACCGCGCAAGCCGGTGCTGCTACCTATCCGCGATGTCGTTAACATCTGAGCCCGGAACAGGAAGAAAATGACCCGTTTTCAGCAACCGATTGCCCGTTTTTCCGCTCTTCCCGGCCGGCGTACCCTGCGCTGGCTCCCGATCCTTGCCGTATTCGCCGCGATGGCGGTGCCGCCTTCGGCCGACGCTGCGACCCGCCGCAGGGCCGGGGTCTATGACGGCATATGGAACGTGGTCTTCGCCACCACGCGGGGCAACTGCAGTTCCGGTTATAGCGTCCCATTCACGGTCGTCGGCAGCCGCGTTTTATCGGCGGGCGGCGGCAGGGTCTCGGGATCGGTCAATCGTGCCGGAGCGGTTGCGGTCAGAGTTTCGGTCGGCGCATCCAAGGCGAGCGGCGGCGGCCGCCTCGCCCGCACCCACGGCGCGGGCGCATGGCACGGCATCATCACCGGCGACCGCTGCAGCGGCACCTGGCAGGCCACGCGGGGCTGAGCGCGCAACCTGTAGCACGGATGAAGCGCAGCGAAATCCGGGGCCGCCGTATCAGCGGATCGACCTGTCCCGGATTGCGCTTCGCTCCATCCGGGCTACGAAAACGGCCCGCCGGATGATCCAACGGGCCGCTCTCCATCAATTCCAATCAACTCAAATCAGCGCGGCGCCAGCACCATCACGACCTGGCGGCCTTCGAAACGCGCGTCCTGCTCGACCTTGGCGAACTCGGCGACGTCGGCCTTGACCTTGTCGAGAAGCTTGGTGCCGATTTCCTGGTGCGCCATTTCGCGGCCACGGTAGCGCAAGGTGATCTTGACCTTATCGCCTTCCTCGAAGAACCGCTGCATCGCGCGCATCTTCACGTCGTAATCGTGATCGTCGATCATCGGCCGCAGCTTGATCTCCTTGATCTCGACGATCTTCTGCTTCTTGCGCGCCTCGGCGGCTTTCTTCTGTGCCGAATACTTGAACTTCCCGTAGTCCATAATTTTGCAAACGGGAGGATTGTTGTTCGGCGAAATCTCGACGAGATCCATGCCCGCCTCGAGGGCCATCTTGATGGCGACCACGGTTTCGACGGTTCCGTGGTTGAGGCCGGTCTGATCGATCAGCTGGATCTGCGCGTTGCGGATATCATCATTGGTGCGCGGCCCGTCTTTGGTTGCAGCGGGCGGGGCTCTGTTGGGACGGCGAATGGGTAACTCTCCAAAGTTGTGAAAGGAAGGGTCGTAGTTTGAAGCAATACGCTGATAACAGCAAGCGAACTCACGGCCTGCGCCCGAAAACCGTCAAATGCGAGGCATTTCGGTCACTTCAGGCAAATATAGCTCGGCGGCCGGATGCGCAAGCAAAGTCCGGCCGCGCTTGACCGATGAAGCGCGCTCACGGACAAAGCAGCGGCGAGAGTGACAGATCCATGACCAATTCAGCATCAATCGACCAGGAACCGGCCTTTATCGAGGTGGGGGAGGGCGATGGCCGCCGTCGGATTGCCGTGCGGGCCCGTGACGGCGGCGGGCCCGGGCTGTTCTGGCTGGGCGGCTTCAATTCCGACATGCGGGGCACCAAGGCGCTGGCGCTGGACGCCTGGGCCGCGGAACACGGCCGCGCCTGTATCAGGTTCGATTATTCCGGCCATGGCGAATCGGGCGGCGCTTTCATCGACGGCACCATCGGGCGCTGGCTGGAAGAGGCCGTCGCCGTGTTCGAGCAGTTCTGCCGGGGGCCGCAGGTCGTGATCGGCTCGTCGATGGGCGGCTGGATGGCGCTCTTGCTGGCGCGCGCCATCGCCAACCGCGATGCGAAGGCGGCTGATCTCGCCGGGCTGGTGCTGATCGCGCCGGCGCCCGACTTCACCGAGCAACTGATGTGGAACGCATTCTCCGACGAGGTCCGCGAGGAGATCACGACCAAGGGCGTGTGGATGCGGCCGTCGGAGTATGGCGACGGCGCGCCCTATCCGATCACACGCGCCCTGATCGAGGAGGGCCGCAACCATCTCCTGCTCGGCAGCGCCATCGAAGTCGGATGCCCGGTTCGCATCCTGCAGGGCGCGCAGGACCCCGACGTGCCCTGGCAGCACGCTTTCGCGCTGGCGCACCGGCTGCCGGCCGAGGACGTGGTGCTGACCATGATCCAGGACGGCGACCATCGCCTGTCGCGCCCACAGGACATCGCAAGGATCACGGCGGCGGTGGCGGAGATCTGAGCAAGCCCCACCCTTCGAGGCGCGCAAGGGCGCGCACCTCAGGGTGACGGCCACAAAAAAAGACGTCATCCTGAGGTGCGAGCCTTGCGGTGCACTTGCACCGCTGGGCGAGCCTCGAAGGATGGGCCGCGCGCACGAACGAACGGAGACAGCGCCATGAACACGTCCACCATGCTCCGCGCTTTCTGCGACGCGGTCGAACAGCGCAACGGCAAGGCTTTCTCGGAACTGTTCACCGAAGACGGCGTCTATCACGACGTGTTCTACGGCGCGTTCGCAGGCCGCGCGAAGATCGCCGAATTGATCGACGACTGGTTCTATCGCACGGCCACCGATTTTCGCTGGGACATGCACGATCCCGTCAGCGACGGCGAGATGCTCTATGCGCGCTACACCTTCAGCTACCGCTCGACACTGCCCGAGGCCGAGGGGGCGCGCGCGATGTTCGAGGGCGTTGCGATCATGCGGCTGCGCGACGGAAAGATCACGGAGTACCATGAGGTCGCCAACACCGCGCCGGCGTTCGTCGATATCAAGTTTGCGCCGGAGCGCATCGTCAAGATCGTTGCCAAGCAGGGCGCGGCGCTGAAGGCGCGGCCGGAGATGAAGCGGCATCTGGCGGAGTGAACGGAAACATCTCTTCTTCGTCATTCCGGGATGCGCCACTTGGCGCTGGCCCGGAATCCATTGAGCCGCGTAAGCCGACGAGAAATGGATTCCGGGCTCGCGCTACGCGCGCCCCGGAATAACGAGGTGAGAGTTTGGGCGCGCAGTAACCTTACGGCGGCGGCACATTTGTCATCGGCTTGCGCTGCGCCAGCGCTGCCACCGTCGACGTTCCGATCGGTCCCTGCTCGTCATAGAGCCAGCATTCGCCGATCGCGATGCCGTCGGTGGCGTGGTGGTTGACCACGTCGAAGCCGACCCACGGCGTGACCGGAAGCCGGTGCAGATAGAGCGTGACATCGCTGTTGATGTAGCCGAGCCCCTGATCGCCGGCATTGGCGAACGGGCTGGCGAAATCTGCTCCTGTGGCGACATGCACGAAGGGCGACATCGGCACGCCCTCGACGAGTTCGCGCACCTCGCTCATCCACAGCCGCCGCGGCCCGAGCGAACCCATATGGCCCACGATCGGCCGCGTAGTCCATTTGCCGTTCATGCCGAGCCGGGGATCGGTGGGCCTTGGAATGTCCGACGGCTTCGGCGCGTCCCAGTTCGGCGGCGACCAGACGTTGCCCGGTGCGTTTTCCGTCTTGCGCAATAACTGGCAGGAGGCGCGCGCCATGCGGGTGCCGCCACTGAGGAACTCAGCTTCCACCACTTTGATGCGCAGGCCGTCGCGCACGATTTTTGTCGTGACCTCGATCGGCGTCGTGGTGTTCGGCAGGCGGAACATGTCGACGGTGAGCCGCGCCGGCATGAAATCGTCGGAGCCATGGCGCTGCTCGATCACATGGGCGAGCAGGCCGACCACGACACGACCGTGCAGGGAATTGGGGTCCCACGGGCCGTTGGAGACGGGCGTGGGCATGAAGGTATCGCTGTCGCGATTATGCGTGAAGAAAGGCTGGTTTTTTGTCATGGCGGGCGACCATGGCGGATTTCACTCCGTCTGTCATCGTCCGCCTTGTGCGCAATTGCGCACTGGGCGGACGATCCAGCACGCCGTGCCATATCGAATCATCCGAGATATCAGGGCGTACTGGATGCCCCGCCTTCGCGGGGCATGACGGCCGAGGTTTGGGAGGCCTGCTGCCACTCCGCGCGCACGTCGTCATCTGCTTCGGCGCCAATCGCCTTCGCCGCCAGCGCGTCGAATCTCTCCCGCTCGACCAACTGCGACAACGCCCACACCGCCGCGCCGCGGACCAGCGGGCTTGCATCATCCAGCAGGCGTTCGGCCTCCGCCTCCAGCGACGGATCGTCGGCGTTGCCGATCGCGATCAGCACGTTGCGGACAAAACGGTCGCGGCCGATACGCTTGACCGGTGATTTCGAAAACAGCGCGCGGAATGCGGCGTCGTCGAGCCGCGCCAACTCGGCCAGCGACGGCGCACGCAACTCCGCGCGCGCGGCCAGTTTGGCTTCGCGGCCCTCTTGCGCGAACTTGTTCCACGGGCACACGGCGAGACAGTCGTCGCAACCATAGATGCGGTTGCCGATGCTCTTGCGGAATTCGTGCGGGATCGGGCCCCTGTTCTCGATGGTGAGATACGAAATGCAGCGCCGCGCATCGAGCTTGTAGGGCGCGGGGAATGCCGCGGTCGGGCATATCTCCTGGCAGGCGTTGCAGGAGCCGCAATGATCGCTGTCGGCGTCGTCGCGCGGCAGGTCGGCAGCCGTGAAGATCGCGCCGAGAAACAGCCAGGAGCCGAATTCGCGCGAGACGAGGTTGGTGTGCTTGCCCTGCCAGCCGAGTCCCGCCGCCTGCGCCAGCGGCTTCTCCATCACGGCTGCGGTATCGATGAATACTTTCACTTCCTCGCCTGATGCGGCGACCAGCCACCTCGCCAGCGTCTTCAGTCGCTTCTTGATGACGTCGTGATAGTCGTCGCCCTGCGCATAGGCGGAGATCGCGCCGCGCGTACGTTGTTCGAGAAGCGCGAGCGGATTTTCATCGGGGCCGTAATTGAAGCCGAGCATGATGATCGAGCGCACGCCAGGCCACAGCACGCGCGGGTCCATTCGCCGTTCAGGTTGCGCCGCAAGCCAGTCCATGTCGCCATGCGCACCGGCATCGAGGAACTCGCGAAAATATTTTCCGGCGCTGCCGATCGCGTCGGGCCCGGTCACGCCGATGCAGTCGAAACCGAGCGTCCCTGCTTCGCGCTTGAGCGCGGCCTTCAGATCGGCGGCGGAGAGTTTGACGGCCTTGTTCAGAAGTCGAGGTCCACATAGGTGCGCGACGCCGGCACGCCCGCCAGCCATTCGCTCAGCAGCGGGCGGAACGACGGGCGGGATTTTACCCGCGCGTACCACGCCTTTGCCGCGTCGTCCTCGCTCCATGGCACGTCGCCTAGATAATCGATCGCCGAAAGATGCGCCGCGGCGGCGAGATCCGCGTAGGTCAGCCGGTCGCCGGCGAGGAAATTCCGCGTCTGCGCCAGCCAGCCGATATAGGCCAGATGATAGCGCACATTGACCTTGGCCGCGCGGATTACGTCGGTCGCCGGCGCGCCGCCGCCATTCTCCTCGCTCATGAAACGCTTGTAGATGCGCTCGGTTACCAGCGGGTTCGACACCTCCTCGAAGAATTTTTCGTTGAACCACGCCATCAGCCGGCGCACCTCGACACGCTCGCCCATCGAGGCCGGCAGCAGCCGCCGCTCGCCCGCCTCCAGGCCGTGCGTTTCGTCGAGATATTCGGCGATGATCCCGGCGCCCGGAATCGGCGGAAAACCGTCAGCCATCAACACCGGCGTGGTGCCCGCGGGATTGAGCACGAGAAACCCTTCGCGCCGCTCCCAGGCCCGCTCTTCCACCAGGCGCAGGTCGAGGCCGTGTTCGCCCAGCACCAGGCGAATGAAGCGCGACTGCGGGCAGAACGGGTGATGATAGAGCGTGTACATGAAATCCCTGGGGTAAAATCGCGGCCTGAGGAACCCTCAAGCCGCGTCATGCGAATCGGGACACTAGCCAAGCACGCGTATGAGGCAACCTATGTTTGGCGTTTTTTTGCGATTGCGGCATGGGGAGGAATAGGCGAGAAGAACGCGCTTTTCCCAGCCAAACGGACCACATCATGATGTCGGATGCAGTGAAGGCGGTGATTCTCGGCATCATCGAGGGTATCACGGAATTTCTCCCGGTTTCCTCCACCGGCCATATGCTGTTGGCGCAACGCTTCTTCGGCCTCGGCGAGGGCGCCTTCTGGCAGAGTTTCGTGATCCTGATTCAGCTCGGCGCGATCCTTGCGATCGTGATGCTGTATTTCGTCAAGCTGTGGCGCGTGGCGCTTGGCATGTTCACCAATCCCGACGACCGGCGATTCGTCATCGGCGTGCTGGTGGCGTTCCTGCCGGCGGTGGTCGTCGGCCTGGCTGTCGGCAAATACATCAAGGAATTGCTGTTCAATCCGTGGGTGGTGTGTTTCACGCTGATCGTCGGCGGCGCGATCCTGCTGTGGGTCGATCAGCTCAATCTCAAGCCGCACGAGGACGACGCCACGCGCTATCCGCTGATGATGTATCTGTGGATCGGCATCGCGCAATGCGTGGCGATGATTCCCGGCGTATCGCGCTCCGGCGCCAGCATCGTGGCGGCGATGCTGCTCGGCGGCGACAAGCGCTCGGCGGCGGAGTTCTCGTTCTTTCTCGCGATTCCGACCATGGTCGGCGCGTTCGCCTATGATTTCTACAAGAACCGCGGCGAGATGACGATCGATCACATCGGCGTCATCGCGATCGGCTTCGTGGTGTCGTTCATCACGGCGATCATCGTGGTGAAGACGTTCCTGACCTACGTCACCCGCCACGGATTCACGCTCTTTGCGTGGTGGCGCGTCGTCATCGGCACGCTCGGCCTGATCGCGCTGGCGCTGGGGCGGTAGGTTTCGGGAAATTGTAGGGTGGGCAGAGCGAAGCGTGCCCACCATTGCGAGCGCGGTGCTGGATGGTGGGCACGCTTCGCTTTGCCCACCCTACGAAAGTTACGAAACCTTCACACGCTCATGCGCTGGAATTGCCCGGCGGCGCGGAAGCGCCAGAGATATTGCGGGGCGATCGTCTGCATCGACTCCGGCGTGATGCCGAGGCCTTCCAGCGTGAGGCCCGCGGCTTTGGCGGCGTCCGACACGACATTGTCCGATTGCAGCATCGCCACCTGGTCCGGCGTCAGCTTCAACGGCCCCGGCGCAAATTGCAGGAACAGCGCCTGCAGCCGTGCCAGCCCGAACGGCAGCGAAATCAGCATGCGCTTGCGCTCGGTGATCGCGAGAATGGTCTCCATGATCTCGCGCATGGTCAGCACTTCGGGTCCGCCAAGCTCGTAGGTGGCGCTGGGCTTCGTTTTGCCGTCGACGGCATCGGCAACCGCGGTGGCGACGTCACCGACATAGGCCGGCTGCACCCGCGTCACGCCGCCGCCGATCAGCGGCAGGAAGGGTGATATCCGCGCCAGCGCGGCAAAACGGTTGGTGAATTGATCCTCGGGGCCGAACATCAAAGAGGGCCGCAAGATCGTGGCCGAGGGGGCCGCGGCCAGCACCGCCTGCTCGCCGGCGGCCTTGGCGCGGGAATAGTGCGATGGGGAATTCTCGTCGGCGCCGATCGCCGAGACGTGCACCATCCGCGCGCCGATGGCGCTGGCGGCCTTGGCGATGGTTTCAGCGCCCCTGGTCTGCACGGCGTCGAAGGTCTGCGCGCCGCCCTCGGCCAGGATTCCGACCAGGTTAATGACGACGTGCGAACCGCGCATCGCGGCCTCGACCGAGGCCGGATGGCGAACGTTGGCCTGCACGGCGTGGATCTGGCCGACCTTGCCGGCCGGCTGTAAATGGACGGCCAGTTCAGGCCGCCGTACCGCCACGCGGATACGGTAATCGCGCTTGCAGAGCGTCCGAACCACGTTTCGTCCCAGAAAGCCCGATCCGCCGAAAATCGTGACGAGGGTATCCAGGTTCGATGCCGGGTTCGATGTCATCGGGGTCAAGTCCTGCCGTCAAATTCGAGAGATATCGGTTGAATTTAGCGGATTCGCGATACGCCAACACGCGGTCGCTGTACAGCGTATTTGGGCGGCATTGAAGCGATTTGACAAGTGCGTGACCGTTCCTTACTAACCCGCCCGGGCCCAGGTGGCGGAATTGGTAGACGCGCTGGCTTCAGGTGCCAGTGGCTTCACGGCCGTGAAGGTTCGAGTCCTTTCCTGGGCACCATTGCCCTTGCCCATGATTCGCGAAAATGCGGGCGGTTTGGTCCGCCGGCCGGTGCACAAGACCGGGCACATGCGACCAACGTGCTTGCGGAGTGGCTGTCGTCATTGCGGTGCGCATTTTCGTCACTTCGTTACCGAACAGCGCGACGCCAGTATCCGAGCCCGGTCAATTGCCTGACAAGCAAGCCGCCACCGAAGCCTCGGTAGATTTCCAACCGGTCATCGTGCGAGACGAACGCAAGCTGGCGTCCGGGCTTTGCTGCGATCAGGGCGTCCCAGCCGAGTTCAAGCGAAAATTCGATCGTTTTGGATAGCTGTTCGACCTCGTCAGGTTCGAAACGATGGACCGGGGCTTCATACAGTCGACGATTCTCATTATTCGTGGCGCGCCAACTTCTGTTCCGCCTCCACCTTTCTGTCGAAGCGCCGGGTTCGTCCCAGCCGTCGCCGTTAAGGCAGTACAAGAAAACCACCGTGGCCTCCGAAAATTTCCCGATCGACAGCGCGATTGCATTCGCGGCGGCGGTATAATCGCGGCCGCCGCTGTCGTAGTAGAGGACGAATTTCGGACCGGCCCGTTCTGCGATCTCACGACGAAGCATCTTCTCCAGCAGAGTCGCTTCGTCTCGGCCCAGGAACTTCATTCTCTCGCACCCAGGTGGTCAACTCCGTTCGTGACGATGATCGAATGCTGGCAAGCCAACGTCATCGCGAAGACCGGCTACGTGATTGAGACAGGTGAACGTTACCCGCCGCTTCTCGACGAACTCAGCTCATTCCGCCGGCTCGAGGGCCTGTATTCGCGTCCCGCCAACGAAAGAAAAGCGGCTACGCAGCTTGAGGATCGGAAGTTCGATCACGTGCCAGGAGAACATGGCGAAGGCGGTTGTTGCGATCGCAGCGAGCGCGAAGAGAACAGCTACGTTTATTTGGGAAGGCCAGACGGCAACGATGGTTTGCTGGAGCGGATATCCATAAAGATAGACGCCGTAGGAGTAGTCGCCTCGATGAAAGAACGGCAGTTTGGGCAGATCGGAAACGCCGATATAGGCCGTGAGATACACCAGTGCCGGCGTTACAAAGACGTTGAGGAGCGCGCCGGGCAGTGGCCCCACCGCTGCAACGACCAGGCAGAACACAAGACACGCCAGCGCCGCCTGGCGGCTGTATTCGATATCGAATCGATAAAGATAGATGGCGATACCGAGCAGGAACGAGATGAACAGGCGCGAGCCGCCGCTGCCTACAAAAATGTCGCGCGGATCAAGGCTGGAAGTGGACGTGAACGCCGGGTCGGCCAGATAGATCGCGATGGCAATCACGCCGAATGCCGCGCACAACATCAGCACCAGCCTCGGCCGATGAAGACATTTGCACAGGATGAGTCCGGCCATCAGGGCGTAGCAGCCGATCTCGAATGGAATGGTCCAAAGCGACGTGTTGACCGCGTGATCCGGATTGGTCTCGAAGACGCCCGGCAGCGTCAGGCTGACAAACCCTGCCACGTTTCCGAAGTAACGCCAAAATCCGTCGCTTCGAAAATATTCCGACAACGGCAGCGTCGTAAAAATCGCGCCAAGCACGATCGCCGAGAGCACCACCTCGACAAGCAGGGCGGGAACGATGCGCAGTCCCCGATTGAGGATAAAGTTGCCCAACGACAGCCGCGTCGCGCTTGCGGTGATCAGAAAGCCGCTCAGCGCGAAGAACATCGAAAGGATGGCGTATCCTGGGAACCAGAAGAAATGCAGGTCTGCGAGCGGGTGAGGCTCACCTGCCACGATGTGGAATGAATGCCAGCCGATAACGGAGAAGGCCAGCCCGATGCGCAGCGTGTCGAAACCCGGGCCGACGCCCTTTCTGCTTTCGAGTACGCTTCCGATACTGGGCATCAAAATCCGCTGTCCGTGTGCTGGCGGAGTCACCGATCTCGCAATAAAGCCAAGGCGAAACAGACCGCGCCGCCCAGGTTGTGAAGTCGATAACAGCAGGCGGACATAGCAGGAAAATACCAGCGAAACGTAAACGCGATCGCTGACGCTCGAACAAGCCTTGCCTGCAGCGAGGATTTTACCTGACTATCCGGCCGGATCCGGGTCTGATGGCGTCGTGTGTCCGTCCCGACCGCGGCCGAACACGCAAATCAGTGATAGGCCCTCTTGCGCACCGAACTCAGGGATTTCCCGACGGCTTCGGCCGGCCGCTCGCCGCGAACGCCGCCTCGACGCGCGCATAGCCTTCGCTCGCGGCAGGCATCCGCGGGTCGAGCCCGCGCGCGACGCGGAAATCGTCGAGCGCTTCCGGCAGCCGGCCGAGCTTCTCGTGGCTTTGCGCACGCTCGACATAGAGGCCCGCCTGCATGGGCGCGTTGCGGATCGCGAGCGTGAAGTCGTCGAGCGCCTTGTCGTGCGCGCCACGCTCGCGAAACATGCCACCGCGCTGCACATAGGGGCCGACCATGCGGGGGTCGAGGCGGATCGCCTCGCCGAAATCCCTGATGGCGCCATCGAGGTTGCCTGCGGCGCGACGCAGGATGCCGCGGGCCTCGTAGGCCTCGGCATGTTTCGGATCGAGGCGGATCGCTTCGTCGAAGTCGGCCGCCGCGCGCTCGCGCTGGGCGGCGGCGAGCGCAATCATGCCGCGCGTGACCCGCGCCTCGGCCGACTTCGGATCGAGCCGCACGCCTTCCTCGGCTTCGGCGAGCGGCTCGCCATGCGCTTTCATCAAGGTCAGTACGACGGCGCGGCGGCTGTGCGCGATGGCCAGGCCGGGCTCGAGCTTGATCGCCTGATCGAGGTCGGCGAGCGCGCGCTCGGCGCTGCTGCCCTTGCGCAGCAGGCTGTCGGCCCGCTCGACATAGAACACGGCGAAGTAGGGCTGGATCGCGATTGCGGCGTCGGCGTCGGCAATGGCGCGGTCGTAGGCGCGCTTGCGGCGGTGGCTCGCCGCTCGCGCGACCTTGTAGAACGGATCGCCCGGATCCATCACAATCGCCTGGTTGAGGTCCTTGAGCGCGCGTTCGTCGTCGCCCTTTGCCTGATAGGCCTTGCCGCGTGCGGCGTAATGGCTTGCACGCCGCGAGTCGCGGTCGATCAGCGCGCTCAGGTCGGCGATGGCGAAATCGAAGTCGCCGCGCTTCTGGTAGGCCGCGGCGCGCTCGAGCAAAGCCTGCGTATCCCGCGGCTCGAGCCGGATCACTTCGCCGAAATCGCCGATCGCCGGATCGAGATCGCCCGTGGCAGCGAGCTGGCGCCCGCGGGCCATGTAAACCTTGGCGAGGTCGCGGTCATCGAATTGCCAGCCGAACAGCGGGATTTTCGCGACCAGGACGATCCGTGAGCAGGCGCTGATCGCGTCAGGGCCGCCGTCGCCGGCCGTGCAGGCCGCGAAGTCGTCGGATGGCGAGCAGGCGGCGAGGCCGAGGGCAAGCCCGAGCAGCAAGATGACGTCGCGAACCATAGCTTCACCCCGGTACCAATTCGCCGTGGATTTGGTCGCTGTGGAGGCGCGCCGGGTTCGAGGTCGCCGGGCCACGATGTCGCGCGGGCGGGCTTTTTCTGAAGCGCGAGCGAGCTCTGAAGCGCGAGCGAGCCCGCGATGACGCGACAGATCGGTGGGCTATGCCGCCGGATCCGGATCGGAGCCCGACGTGTGTCCGTCCGGACCGCGGCTGAACACGCCATAATTGCTGGATTTCATTCCCGCGCCATCGGAAGCCATCGCGTTCAATCCGAGCTTCAATAGTTCACGCACTGCCGCCGCCCGCGTCGGCATCCGGTGCTTGAATCGGAAGTCGTCAATCACCGTCAGTTCCTCAGGAGAGAGCATTACCTGCAATCTTTCACCGCGGAGGTCGGCCATCGAAGTCATCCTGGCTGAGACAATTGAGTTACTGTACCCAAGTGAGTAGTTTACTCAACGTCCGTTTTTGACGGCAGTTCCACCAAACCAGATTCTTCTGCCAAATTAGTTAAATACTTCAGTAAAAACAATGTGTTAATGGTTGATTTATGGTCTGCGCGAGCGCATAATTTTGGCGTGGAGCATGCCCATGACCGAGAACATCAAGCTACCGCGCAAGCTGTCCGAAGAGCAGAAGTCGCCGCCTCCGCAGCGGCCGAGCCATGCGGACGTCATCGAGAATCTCGACCGCTGGGCCAACAGCCCGGAGCTTCAGCCGCCGAAATCATCCGACGAGAAGACGGCCTGAACGGCCCTGGCTTCCCGGAGCAAGCCGTAGTTGCGGCACTGCTCCGGCTCGCGCGAAGCAGGCGAATGCCTGATTGGCAGGTAAGAATCCCGGCGGGGCCGTTAAATTCCCATCCTATAAGCCATGCCCACCCGCTCGCCTCCAGCGGCTCCGGGCGCTAGTGTTTCCGTCGAATCGACCTGAGACACGAGGCTTTCCTTCATGACCATCCGCCTGCATCGCGGCGATCTGCCCGATCTCTCCCGCTACAAGGATTCGGTGGCGATCGATACCGAGACCATGGGGCTCAACCCGCATCGCGACCGGCTCTGCGTGGTGCAGATGTCGAACGGCGACGGCAGCGCCGATGTCATCCAGATTCCCAAGGGTCACACCGACGCGCCGAACCTGAAGGCGCTGCTGGCCAATCCTGCCATCACCAAGATCTTTCACTTCGCACGGTTCGATCTGGCCGCGCTTTACAACACCTTCGGCGTGATGCCGCAGCCGGTCTATTGCACCAAGATCGCCTCGCGGCTGACCCGCACCTATACCGACCGGCACGGCCTGAAGGACCTGGTGCGCGAGGTGCTCAACATCGACCTGTCGAAGCAGCAGCAGTCGAGCGACTGGGGATCAGCGAGCCTCAGCGAGGCGCAGCTCGCCTATGCCGCGTCCGACGTGCTGCATCTGCATGCCTTGCGCGAGCGGCTCGACGCCATGCTGGCGCGCGAAGGCCGCACGGCGCTGGCGCAGGCCTGTTTCGACTTCCTGCCGACCCGGGCAAAGCTCGACCTCGGCGGCTGGGAGGCCGAGGACATCTTCGCGCATTCGTGACCGAGGCTATTTGAAGCGGTCCGGCTGCCGCTTCCGCCCCGTTTCGGTCACACTCATCGCGAGTGTCCGGGCTGCATAATCCCGCGATTGCGGGTAGAATGACGCTTTCCTGGCGTCATGGCGCCCCTTGGAGCCGCGGTGAACTCGGTACAGAACCCAGCCTATGCCACCGGAATGGAGGCCCGCTTTGCCGCGGCCGCCCGCCATAGCCGGATGGTGCGGGTGCTGCGGATCGCGGTCCCGGCGGCCGTGCTGCTGGCCATGGCGGGTATCGTCGCGATCTCGGTCTTCAACCCGTTCCGCATCTCGGGGCTGGCGAAGCTGCCTGTCGACATCAGCAATCTCGTGGTGTCAGGCACCAAGGTCACGATGGAATCGCCGCACCTCGCCGGTTTCTCGACCGACCAGCGACCTTACGAATTGTGGGCCAAGGCGGCCATCCAGGATCTGACCAATCCCGATCACGTCGAGCTCCAGACGTTGCGGGCCAAGGTCACAATGGAGGACAAGAGCACGGTGACGATGGATGCGCGCACGGGATTTTTCGACAGCAAGCAGCAGATGCTGGACCTGCGCAAGGATATCTTCCTGCAATCGTCCACCGGCTATGAAGCGAGGCTCTCGCAGGCCTATGTCGACATCAACAAGGGAACGGTGACGTCGGACGAGCATGTCGACGTCAAGCTGCTGAATGGCACGCTCACCGCCGACAGGCTCAGGATCATCAACAGCGGCGAGATCGTTCGCTTCGAAGGCAATGTCGTGATGAACCTGGTCATGGAAAGCCCGCCGGCGCCTGAGCCCGAGCCCGAACCAGCGCCACCACCCAGGACGCGGTCCGTCACCGGCAAGTCCGCCAACACGAAATGAAATTTATGATGCAGTTCTTCTCGCGCAGTTTTGCGGCCGCAGCGCTTGCGCTCGCGCTGATCGGCTCCGGTGACGCCTTGGCGCAAGGCGCCATGTCGGGCGTGCCGAATGCGATGCAGGGCTTTTCGCAGAACCGCGATCAGCCGATTCAGATCGAAGCGGCGTCGCTCGAAATGCGCGACAAGAAAAAGGAGGCGACCTTCGCCGGCAACGTGAAGGTCGTGCAGGGCGACACCACCATGACCTCGAAGTCGCTGGTGGTGTTCTACGATTCCGGCCCGGCGCCGGCGACGCCTGCGCCCTCCGCGCCGAAGGGATCGAAATCCGGCTCGATGCAGTCCGCGACGCCGGGGCCTGGCGGCAGCTCGTCGATCCGCCGGCTCGAAGCCAAGGGCTCCGTCGTGGTCACGCAGAAGGACCAGGTGGTGACGGGAGAGACCGCGATCTTTGACACGCGGGCCAACCTCATCACCATGGTCGGTGGGGTCGTGCTGACCCAGTGCAAGAACGTGCTCCGCGGCGACCGCCTCAAGGTCGACATGACCACCGGCGTGTCGCGGGTCGAATCCGACAGCGGCAAGGTGCAGGGCATGTTCATCCAGGGACAGGATTGCGGGTCCGGATCGGGAGGGTCGAAGCCGGCTCCGGCTCCGGTACAGATACCGTCGCTGATCCCCGGCAAAAAATAATACGGATCAATGCCGGCGCGCTCACCGCAGATGATGCAGTCTTTCTCGCGCAGTTTTGCGGCAGCGGCGCTCGCGCTGATCGCGTCCGGTGATGCGGGCGCTCAAAGCTCCGCGTCGGTGCCGAACGCGATGCAGGGCTTCTCGCAAAACCGCGATCAACCGATTCAGATCGAAGCGGCCTCGCTCGAAATGCGCGACAAGAAGAAGGAAGCAACCTTCGCCGGCAATGTGAAGGTCGTGCAGGGCGACACCACCATGACCTCGAAGACGCTGGCGGTGTTCTACGATTCCGGTCCGGCGCCGGCCACGCCGTCGCCCGCCACTGCCAAAGGAACGAAATCCGCCCCGATGCGGTCGGCGACCCCAGGGCCCGGCGGCAGTTCCTCGATCCGCCGGCTGGAGGCCAAGGGCTCCGTCGTGGTGACGCAGAAGGATCAGGTCGTGACCGGAGAGACCGCGATCTTCGACACGCGGGCCAACCTCATCACGATGCTGGGCGGGGTCGTGCTGACCCAGTGCAAGAACGTGATGCGTGGCGATCGCCTGAAGGTGGACATGACCACCGGCGTATCGCGGGTCGAATCCGACAGCCGCAAGGTGCACGTCCTGATCGAGCAGTCGTCACAGGGCTGCGGGGACGGGGCCGGGCCCGGCGGCGCGAAACCGGCGATACCTTCACTGATCCCGACGAAAAAATGATACACATCAAAGCCTTAAAGAATATTTATAGCTCGTACGGTTGAAGCTGATAGCGCGAGCCTGTATCTACTGGCAGGGCGCACGGCGGGGTGTTTCGCTGGGCAGGGGACATCCATTCATTCATGGTTCGCTGGCGAAGCGGTTCGCCGGCGGACGCGTCGCGGAATCACCGTGAAAGGCGTAAGCGAAGCGGGATGGTGGATTTACTCGGCATGTTCCGTCGACGCCCCGCGAAACGCGGCGCCCCCGGGTTTGCGCGCTCGCGCGACGACATCACCGCGCTCGGCGATTCCTTCGGCGACATGCTGAAGAGCCCGGTGCGCGATGGGCCGCCGATGGCGCGCTCCGCCGCGCTGCCCGGGCTCGAATTGCCGCCGCAGCCCGAAGTCGAACCGCCGCGCGACGACCGACCGCGTCCCCGTGCGCAACCCCGTCCCAAGGGCAATGGCGGCGAAGCGCCGCGGCTGATCAAGCGGCCCGGCTTCCTCGCCGTACACAGCGTGGAAAAGAGTTTCGGCACCCGCCAGGTGGTGCGCGGCGTCAGCATCTACGTCCGCCGCGGCGAGGCGGTCGGCCTGCTCGGCCCGAACGGCGCCGGCAAGACCACGGTGTTCTACATGATCACCGGACTGATCAAGGCAGATCGCGGCGCCATCGAACTCGACGGCCACGACGTGACCAAGCTGCCGATGTATCAGCGCGCGCGGCTCGGTATCGGCTATCTGCCGCAGGAAGCCTCGATCTTCCGCGGCCTCACCGTCGAGCAGAATATTCGCGCCGTGCTCGAGGTCGTGGAGCCCAGCCGCAAGAAGCGCGAGGCCGAACTCAATTCGCTGCTCGATGAATTCAACATCACGCGCTTGCGCAAATCGCCGTCGATCGCGCTGTCCGGCGGTGAGCGCCGCCGCGTCGAAATCGCGCGCGCACTGGCGACGCGCCCGAACTACATGCTGCTCGACGAACCCTTTGCCGGCATCGATCCGATTGCGGTCGGCGACATTCAGGATCTGGTCCGCCACCTCACCAACCGCGGCATCGGGGTCTTGATCACCGACCACAATGTGCGGGAAACGCTCGGCCTGACCGACCGTGCCTATATCGTCTATGCCGGGCAGATCTTGACCGAGGGCAGTCCGGAAGAAATCGTCAACGATCCGGATGTACGCCGCCTTTACCTTGGCGAGGAATTCCGGCTTTAGCGCATGCGGCGCCAAAGGGTGCAGCGGTTTGGCGGTAAGGTATTGCGCTCACTTGGGAATCTATGGCGCGCTCGGATGGAATGCTGGTTCCCCTCGTTGCGGATCGCGCTATAGCCCAATTTTTGCATCCGTCAAGCCGTGTACAAGGGCTTGGGACTAATATAAGCAAGAATCGGACCAACTTTTAGTGGATCGGTTCTTGGCCTCATGGCACTGACGCAGAGACTAGAGTTCCGCCAGTCGCAGTCGCTGGTGATGACGCCGCAATTGATGCAGGCGATCAAGCTGCTGCAATTGTCGAATCTCGACCTCTCGGCTTTCGTCGAGGAGGAACTGGAGCGCAATCCGCTGCTGGACCGCGCCAGCGACGGTCCCGAAGCTCCGGTCGCGGGCGAGCCGGTGGCCGAACGCGCCGAGTTCTCCGATTCGGGCGATTCCGGCAGCTATGGCGACGAGGGCGGCGATGCCTCCGATATGGGCGCCGGCCCAGGAAGCGACGCCTTCGAACCCGGTCAGGAGGAGTGGCTGAACCGTGATCTCGGCAGCCGTACCGAGATCGAGCAGACGCTGGACACCCCGCTCGACAACGTCTTTTCCGAAGAACCCGCTGAAGCTGCCGCCCGTGTGGCGCAGGACGCGGCGCCGACCGCCTACACCGAGTGGGGCGGCGGCGCCTCCAACGACGACGATTACAATCTGGAAGCTTTCGTCGCCGCCGAAGTCACGCTCGGCAGCCACCTCGCCGAACAGCTCGCGGTGGCGTTCAGCGGACCGGCGCAGCGCATGATCGGACAATATCTGATCGATCTCGTTGACGATGCCGGATATCTGCCGCCGGATCTTGGGCAGGCCGCCGAACGGCTGGGCGCCTCGCAAGCGGATGTCGATGCGGTGCTGACCGTGCTGCAGAAGTTCGATCCGCCCGGCGTCTGTGCACGGAATTTGAGCGAGTGCCTCGCAATCCAGCTCCGCGAACTCAACCGCTACGACCCCGCCATGCAAGCGCTGGTGGAGAATCTCGATCTCCTGGCCAGGCGCGACATCGCCTCGTTGCGTAAATTGTGCGGCGTCGACGATGAAGACATCACCGACATGATCGGTGAGATCCGCCGTCTCGACCCCAAGCCCGGCCTGAAGTTCGGTTCGGCGCGCACGCAGACCATGGTGCCCGACGTCTATGTGCGGCCCGGCCCGGACGGCGGCTGGCATGTTGAACTCAACAGCGACACGTTGCCGCGCGTACTGGTCAATCAGGTCTATTACACCGAGCTGTCGAAGACGATCCGCAAGGACGGCGACAAATCCTATTTCACCGATTGCCTGCAGAATGCGACCTGGCTGGTGCGCGCACTCGATCAGCGCGCCCGCACCATCCTGAAGGTCGCCACCGAAATCGTGCGCCAGCAGGATGGCTTCTTCACCCATGGCGTCGCGCATCTGCGGCCGCTGAATCTGAAGGCGGTGGCGGACGCGATCCAGATGCACGAATCGACGGTGTCGCGGGTGACCGCCAACAAATATATGGCGACCAATCGCGGCAGCTTCGAGCTGAAATATTTCTTCACCGCCTCGATCGCCTCGGCGGATGGCGGCGAGGCGCATTCGGCGGAGGCGGTCCGCCACCACATCAAACAATTGATCGATGCGGAAGCCCCGTCCGCGATCCTCTCCGATGACACCATCGTGGAACGATTGCGCGAATCCGGCATTGATATTGCCCGCCGCACGGTCGCGAAATACCGCGAAGCGATGCGCATTCCTTCCTCGGTCCAGCGCCGCCGCGACAAACAGAGCATGCTTGGTAACGCCCTTTCCGCCCCCGCCACTTCCACTTCCTCCGACCGGTCCCGCGATACGGCTCCGGCCTGATTGCGTTCGCGTCAAATCGCGATACTCTCGGTTCCCCGCCAGAGCAGGAAAGGGACACCGGTTCGTCGAAAGGACTCACCCTCCAAATCGAACTACCAGAGTAGTCGAGGCATCAAGTGAGGCACCAAATGACCCTTCGAATCTCCGGGAAAAGCATCAGTGTCGGCGACGCCCTTCGTTCGCGCGTCAGCGAGCGCACCGATGAGGTCCTGAGAAAGTATTTCGACGGCAATTATTCCGGCCACATCACGCTGAGCAAGGATGGCTTCGGCTTCCGCACCGATTGCGCGCTGCACCTGGATTCCGGGATTACGCTGGAGGCCGATTCCAACGCCACCGATGCCTATGCCAGCGCCGATCAGGCGCTGCTGATGATCGAGAAGCGCCTGCGCCGCTACAAGAGCCGGCTGAAGGACCGTTCGGCCCGCAAGGCCTACGCAGCGTCCGCGGCGCTGGCGGAGATCGGCGGGCCGGTGCTCGATGCGTCGAGCTATGTGATCGAGGCGCCGGCGGAGGGCGACGAGGAGGTCACTTCCTATAGCCCGGTCATCATTGCCGAGGCGACCACGTCACTGAAGCGGCTTTCGGTCAGCGAAGCGGTCATGGAACTGGACCTGACCGGGGCCGCCTGCATCGTGTTCCAGCACGGGTCCAGCGGCCGGGTGAACATCATTTACCGCCGGACGGACGGCAATGTCGGCTGGGTCGATCCCCCCTCGGTTACCCCGTGACATTATGCCTGACAGCATTGACGCCCACGGCCGCTCTCCCTATGGTCCGCCGCCTCAACGGACAGGGTACAGGAACTGGCCCTTCGGGAGTTGGCACCGACCATGCGTTGGAGTAGAAGCCCCTGAAATCGGGACCCGGGTCTAAGCCCGCCTCCCGCCTCATCTTCGTGTCGCCCCAGTTCTAGAACCTACTCCGCAACCTGACGGTTCAATTCACCTCGGAACGCCCAATGACGATTACCGATCTGGTCGCACCCGAGGCGATTCTTCCGGCTTTGAAGGTCATCAGCAAGAAGCAGGCGCTGCAGGAGCTGGCGGCGCGCGCTGCCGCCCTGACCGGCCAGAACGAACGCTCGGTGTTCGAGGTGCTGTTGCAGCGGGAGAAACTGGGTACCACCGCCGTCGGCTACGGCGTCGCCATTCCGCACGGCAAGCTGCCGAAACTTGAAAAGCTGTTCGGGTTCTTTGCCCGCCTCGAACGCCCGATCGATTTCGAGGCGATGGACGGCCAGCCGGTCGACCTGATCTTCCTGCTGCTGGCGCCGGAAGGCGCAGGCGCCGATCATCTCAAGGCGCTGGCGCGGATCGCGCGCCTGCTGCGCGACCAGGACGTCGCCAAAAAGCTCCGCGCCTCCCGTGACGCCCAGGCGATCTATTCGGTGCTGGCGCTGCCGCCGGCGAGCGCGGCCTAGTTCCGTCAGGCGGAACTTGCGGCTCTCCGCATGGTAGCAGATCGGGTAAACGCAATTTTAAGCTAAATGGCGGCTATTTCGTTCGCTGGGATTTTTTCTCACCCGGAGAACATTGCCATGACGCTGCGGCTGACGATTTCGCGCGCGATATTGATTTTTGGACTAGTTACCGCATTGGGCCTCGGTGCCGTGATTGCCACCGGTGTTTACGGGCTGTCACAGCTCAAGGTCGGCGGCCCGCTCTACAACCAGATCAAGCTCGGCAACGACCTCATTGCCGACATTCTGCCGCCACCGGAATACGTCATCGAGGCCTATCTCGAGGCCACCCTCGTGCTGCACGATCCGGCGAAGCTTTCGGCGCATCGCGACAGGATTGCGCAGCTCAAGAAGGAATATGACGAGCGGCGCGATTTCTGGGTCAAATCCGATCTCGACCCGGCGCTCAAGACCAAGCTGGTGGAGAAATCCGACAGCGAGGTGCGCCGCTTCTGGAGTGCGATCGAGCAAGGCCTTCTGCCCGCGCTCGCCAAGAGCGACAGCGCCGCGGCGGCGAAGTCCTATGCCGAAATCACCGCACGTTATACGGCGCACCGCGCCATCATCGACGACATCGTGAAGCAGACCAACGACCAGAACGCGGCGACGGAAGTCGCGGCGACGGGACGCGTCAGCACATTCACGTGGGTCCTGTGGGGCGTTTCGGCCGCGGTGTTTCTCGTCATCGGCGCTGGCATTTTCGGCGTGGCATTCGGCGTCATTCGTCCCATCGCGGAAATGACAGCTGTCATGAAGGGCCTTGCCGGCGGCGACCTCGATGTCTCGGTCCCGGCGCTCAGCCGCGGCGATGAAGTGGGCGCCATGGCGCGCGCGGTCCAGGTCTTCAAGGACAACGCGCTTCGCGTCCAGTCGATGGAATCAGAGCAGGCCGGCCTGAAGCTGAAGGCGGAAGGTGAGCGCAAGGCCGCGATGCAGCAGATGGCCGACGGCTTCGATTCCGCGATCGGAAAGATCATCCAGACCGTGTCGACCGCTTCCTCCGAACTCGAATCATCGGCCGGACAACTGACCAAGACCGCCGAAGTGACCCAGGTGCTCTCGGCGACGGTTGCCTCCGCATCGGAGCAATCCTCGGCCAACGCGCAGTCCGCCGCGGCGGCTGCGGAAGAAATGGCCTCATCGGTGTCGGAGATCAGCCGCCAGGTGCAGGATTCACACAAGATATCGCGCGAAGCGGTGAGCCAGGTCGAGCAGACCAACGCGCGGATTGCCGATCTCGCCCAATCCGCCAGCCGGATCGGCGAAGTGGTCAAAATGATCAGCGCGGTCGCCGAGCAGACCAATTTGCTGGCGCTGAACGCCACGATCGAAGCGGCGCGCGCCGGCGAGGCGGGACGCGGATTTGCCGTCGTCGCATCCGAGGTCAAGGCGCTTGCCGCGCAGACTGCGAAAGCGACCGAGGAAATCAGCGAGCAGATCGGCCAGATGCAGTCGGCGACCAATCAGTCGGTATCTGCCATTCAGGAAATCGGCGGCACCATCGGCCGCATCGCGGAAATCTCGCAGGTGATCGCGGCAGCCGTCGAAGAGCAGGGCGCCACGACGCAGGAAATCTCGCGCAACGTGCAGCAGGCGGCGCAGGGAGCCA
Organism: Bradyrhizobium sp. 170; assembly: GCF_023101085.1. Classification (NCBI taxonomy): domain Bacteria; kingdom Pseudomonadati; phylum Pseudomonadota; class Alphaproteobacteria; order Hyphomicrobiales; family Nitrobacteraceae; genus Bradyrhizobium; species Bradyrhizobium sp. 170. The sequence goes on along the minus strand of NZ_CP064703.1, from coordinate 9,090,630 downwards.
CCCAGGTCGCGGGCAGCATCACCGACGTCAACCGCGGGGCGACCGATACCGGCACGGCATCGACGCATGTGCACGGGCTGGCCCGTTCGCTGCTGGGACAGAGCAATCATCTCAAGGGCGAGGTGGAGAAATTCCTCTCGACCGTGCGCGCGGCGTGATGCTTGCGCTATCGGCCTTGCGGCGCATGCGACAGGTAGCGAACCGTTCGGCGTCCGTCATGGATGCTTGCGGTGCCGACCTCGACAAAACCTAGCGCCGCATGGAAGGCATCCGAAGCGAGGTTCGGCGGAATTGTGTTGACCTCGCAGACAATGCGGTCGTGCCCGGCGCGGACGGCGTGTCCGAACAGGTCATCATACAGCCGCCGTGCGCAGCCGCGCCCGCGCGCCGATGGCGCGACCACGATGCGGTCGACATACACAAAGCGCGGATAGCGGGCGCGGAACCAGATGAAATTCGGGCTGTCATATCGGGCGTCCTGATCGAAGGCGAGCAGGAAGGCGTCCAGCCGGCCAATCCGTCTCGCGAGGAACGCTTCGCTGACCAGGTATTCGAGCCGTTCCGCCTAACCAGGACAGTTCCTGCGCATGCGTGTTGTTGAGCGCCAGAAGGGCCTTTCCCAGTGCCTCGTCCCGCAACATATCGGCCACATCAACCGATCTCGGCTCTGAATCATTCATCGATCTTGGCGCCCGATTGGAGACTGAAGCGAGATGACTATTCTTCGAATCGTCATCCCGCTCTATCTCTTTGATTTGAACATGATCTCCGCGCAAACGCGTTCCGCGCTTGTCGCGAGGGAAAACCGGTGCCCACTTTTCCGGATCATGCTCTGGACATCTCCGTATCCAAAGCAGGGCGCGTCTCGAAACGCAAAAAAATACGCGGGCCGATCCCGAGGATCGTGCCCGCGTATGATGAACTCTCGTTGCGGCTCATCGGCCGCCAGCCGACCACCGCGCTGATAAAGCAGCAAGCGTCGCGTCAGCGACGGCCGGCTTCGTCAGTGCACGCTGACGGCCTGAAGCTCGTTGCTCCATGCGTTGGCGACCGCGGCTTCCCGGCTGTCGGTCAGCATGATCGGGGTGCCGTCGGCGGCATGCAGCGCGAACAGTTTCAGCCCTGGCGCGATTTTCGGCGCCTGCGGAAACAGTCCCGGCACGTCCTCGGAACGGACTTGTTTCACGTAGGCGATGTGGCCTTCACCAAGATGGGCCAGCGCCTCAACGGAAACCTTTTCGGATTCGAAGGTCACACTCACGTCACTCATGGTCTCGACTCCTTCTGGGTCTAAGCGGTCGAGTCCGCTACTTGTTCCATTATTCGTGCTCATTGATAGCTATTGTCTTAACGACCCTTTCAGGCTCCGGCCTGGCGAGGTCGATCGACAACAGCCCGTTTTTCAGATCCGCGCCCAGCACCAGCATCCCCTCCGCCAGCACGAAGGTGCGCTGGAAGTGGCGCGCGGCGATGCCGCGATGGATGTACTGCCGGGCCTTGTCGTCCTGTTGGCGGCCCCGGATCACGAGCTGGTTTTCCTCAGTGGTCACATCGAGTTGGTCGCGGGTAAAACCTGCCACCGCGAGCGTGATGCGCAACCGCTCGGGCTGGCCGTTGGCACGGTCACACCGCTCGATGTTGTAGGGAGGATAACCGTCGGCGCCTTTGACGACGCGATCGAGCGCACGCTCGATTTCGTCGAACCCAAGCAGGAACGGACTGGATAACGAAGGAACACGAGACATTACAAAGTCCTCTCGAAGCGACTTTGAGGGGCCCTTGCGGCGCCCCATTCAACCGGCCGGCCGACTTGCCGTCCGGTCACCGGGAATATGGGGGTGATTTGGGAACGGTTCAAGCGTCTCTGAAAGCAGCGTAAATCGGCCGCGGCGGGGTTTTCCACCGTCATTCCGGGGCAAGCGCGCAGCGACTGAACCCAGAATCCAGAGGTTGACGGCACGAGATTCCGGGTTCGACGCTTCGCGCCGCCCCGGAATGACGGGACTACCCGCCCACCCGCTTCCGGCCGTCGGCGGTAAATAGGTGCAGCTTGTCGCTGGTGGCAACGGCCCTGATTCGCTCGCCGATGGCCGGGCCGACGGCGCCGGGTATCCGCACGATGATTTCCCCCGGCGGCAGTTCGCCTGGGGTGGCGGCGACGCCCTGCACCTCTTGTTGCCGGGTGCCGTAAATAAAAGTTTCGGCGCCGACCCGCTCGATCGCTTCCACCGTGAGGCCAAGCGCCACGCCGCCGGAAACCCCTTCGTTCGAGATCACGAAATCTTCGGGCCGAATTCCCAAAATGCCGGCTTCGTTGATTCTGATATCACCGGCCAGTTGCGATTTGATCTCGTCGGAGCGGAGCGGCATCAAATTCATCGGCGGCGCGCCGATGAAGGAGGCGACGAAGGTGGTCGCGGGCTTCTGGTAGATGTCGAGCGGATTGCCAATCTGCTCAACCTGGCCTCCGTTCATGACCACGAGAATATCGGCCAGCGTCATCGCCTCGAGCTGGTCGTGGGTGACGTAGATCGAGGTCGTGGACAGGCGGCGCTGCAATTTGCGGATTTCCACCCGCATGGCGATGCGCAGCTTGGCATCGAGGTTCGACAGCGGTTCGTCGAACAGGAACACCTTCGGCTGCCGCACGATGGCGCGGCCCATCGCCACGCGCTGGCGCTGGCCGCCGGACAATTGCCGCGGCTTGCGGTCGAGCATCGCGCCGAGTTCGAGAATGCGCGCGGCTTCCTCGACGCGGGTCTTGATCTCGGGTTCGGCCATGCCGCGGTTGCGCAAGCCATAGGCCATGTTGTTGTAGACGCTCATATGCGGGTAGAGCGCGTAGTTCTGGAACACCATCGCGATGTCGCGGTCGGCCGGCTCGATCTGGTTGACGACGCGCCCGCCGATATCGATCTCGCCGCCGGTAATGGTTTCCAGGCCTGCGACCATGCGCAGCAGCGTGGATTTTCCGCAGCCGGACGGGCCGACCAGCACGCAGAACTGGCCGTCGCCGACGTCGAAATCGATGCCCTTGATGGCCTCGAAACCACCGGCATAGGTCTTGCGGACATTACGGAGGGTGACGTTGGCCATGACTACCCTACTTCTCCGTCTCGACCAGGCCGCGCACGAACAGCCGTTGCATGAACACCACGACCGCGACCGGCGGCAGCATCGCGAGAATGGCGGTCGCCATCGCGAGTTGCCATTCGGCGAGTTCGTCGGTCGTATACAGCATCTTCTTGATGCCGATGACGATGGTCTGCATCGAATCCTGGGTGGTGATCAAAAGCGGCCACAAATATTGATTCCAGCCATAGATGAACTGGATCACGAACAGGGCCGCGATCGTCGTCACCGACAGCGGCAGCAGCGTATCCCAGAAGAAGCGGAAGGGGCCGGCGCCGTCGATCCGCGACGCCTCCAGCAGTTCCTCGGGGATGGTCATGAAGAACTGCCGGAACAGCAGCGTTCCCGTGGCGGACGCAATCAGCGGCAGGATCAGCCCGGCATAGGTGTCGAGCATCTTCAGGTCCGCGACCACCTTGTAGGTCGGATAGATGCGGACCTCTACGGGCAGCATCAGCGTGACGAAGATGATCCAGAACGCGGTCTTGCGGAACGGAAAGCGGAAATACACCACCGCATAGGCCGACAGGATCGAGATGAAGATCTTGCCGATTGCGATGCCGATCGCCGAGATGAATGAGTTCATCAGCATCTGCCCGACCGGCTCGCGGATGGCGCGCGCACCGCCGACGAAGATGGCGCGGTAGTAGTTGTCCAGCGTATGGCCGCCTGGCGTCAGCGGCATGTTGCCGCCGACAACGGTGGCGGCGTCATGGGTGGAAGCAATCAGCGCCAGATAGACAGGAAAGGCGACGATGAAGATGCCGAGCGTCAGAATCGTGTAGGCGATGATGTCGCTGAGCGGGCGGTGCTCGACCATCAGTACTGCACCTTGCGCTCGACATATTTGAACTGGATCGCGGTCAGCGCGATCACGATCACCATCAGGATCACCGATTGCGCCGCCGAGCCGCCGAGATCGCCGCCGAGCCGTCCGTCGGCAAACACCTTGTAGACCATGGTGGTGGTCGCGCCGGCCGGACCGCCGCCGGTGACGGCGTCGATGATGCCGAACGTATCGAAGAAGACGTAGACCACATTGACGACCAGGAGAAAGAACGTGGTCGGCGACAGCAGCGGAAAGGTGATGGTCCAGAACCGCCGCATCGGGCCGGCGCCGTCGATCGCGCCGGCTTCCAGCACGCTCTTCGGAATCGATTGCAGCCCGGCGAGGAAGAACAGGAAATTATAGGAAATCTGCTTCCACACCGCGGCCATCACCACGAGCGCCATGGCGTGGTTGCCGTTCAGCAGCGGATTCCAGTCGAAATTCATCCAGCGCAGCGGCCGTGCCAGCGTGCCGAGCGAGGGATGGAACATGAAGATCCACAATACGCCGGCGACCGCAGGCGCCACCGCATAGGGCCAGATCATCAGGGTCTTGTAGCCGCCGGCGGCTTTCAGGTTCTTGTCCGCCTGGGTCGCGAACAGCAAGGCAATGGAGAGCGACAATGCCGCGACCAGCGAGGAGAAAATCACCGTCGTCAGCATCGATTTGTAATAGCTGGGATCGGCGAACAGGCTCTGGTAATTTTCCAACCCAACAAATTCCGAATGCAATCCGAACGCGTCCTCGCGCAGGAAGGATTGCCAGACCGCCTGGCTCGCCGGCCAGTAGAAGAATACGAATGTGATGATGAGCTGCGGCACGAGCAGTAAATATGGCAACAGCCTGTTGTTGAAGACGACCGACTTTTCCATCTAGGGCGCTTTACAGCCTTCCGCGCTTAGGTGTCAGACCGGCTCCCCTTCCGGCGTGGAGGGGGAGCCAATGCCGACTGTCTACTTTGCCGTCTTTTCGAACGTTCGCAACATCGCATTGCCTTTGGCGACGGCCTCATCAAGCGCTTGCTGCGCGGTTTTTTGCCCGGCGAGGGCCGCTTCGATCTGCTCGGCCCAGACGTCGCGCATCTGCACCATGTTGCCGAAGCGCAGGCCGCGCGAATTCTCGGTCGGCTCCTTGTTGGTGAGCTCCTTTAGCGGGGTCTCCGGTACCGGGTTTTTTTCGTAGAAGCCGTCGGCCTTGGTCTTCTCATAGGCAGCTTTGGTGATCGGCAGATAGCCGGATTCCTGGTGCAGCTTGGCCTGACGGTTGGTGTCGGACAGGAAGGTGAAGAATTTCGCCACGCCTTTGTATTCATCGGGCTTCTTGCCGCCCATCACCCACAGCGATGCACCGCCGATGATCGAGTTCTGCGGTGCGCCGGCCGCGTCGGGGTAATAGGGCATCGGCGCCGAGGTGAAGTCGAACTTGGCGGTGCTCTTGGCGGTGGCGTAGTAACCTGACGAGGTCAGGAAGATCGCGCATTCGCCCGAACCGAAGCGGGCTTCGCTCTTATTTTCGCGGCCGGAATAGTCGTAGGTCTTGTCCTTTTGCAGGTCGATCAAGTTCTGCAAATGCTTCACATGTAGCGGCGAGTTGAAGGTCAGAACCGTGTCGAAACCATCGAGGCCGTTGGCCTTGGTTCCGATCGGCACGTTGTGCCATGCCGAAAATTGTTCGATGTGCGCCCACGATGCCCAGGCATTGGAGAAGCCGCAGGTCTCGTGTCCGGCGGCCTTAAGCTTCTTCGCGGCAGCAAACACTTCCGGCCAGGTTTTTGGAATTTCGGCGACGCCGGCCTTCTTCAACTCGTCCTTGTTGATCCACATCACCATCGACGAGGAATTGAAGGGGAACGACAGCATGTCGCCCTTGGAGGTCGAGTAGTAGCCAGTAATGGTCGGCAGATAGGCCTTGGGATCGAAGGGCTCGCCGGCATCCTTCATGAGCTGGTAGACCGGCTTGATGGCGCCGGTGGCGCTCATCATGGTCGCGGTGCCGACCTCGAACACCTGCATGATATGCGGCGCGTTGCCGGCGCGGAAGGCGGCGATGCCGGCATTCATGGTGTCGGGATAGCTGCCCTTGAAGGTCGGAACGACCTTGTAGTCGGACTGGCTGGCGTTGAATTCCGCGGCGAGCTTGTTGACGATGTCGTTGTTGCCGCCGGACATGGCGTGCCACCACTGGATCTCGGTCACGGCCTGGGCAGGCGTTGCGAGCGCCAGCGCAACCGTTACTGCCGCCGCTGCGCCGAATTGTCGTAGTGCCATGGAATTCCTCCGGGTTGGGGTCGTCACCTTCGTTTCGCGCGATAACAGCGCCGGATGACGTGCAAATGACCGTATAAGCGAAAGGATGGTATTGGGAAAGCGGGCGTGGAGGGAAGCCGGAAAATAGGCGGAGGGGCAAATGGTAGCCGTCGCCCCTGCGAAAGCAGGGGCCCATAACCACAGCCGTCTGTGATTCCAGAAGGGCGGCGACCACAGCGCCCAAAGCGAAGAGCCGCGGCGTATGGGTCCCTGCGTTCGCAGGGACGACCAAAGGTTACCGCTTGCGCTCGTTGCCGCAGACCGCGCCCTTGGCGACCAGCGCCTCGATCTCGCTCTTCGCGTAGCCGAACTCGCCCAGCACCTCTGATGTGTGCTGGCTGAATTTCGGTGGTGTCCGGCGCAGGCTCGGCTTGGTCCGCTCCAGCCGGATCGGGGAGGCGACGCCCTTGTACCAATCCTTTTCAATGATATCGCCGCGATGCAGCGTGTGCGGATTGGTCAGCGCCTGGTCGATCTTCTGCACCGGGCCCGCCGGCAGGCCTGCCGCCAGCAGGCGATTGCAGAGCGGTTCGGCCTCGTGCTGGCTGAACACGGCAGCGAGCTCGGCGCGCAGCGCATCGCGGTTGGCGATGCGGTCCTTGTTGCGGGCAAAGCGAGGATCGGTGCCGAGTTCGGGCTTGCCGATTTCCTTGGCGAGCTTGCGGAAGGTGCCGTCATTGCCGACGCCGATGAAGATGTCATCGGTCCTGGTCGGGAAGATCGCATAGGGCACTAGGTTCGGATGCTCGTTGCCGGTAAGGCCCGGCGGCTTGCCATGCATGAAGTAGTTCGCGGTGTGCGGATGCATGATCGCAAGGCCGGTTTCATACAGCGTGGTTTCCAGAAACTGACCGAGACCTGAACGCTGCCGTTCTGAGAGCGCCATCAGGATGCCGATCGCCGCGTAAAGCCCGGTGGTGATGTCCACCAGGGGAACGCCAATCCGCATCGGGCCGCTCTCCGGCGAGCCGGTCGCCGCAATCATGCCGGTCATGGCCTGGATGATGGCGTCGTAGCCGGGATTGCCGCCGCGCGGGCCGTCGGCGCCGAAGCCGGAAATCCGGCAATGCACGAGACGCGGAAATTTCGCGCGCAGCACGTCGTTGCCGATACCCCATTTGTCGAGCGTGCCCGGCTTGAAATTCTCGATCAGGACGTCGGCGGTCTCCAGCATTTTCAGCAGCACGGCGCGCCCGCCTTCGGAAGCGAGGTCCAGCCCGATCGAGCGCTTGTTGCGGTTGATGCCGACGAAATAGGCCGCGTCCTCCTCGTGGAATGGAGGGCCCCAGTCGCGCACTTCGTCGCCGGCCGGCGGTTCGACCTTGATGACGTCGGCGCCGTGGTCGGCGAGGATTTGCGTGCAATAGGGGCCGCCGAGCACGCGCGTCAGGTCGATCACGCGCAGGCCGGTCATTGCGCCGGGAGAACTCATGGAAAACAACCTTCGCTCAGGATGAAAATGGAAATCCTGAGCTAGCGGTCTTCAGGCGCGGCGGCAATGGCGTCCCGCGCACAGGCGCATGATGCCGCCGCCGTAGCAAGCTTGCGGAAAATTCCGCGAGGCGAACGGCCCGCCGGCGATCGTGCGCGGGCCGTTCGAATCCCGTCGTCAGACGACGGTCAGGCGGACATCGATGTTGCCGCGGGTGGCGTTGGAATACGGGCACACCTGATGCGCCTTCGCCACCAGCGCTTCCGCTTCCGCCTTGGCAACGCCGGGCAGCGATACGGCGAGTTCGACATCGAGGCCAAAGCCGCCGGCCGAACGCGGGCCGATGCCGACGGTGGAGGTCACGGTAGCGTCCGCCGGTACCTTCGGGCCGCCTTGGGAAGCTACGAATTTCATCGCGCCGATGAAGCAGGCGGCATAGCCGGCCGCAAACAGCTGCTCGGGGTTGTTGCCAGCGCCACCGCCGCCGCCGAGTTCCTTCGGGGTCGCGAGCTTGACGTCGAGCGCGCCGTCGAGGGTTGCTGCGGTGCCGTCACGGCCGCCGGTGGCCTTGGCGCTGGTCTTGTAGAGCACGTTCACGGACATGTGGTTCTCCCTGGGTTTGCCGTTTCGATGGCGTGTGTATTGCACACAATTTGATTGTGCACAATATAAATCATTGCAACGTCCACAATCTAATCGTATACAATTGAAATCAAGCGCTTACGGTTCCGGATCGGGGGCAGGGGCGCTGTCCGTTGACGAGGTTGTGATGGCCAGGAAACACGCGGCCGACTTGCCGCTCAGGCTCGATAATCAGCTCTGCTTTGCGGTGTATTCCACCGCGCACGCGTTCAACCGCGTCTACAAGCCGCTGCTCGACAAACTCGGTCTGACCTATCCGCAATATCTGGTCATGCTGGTGCTGTGGGAGCGCGACGGTGTGCCGGTCAAGGACATCGGCGAACGGCTGCTGCTGGATTCCGGCACGCTGACGCCGCTGCTCAAGCGGCTGGAGGCGGCCGAACTGGTCAGGCGCACGCGCAGCACCGAGGACGAGCGGCAGGTGCTGATCGCGCTGACGCCAAAGGGCGACGCGCTGCGCGAGAAAGCGCGGGCGGTGCCGCAATCGATTCTCTCGGCGTCAGCTTGTTCAGTCGGCGAACTCATGACGATGAAGAACGAGATCGTGGCGTTGCGCGATCGGCTGAATGCGGTGTTGGGGGAGTAGGGTGCGGGCTAGAGGCGCTTTTTGGCGAAGGCTCGGCCGGAGTGGGATTTCAGGTACTTCTCGAAGGCTAGCGCTTTGTACTTGTCGGGGAAGGCGCAGTACCACACCAGCTCCCAAGGTTTGAATTTTGCTGTATGCGCGGATCTGCCGGCGTTGTGCTCGGGTATCCGCCGCTTCAAATCCGCGGTTGCACCGATGTATTCCTGTTCAGGGAAACTGAGGCTGCGGATGATGTAGACGTACCACATCGGCCCTCACGCGCCGAAGCGCGAACAGAAACCTCTACCAGCCCGTCTTCGCCCTTCGGGCTACGCCGGGCACCACGCTTCGTCCTTCGGGCACCGCGCGGCTGCGCCACGCGTAGCCCGAAGGGCGAAGCGTGGTGGAGCCAGGCGGGATCGAACCGCCGACCTCTTGCATGCCATGCAAGCGCTCTCCCAGCTGAGCTATGGCCCCTCACAGTCAGGGCACGGTCTTCTCGGACCATGCTCCCGCAAGCCTTGGGCGACTTGCGGGGGAGACCCAGAACACAGTTCTGGGCCGATCTCAAGTCTCTTCGTCGCCTCCGACATCACCGATGATGTCGGTAACGTCCTCATCCCCTTCTTCCTCGTCGGGAATGAAGGTGGAATCGTCGTCGTCATCGCCCTCGATGGTCTCGTCGATCTCGATGTCGTCTTCCGATTCGGGAACCACGGCCTTCACCTTGCCGGTATTTTCCTCGGCATCGGCCTCCTCGAGCGAGACCAACTCTTCGGCCTCGGCGGCCTCCGGCTGATCGGCAGCGGCGGTGGCCGAAGCGGCGGCGGCGGCGCGTGCGGCATCGCCACGGGCAGCCCGCGGTGGCGCAATCGGCGCAATCGGCACGACCTCGCCAGTGTAGGGCGAGATCACCGGGTTCTTGTTCAGATCATAGAATTTCTTACCCGTCGTCGGGCAAATGCGTTTGGTTCCGAGATCGGATTTGGCCACGTGTGGATCCTGGGAAATTCTGAAAAACGGTGCTTCACTTGGCTAGTTGAGGGGCCGGTGTCAATAGCGGTTGTCGCATTTGACGGCAGCGTGACGCTGCGTGGCCCATGTGGTACTGCCGCCCTCGCAGAGGACCCCAATCTTGACCGATTCAACCACCCAAACCCCGCTGGAATCCCGCGCAAGCGGCCCTTTGAGCGGCAAAGTCCGCGTTCCCGGCGACAAGTCGATTTCACACCGCGCCCTCATCCTGGGGGCGCTTTCGGTCGGCGAAACCAGGATTTCCGGCCTGCTGGAGGGCGAAGACGTCCTCAATACCGCGAAATCCATGCAGGCGCTGGGTGCCAGGGTCGAACGGACCGGCCCGTTCGCCTGGAAGGTGGCGGGCGTGGGCGTGGCGGGCTTCGCCCAACCAGCCTTCCCGCTCGATTTCGGCAATTCCGGTACCGGGTGCCGGTTGGTGATGGGGGCGGTAGCGGGTTGCCCGATCACGGCGGTGTTCGACGGCGACGACTCGCTGCGGTCCCGCCCGATGCGCCGGATCCTCGATCCCCTGGAATTGATGGGTGCCAAAGCCGGTGAGACCAGGGAAGGCGGCCGCTTGCCGCTGACGCTGCACGGTGCCCGCGATCCGGTGCCGATCCTCTACCGGACCCCTGTTGCATCCGCCCAGATCAAGTCGGCGGTGCTGCTGGCGGGACTTGCAGCGCCTGGTATCACCACGGTCATCGAGCAGGAAGCCAGCCGTGATCACACCGAGCTGATGCTGAAACATTTCGGTGCAGAGATCGTCTCGACCACGGAAGGCAGCCACGGCCGCAAGATCGCGCTGACGGGCCAGCCTGAATTGCATGGTGCTGACGTCGTGGTGCCCGCCGATCCGTCCTCGGCTGCATTCCCGATCGTGGCGGCGCTGGTCGTCGGAGGCTCCGACGTGACCTTCTCCGACGTCATGACGAATCCGCTGCGCACCGGCCTGTTCACGACGCTGCGCGAGATGGGCGCTTCGATCGAGGAAAGCGAAGTCCGCGGCGACGCCGGCGAGCCGATGGCGACCTTGCGCGTGCGCGCGTCGAAACTGCGCGGCGTCGAGGTGCCGCCGGAGCGCGCGCCCTCGATGATCGACGAATATCTGGTGCTGGCGGTCGCAGCCTCCTTCGCCGAGGGCACCACCATCATGCGCGGCCTGCAGGAATTGCGCGTCAAGGAATCCGACCGGCTCGAGGCCACCGCCGCCATGCTGCGCGTCAACGGCGTCAGGGTCGAGATCGCAGGCGATGATTTGATCGTCGAGGGCCGCGGCCATGTGCCCGGCGGCGGTCTCGTCGCCACCCACATGGATCACCGCATCGCGATGTCGGCGCTGGTGATGGGGCTTGCCGCCGACAAGCCGGTCAAGGTCGACGACACCGCCTTCATCGCCACCAGCTTCCCGGATTTCATTCCGATGATGCGCTCGCTGGGGGCGGAGTTTTCGTAAGACGCGCGCTCGCGCGGTTCAGGACGGCGCGAGCCCAAGGCTCGTCACCGCCTCGAGCCAGACGGGCGATTCTTCCTTGTACAGTTTCTGCGTCTCCTCGAACGTCATCGCAGTATCGTCGACGCCGAAGGATTTCATGAGCTGCTGCAATTTTTCGGTCTTGCCGCCGGCGACGAGGAGTTTTGACAGCTTCTCAATGATGGCCGCCGGCGTGCCTGTCGGCACGGCGCAGCACTGGAAGCCGGTCAACTGGAAGATCCGCGATGTTGTGCCTTGCTCTGCGAAAGAAGGAACGTCGGGCAATGTCGACATGCGCTTGCGCGAGACAGCGACCGCATGGCCGCGGCCGCTTTGCAGGACGGACAACGCCGCGGAGTAGCTGCCGTGGGCGGCATCGATAAATCCGCCGGCAAGATCGGTCCACATCGGCGCTTCGCCGCGATAGTGGACCGCTTCCATCTTGAGACCATACTGCTTGTTCATTTCGGCGACCGCCATGTGCGCGTATGAGCCTGCGCCGTAGGTGCCGATGTTGACCTTCTCGGCCTTCTTCGCGTAGGCGACGAATTCCGCAAGCGTTTTTGCGCCTGTCTTCTCGCTGGCCACGAACGGCAGGCTGCCTGCCGGCATGATCGAGACGAGGGTGAAATCCTTTTCGGCGTCGTAAGGGATGTCCTTGATCAGAACGCGGTTCATGATCATGGTCGTCGAGATCGTGAACATCAGCGTGTAGCCGTCGGGCGCGGCGCGCTTGGCTTCAGCCGCCGCGACGGATCCCGAGGCGCCGGCCTTGTTTTCCACCGTCACGTTCTGGCCCGTCTGCGCGCGGATATATTCGCCATAGGTGCGCGCGAACAAATCGGTCTGCCCTCCGGCCGGATAGCCGGCGATGATCTTGATCGGCCTTGTCGGCCAGTCGGTCTGCGCATGGGCCGAAGACCCGATCAGCGGGATCGCCGAGGCGGCTGCTGCGCTGCCGATAAAACGACGTCGTGAAATGGCGCTCATCGTGTCCTCCGGCCGGTGCTATTTCGAGCCGGCTTTCCGCAGATCAATGGATGAATTCACAGCCTGACAGCAGAATAGAGGCGGTCGACGGCCTGGGCGAGGAACATTTGGACGCATCCGCCTCTCCGCGGCCTTGACCGCATGGCCGCTCTATCGCACATGGCTCTCATGATCATCGCCATCGACGGACCGGCGGCATCCGGCAAGGGCACGCTCGGCAAGCGGCTCGCTCACCATTACGGCTATCGCCATCTCGACACCGGCGTGATCTATCGCGCGGTCGCGAAAGCGCTGCTGGACGAAGGGGTTGACCTCACCGACGAGGCGCGCGCGGTGGCGGTTGCCATGGAGCTCGATCCCGAAAAATTCGGACATCCCGAGTTGAAGACGCAGCGCATCGGCGATGCCGCCTCTGTCGTGTCGGCAATACCCAGCGTGCGCGAGGCGCTGGTCAATTTTCAGCGCCAGTTCGCGGCCGATCCGCCGGGCGCCGTGCTTGACGGTCGCGACATCGGAACCGTGATCTGCCCGAATGCCGATGTGAAGATCTTTGTCGTCGCCGACCCGCATGTGCGAGCCCATCGCCGGACGCTGGAAGCGCTGGCGCGTGGCGAAGCCGCCGACGAGGCGATGGTGCTGGCCGATATCCTCAAGCGCGACGAACGGGACCGGAATCGCGCCGCAGCGCCCCTGAAGGCGGCCGCCGACGCCCACATCCTGGATAATTCCAATCTCGATATCGAAGGCGGCGTGCGCGCCGCCATTGCGATCGTCGAGGCGGTCCGCGCCGGACGGGGAAGTTCTCGCTAGCCTGCGTCAATCCGCGGTGACTGGCTCAGTTCTTCGAGCGCTCGCGGTCGAACGGCAATTGCTGTTCGGCCATCATGACGGGCTTCGATTTGGCAGCGGCAATCGCCTTGTCGGTCGCAAAAGCGGTCGGTTTGCCGGCAACGGCCGTGGCGACGGTAAAGACGGCGATGGCGGTCACAGCGATCAGGCTCTTCATGGTGGCACCCCTGTTTTTGAACGGCGTCATCCTGTGGGGCGGCGCTTAAGGTCGGGTTCCATCCCGTCGAGGGCTACGGACCTTTTGCGTCATGCGGTCAATAAGGCGTTGAAAGCGCGGGCCCTTGGTTAGCGTCCGTAAGCCTTAACGGCCCGTAAATCGGGCATTTCCGGCTTGCCGAAATTGGCCCTTGGGGCTATATCCACGCCCATCCGGGCCGCCATCGATAAGATCAGGGCTGTCCGAGCGGGCCGGCGGGAGGTTTGAACCCCCGCTGTCATTGGAGGAAAGCCCGCTCCAGGTTCTTGAAGTCGATACGCTCGTTTCAGGCTCCGGATAAATCAAACGTACCGAACGTGCAGGCATGCTGCCGGCCCGCTTTTGCGCACTCCCGCAAACGCGGTCGTTGGGATTTGCGGACCCCGACACTTCACGCGCGATACGCCCTTTAACCCGAATGGCCGGCAATACCGCATCTGGAGAACATATGGCTTCGACTGCTGCTTCTTATAATCCTACCCGCGACGATTTCGCTGCAATGCTGGACGAGTCCTTCGCCGGCGGCAATCTGCAGGAAAGCTCCGTCATCAAGGGCAAGGTAGTTGCAATTGAAAAGGACATGGCCGTCATCGACGTCGGCCTGAAGACCGAAGGCCGCGTGGCGCTGCGCGAATTCGCCGGCCCCGGCCGCGAAAGCGATCTCAAGGTTGGCGACGAGGTCGAGGTGTTCCTCGACAGAATCGAAAATGCGCTCGGCGAAGCCGTGCTGTCGCGCGACAAGGCGCGCCGCGAGGAAAGCTGGGGCAAGCTCGAGAAGGCCTTCAACAACAACGAGAAGGTTCACGGCGTCATCTTCAACCAGGTCAAGGGCGGCTTCACGGTCGACCTCGACGGCGCGGTCGCCTTCCTGCCGCGCTCGCAGGTCGATATCCGCCCGATCCGCGACGTCGCGCCGCTGATGAACAACTCGCAGCCGTTCCAGATCCTCAAGATGGATCGCCGCCGCGGCAATATCGTGGTGTCGCGCCGCACGGTTCTCGAAGAGACCCGCGCCGAGCAGCGCCAGGAGCTGGTGCAGAACCTCGAAGAGGGTCAGGTGATCGACGGCGTGGTCAAGAACATCACCGATTACGGTGCGTTCGTTGATCTCGGCGGCATCGACGGCCTGCTTCACGTCACCGATATCGCCTGGCGCCGGGTCAACCACCCGACCGAAGTGCTCACCATCGGCCAGACCGTGAAGGTCAAGATCATCAAGATCAACCACGAGACCCACCGCATTTCGCTCGGCATGAAGCAGTTGCTGGACGATCCGTGGCAGGGCATCGAGGCCAAGTACCCGCTGAACGCGCGCTTCACCGGCCGCGTCACCAATATCACCGACTACGGCGCGTTCGTCGAACTGGAGCCGGGCATCGAAGGCCTGATCCACGTCTCGGAAATGTCGTGGACCAAAAAGAACATGCACCCCGGCAAGATCGTTTCGACCTCGCAGGAAGTCGAAGTGCAGGTCTTGGAAGTCGATTCGGTCAAGCGCCGCATCTCGCTCGGTCTCAAGCAGACCATGCGTAATCCCTGGGAAGTCTTCGTCGAGAAGTTCCCGGTCGGCTCGACGGTCGAAGGCGAGGTCAAGAACAAGACCGAGTTCGGTCTGTTCCTCGGTCTCGACGGCGATGTCGACGGCATGGTGCATCTGTCCGACCTCGACTGGAAGCTTCCGGGCGAGCAGGTCATCGACAACTTCAAGAAGGGCGACATGGTCAAGGCCGTGGTGCTCGACGTCGATGTCGAAAAGGAGCGCATCTCGCTCGGCGTCAAGCAGCTCGAAGGCGACCCCTTCGCAGAGCCTGGCGACGTCAAGAAGGGCGCGGTCGTCACCTGCGAAGTGCTCGAAGTGAAGGAAGCCGGCATCGAGGTGAAAATCTCGGGCACCGACTTCACCACCTTCATCAAGCGCTCCGAACTGGCCCGTGACCGCAACGATCAGCGCGCCGAGCGTTTCGCCGTCGGCGAGAAGGTCGATGCCCGCGTGATCCAGTTCGACAAGAAGGCCCGCAAGGTGCAGGTCTCGATCAAGGCGCTGGAAGTCGCCGAAGAGAAGGAAGCCATCGCGCAGTACGGCTCCTCCGATTCGGGAGCAACGCTGGGCGATATTCTCGGCACCGCGCTCAAGAACCGCGACAAGTAAGCGCATCACTTGTCTGTCTGCGACATCAGGCCCCGGTTTCGACCGGGGCCTTTTTCTTTTCCCTTCTCCCACAAGGGGAGAAGGGAAGCAGGGCCTTGTTTTCTTCAAATTACGTCGCAATTGATGTAATCAGATAACGCTTCGCTAGCGCTGCGGATGCAAAACGCGCGGGACACTTCAGGAGAATTTCGATGTCGCTCGATTCGGACGTGATCGTCGATCGCCGCAGGATCCGCCGCAAGCTGACCTTCTGGCGCGTCGTGGCTGGCCTGGTTGCCATCGCGGCCATCGTCACCGTCGGGGCGATCGCGACAAGGACCGGGCCGGCTGCGCTGACGGCATCGGGATCGATCGCGCGTGTCAATATCGAAGGGCTGATCCGCAGCGACCAGCAACGCGTCGAGGCGCTGGAGCGGTTGGAGAAATCGAGCCATGTCGCCGTCATCGTGCACATCAATTCGCCTGGCGGCACCACGGCCGGCTCCGAGCAACTTTATGACGCGCTGGTGCGCCTGAAGGCCAAGAAGCCGCTGGTCGTGGTGGTAGAGGGGCTGGCCGCGTCGGGCGGTTACATCACGGCGATGGCCGCCGATCATATCGTCGCCCGCCAGAGTTCGCTGGTCGGTTCGATCGGCGTGCTGTTCCAGTTTCCGAATTTCACCGAGCTGATGAAGACCGTGGGCGTCAAGGTCGAGGAAGTGAAATCCTCGCCGCTGAAGGCTGCGCCCAACGGTTTCGAGCCGACCAGCCCGGAGGCGCGCGCCGCGCTCGACGCGCTGGTGAAGGATTCCTATGCCTGGTTCCGCGGCCTGGTGAAGGAGCGGCGCGCCATGGATGACGCGCTGCTCGAAAAGGTCGCGGATGGCCGCGTCTTCACCGGCCGTCAGGCGGTCGAACTGAAGCTGGTCGATCAGCTCGGCGATGAAAAAGCAGCCGTTGCCTGGCTGGTTGCCGAAAAGAAGATCAAGAGCGACCTGCCGGTGCGCGATTACAAGCTTAACCCGCAGTTCGGGGACCTGACGTTCCTGCGCGCGGCGGCTTCCATTGCGTTCGATGCGCTCGGCTTGAGTTCCATCGCGCGCCAGATCGAGCAGGCCGGCGTTGCCCAGGCGGTCGATCAGCTCTCGCTCGACGGCATGTTGGCGCTGTGGCGCCCCGCCGCCACCAACTGAGCCGCATCGGCTGCGCTTCGTCACCTTCTCCCGCACTGCGGGTGTCGTCACAAACCCCTCCGGGCGGCTTGTGACGCCATTTCGCGTTGCCCAAAAGTGATTTAGCGTCTTGACAGTTCAAGGTATTTTCACGGAAATGGATTCTGCACGACCCCGGATCCCAACTTCGATGATCAAATCCGAACTTGTTCAGCGCATCGCCGAGCACAACCCGCACCTCTATCAGCGGGATGTGGAGAACATTGTGAACGCGATCCTCGATGAGATCGTCGCTGCCTTGGCGCGCGGCGACCGTGTCGAGCTGCGCGGCTTCGGCGCTTTCTCGGTAAAGCATCGTCCTGCGCGCGCGGGGCGCAATCCGCGCACCGGCGCGCATGTGCCGGTCGACCAGAAGAGCGTGCCGTTCTTCAAGACCGGCAAGGAAATGCGCGAGCGGCTGAACCGCGACGACGGCTCGCCCGAGGCCGGCGCGTAGGCGCTTTTTCGGGTTTAACTAGATGTAGCCGTGTTGCAGGGTTTCATCCCTGCCGTTCTCCATCACCACGAGAGATGGTCATGCGAAAGTTTTTCACGGCGCTGGTCGTCATTCCCTTGGGCCTGATCTTCATCGTCTTTGCGGTCGCCAACCGCCATTTCGTGACGGTGTCGTTCGATCCCTTCAATTCGACCGATCCGGCGATCGCGGTGTCGATGCCGCTGTTTGCGGTGATCATTGCGGTGGCCATTCTGGGGGTGGCGGCGGGCGGCATGGCGACCTGGTTCCGCCAGCGCCACTGGCGCCGCGCGGCGCGCCAGCATGAGGCGGATGCCCGCCGGGCAAGGGCGGAAACGGCCGATTTCCGGGCTGCGGCGGCGGTTTCCCGGATCGAACAGCAGCGGCTTCCGGCGCCCTCCCAGTACGGATTCTATGGGGCCACAGGGCGAGACAAGCAGGGCGCGACGTTGTAGAACCCGCCCCGTCAGCTTGTTCCAATTGCCGCGGCGGCTTTAGATCCCGCCCTCGAGAGACCATGTCCCTGCTCGTCAAAATTTGCGGCCTGTCCACGCGCGAGACGCTCGACACAGCGCTTGAGGCGGGCGCCGACATGGTGGGGTTCGTGTTCTTCTCCCCGTCGCCGCGCCATCTCAGCCTCGAGACCGCGCGGGAACTGGGCCGGCAGGCCAAGGACCGCGCGACCAAGGTGGCGCTGACCGTCGATGCCGACGACGCGACGCTTGAAAACATCGTCGAGACGCTGCGGCCGGATCTCCTGCAATTGCACGGCAAGGAAACCATCGCGCGCGTGCGCGACATCAAGGCGAAGTTCGCACTGCCGGTCATGAAGGTGATTGCGGTCGAAACGTCAGCCGATCTCGCGGCGCTGCCGGGCTATGTCAGTGTGGCCGATCGCATTCTGTTCGACGCCCGTGCGCCCAAGGGCGCCACCCGCCCCGGCGGGCTGGGGGCCGTGTTCGACTGGCACGTTCTGGAAAAGCTCGATCTCCAGCTGCCCTTCATGGTCTCGGGCGGGCTTTCCGCCGCCAACGTCGCGGAGGCGGTCCGCGTCACCCGCGCCGGCGGCGTCGATGTGTCCTCCGGCGTCGAAAGCGCGCCCGGTGTCAAGGATCCAGAGATGATCCGCAATTTCATTCGCGCCGCGCGCGCCACCGAAGAACTGATGGTCCGATGAATCCAAACCTGCCCAATTCATTCCGCACCGGCCCCGACGAGCGCGGGCATTTCGGCAATTTCGGCGGACGTTTCGTCGCGGAAACGCTGATGCCGCTGATTCTCGACCTGGAAAAGGCCTATGCGGCGGCCAAGGCCGATCCTGCGTTCCAGGCGGAGATGAACGGTTACCTCAAGGATTATGTCGGCCGGCCGTCGCCGCTCTATTTTGCCGAACGCCTGACCGAGCATCTCGGCGGCGCCAAGATTTATCTGAAGCGTGAGGAACTCAACCACACCGGCTCGCACAAGGTGAACAACGTGCTTGGCCAGATCATGGTCGCGCGGCGCATGGGCAAGAAGCGCATCATTGCCGAGACCGGCGCTGGCCAGCATGGCGTTGCCACCGCGACGCTGTGCGCGCGCTTTGGGCTGGAATGCGTGGTCTATATGGGCGCAGTCGACGTCGCCCGTCAGGCGCCGAACGTGTTCCGCATGGAGATGCTGGGCGCCAAGGTCGTTCCGGTGCAGTCGGGCACGCGCACGCTGAAGGACGCGATGAACGAGGCGCTGCGCGACTGGGTCACCAACGTGCACGACACGTTCTATTGCATCGGCACGGTGGCGGGGCCGCATCCCTATCCGATGATGGTGCGCGACTTCCAATCGGTCATTGGCGACGAGACCCGCAAGCAGATGATGGAAGCCGAAGGACGCCTGCCGAATTCGCTGGTCGCCTGCATCGGCGGCGGCTCCAATGCGATGGGCTTGTTCCATCCATTCCTTGATGATCCCTCCGTCGAAATTTTTGGTGTCGAGGCCGCCGGCCACGGGCTGACACAGCTCCACGCCGCCTCGATCGCCGGCGGCCGGGCCGGCGTGCTGCACGGCAACCGCACCTATCTCTTGATGGACGATGACGGCCAGATCCAGGACGCGCATTCGATCTCGGCGGGGCTCGACTATCCCGGCATCGGACCGGAGCATTCCTGGCTGCACGAGACCGGCCGCGTCACCTATCTGTCGGCGACGGACGACGAAGCGCTCGCCGCCTTCATGCTGCTGTCGCGGCTGGAGGGCATCCCGCCGGCGCTGGAATCCGCGCATGCGATCGCCAAGGTCACGGAGCTCGCGCCCAAGCGGCCGAAAGATCATCTGATGGTGGTCAATCTGTCCGGCCGTGGCGACAAGGACATTCCGCAGATCACGGAGATTTTGAAAGGCAAGAAGCAGTGACCACCCGCATCGACGCACGCTTTGCCGAACTCAAGAAAGAGGGCCGCTCGGCTTTTGTCACCTTCCTGATGGCTGGCGATCCGGACCCTGCGACGTCGCTCGACATCATCAAGGCGCTGCCGAAGGCGGGCGCCGACATCATCGAGATCGGCATGCCCTTTACCGACCCGATGGCCGACGGTCCGTCGATCCAGGCGGCGGGCCTGCGCGCGCTGAAGGCGGGCATGACGCTGAAGAAGACGCTGGAGATGGTGCGCGGCTTCCGCAAGGACGACCACGCCACGCCGCTGGTGCTGATGGGCTACTACAATCCGATCTACATCTACGGCGTCGACAAGTTTCTCGCCGACGCCAAGACGGCCGGCGTCGACGGCCTGATCATCGTCGACCTGCCGCCGGAGGAGGACGAGGAGCTGTGCATTCCCGCGCTGAAGGCCGGGCTCAACTTCATCCGACTGGCGACGCCGACCACCGATGACAAGCGCTTGCCGGCCGTGCTCGCAAACACGTCCGGCTTTGTCTACTACGTCTCGATCACCGGTATCACCGGCGCAGCTGCGGCCGACTCGACGGTCGTTGGCGACGCCGTGGCGAGGATCAAGCGCCACACCAAGCTGCCAGTGTGTGTCGGCTTCGGCATCCGCACCCCGCAGGCGGCGCGGGCGATTGCCGAGAAGGCCAACGGCGCCGTGGTCGGTACCGCGCTGGTCGACGCGTTGCGCGACAGCCTGGACACGAAGGGGCAGGCGACCACCAAGACGGTCGCGGCGGTGGCCGATCTCGTGGCCTCACTGGCGCAGGGTGTCCGGGGGGCGAAGCAGGCGGCTGAATAAGCCACAATTGCTTGTCAATTGGACCGGAAGGGGCGGCTTGCCCGGAGTGATTCGGGCCGCCATATAGTTCAGACAAGTGCGTTTAACCGCATTTCGGAGCGAACCATGAATTGGCTCACCAATGTCGTCCGGCCGAAGATCCGCAACATCCTGCGCCGCGAGACGCCGGAGAACCTGTGGATCAAGTGCCCGGATTCCGGGCAGCTCGTGTTCTACAAGGACGTCGAGGCCAACCAGTTCGTCATCCCCGGCTCGAACTACCACATGCGCATGGGCGCGGTGGCTCGGCTGAAGTCGATCTTCGACAACGAGACCTGGTACGACATCGCCCTGCCGGAAGTGACGGCCGATCCGCTCAAGTTTCGCGACGAGCGCAAATATGTCGACCGCATCAAGGACGCACGCGCCAAGACCGGGCTGAACGACGCCATCAAGGTCGGCTACGGAAAGTTGGAGGGCGCCGGCGTCGTCGTCGCGGTGCAGGATTTCGATTTCATGGGCGGTTCGCTCGGCATGGCCGCGGGCGAGGCGATCGTGCGCGGGCTCGAGCTTGCGGTGGAGAAGAAGTCGCCGTTCATCATGTTCGCGGCCTCGGGCGGCGCGCGGATGCAGGAAGGCATTCTGTCGCTGATGCAGATGCCGCGCACCACCGTCGGCGTGCAGATGCTGCGGGAAGCGAAGCTGCCCTACATCGTCGTGCTGACCAATCCGACCACCGGCGGCGTCACCGCATCCTATGCCATGCTGGGCGACGTGCAGATCGCCGAACCCGGCGCGCTGATCGGCTTCGCCGGCGCGCGCGTGATCGAGCAGACCATCCGCGAGAAACTGCCGGAAGGATTCCAGCGCGCCGAGTATCTGCTCGACCACGGCATGGTCGACATGGTCGTGCATCGCCACGAGATGCGCCCGACGCTGGCGCGGCTGTGCCGGCTCTTGACCAAATCCCCGGCGCTCGACGTCGCTTCAAAGCCCGCGCCGCAGGTCACGGACCCGGCCCAGATCGTCTTGGCGCCGGAAGCCGTGCCGGCTGCGCCCCACGCGTGAATCTACCTGCCGCCAAATCCCAGCCGCTCGGTGAATTGATCGCGCGGCTGTCTGCCTTGCATCCGAAGCGCATCGATCTCAGCCTCGATCGCATGCACCGCCTGCTGGAGCGGCTCGATCATCCGGAAGCCCTGCTGCCGCCGGTGATCCATGTCGCGGGCACCAACGGCAAGGGTTCGACCATCGCCTATCTGCGCGCGATTCTCGAGGCCGCGGGCCTGCGGGTGCACGTCTACACCTCGCCCTACCTGGTGCGGATCAACGAATGCTTCCGCATCGGCGAGAAGGGCGGTGGCCGGCTGGCAAGCGATGCCGAGTTGCGCCGGGTGCTGGAGCACTGCGAACAGGTCAATGCGGGCGAGCCGATCACGATTTTCGAGATGGAGACCGCGGCGGCGTTTTGCCTGTTCGCGGAGCATGAGGCCGATGTCGTGCTGCTGGAAACCGGCCTTGGCGGGCGGCTCGACGCCACCAACGTGATCGACAGGCCGATCGCCGTTGTCATCACGCCGGTCAGCATGGATCACACGGAATTCCTCGGCAGCACGCTGACCGCCATTGCAACTGAGAAGGCCGCCATCATCAAGCGCGGCACGCCGGTGAGTTGTGCCGAGCAGGCGCCGGAGGCAATGTCTGTCATCGAGGCGCAGGCGACGCGCATGCGCGCGCCGATGCATGCGGCGGGACAGCAATG
Organism: Bradyrhizobium sp. 170; assembly: GCF_023101085.1. Classification (NCBI taxonomy): domain Bacteria; kingdom Pseudomonadati; phylum Pseudomonadota; class Alphaproteobacteria; order Hyphomicrobiales; family Nitrobacteraceae; genus Bradyrhizobium; species Bradyrhizobium sp. 170. The sequence continues at coordinate 9,068,419 of NZ_CP064703.1, read as the reverse complement.
GCATGTCGGCGTCGAACGCGGGCGGCTGGTCTATCAGGACGAGCGCGGCCTGATGGATCTTGCGGCGCCAAAGCTGTTCGGGCGGCATCAATTCGACAATGCCGGGCTTGCGATCGCAACCTTGCGCGCGATCGATTCGTTCAAGATCGGAATGCCGGCGTTCGAGGCCGGCATCGTCAATGCCGAATGGCCGGCCCGGATGCAGCGGCTGGTCGCGGGCGCGCTGGTCGATCAAGGACCCAAGGGGTGCGAGATCTGGCTCGATGGCGGGCACAATGCGGAAGGCGGCCGCGTTGCTGCTGCAGCGCTCGGCGATCTCGAGGAGCGGGTATCGCGCCCGCTGGTGGTGATCGCGGGAATGATGGCGAACAAGGATGCGGGCGCGTTCCTCGCCAATTTCGCCGGCCTGACGCGCCACATCATGGCGATACCGATTCCCGGCCGCGACAACGTGATGCCGCCGGACCGGCTGGCGGATGCGGCCCGCGCGCTCGGCATGCGCGTGGAAAATGCTGCAAGCGTCGAAGCCGCGCTACACGCGCTGTCGCGGCTGGCTTACGAAGTGCCGCCGCGTATCCTGATTACCGGCTCGCTCTATCTCGCCGGCCATGTGCTTGATATCAACGGCACGCCACCGGGATAGCGCCGAAAGAAAGTTAGTCAGAAGAAAATTAAATGGCCGCTGAAATTGCTTCCAGCGGCCGCCCGGGTAGAAATATCGATTGTTTATGAATGCTCCAGCCCCGGTCGTTGTAAAGACTAGCCAAGACGCCTGCGAACTGCGAGTCGGAACTCGGGTTCCACCCTATAACCAAAAGGAGGATGTTGCGGGTTGGCTTCACCCAAATGAGGTAGATCGCCATAGCATCGTTCTTGCACAGGTTCTTGCAGGTTGTGCGACGTCCCTCGTCGAAAGCTGGAATTGAGAATTGACATGCGCTTTGCCGCGATTGCCGATGTGCACGGAAATTATCTCGCGCTGGAAGCCGTGCTGGCTGACATCCGCGCGCAGGGCATTGGCGAGATCGTCAATCTCGGCGACATGGCGAGCGGCCCGCTCGACGCGCGCCGAACCATGGACACGCTGATGGCGCTCGACGCCGTTCACGTCCTCGGCAATCATGATCGCTATCTGATCGACCGGCCGCCGGAGAAGATGGGGTCATGGGATCGGCCCGCCCATGCGCAACTCGAAGCGCGCCATCTCGACTGGCTGCGCGCGGTGCCAAAGACCGCCGTGTTTCGCGATCAGGTGTTTCTCTGTCATGCGACGCCCAACCATGACGAGGTCTACTGGCTGGAGACCATCTTGCCCGACGGCACCGTGCGAATGTCCCCGCGGGAGGCGGTCGAGGAGCACGCCAGGGGCATCACGCTGTCCTTGATCCTCTGCGCGCATACCCATCTCGCCCGCGTGGTCAGGCTTCGCGATGGCCGATTGATCGTCAATCCCGGCAGCGTCGGCTCACCCGGTTATCGCGATACTCATCCGTTTGCGCATGTGATCGAAGCCGGCACGCCGGATGCGCGCTACGCCATCCTTGAACTCGCCGATGGCGCCTGGCGCGTCACCCTCCGGCATGTGCGATATGATCATGAGGCGATGGCAACGCTCGCGCGGCAGAACGGTCAGGCCGAACTGGCGCACGCGTTGGCGACGGGGTGGATCAACGTGTAGCCCGGATGGAGCGAAGCGCAATCCGGGAGGATCATGCAGCGAACAGAGAATCCCGGGTTACGCTTTCGCTCCACCCGGGCTACGAGATCATTCGCCGCAAAAACAAAAACGGCCGGCTATCCGCCGGCCGCTTCATCACAAATGATCGCTCGAAGCCGATCAGACCGCAGCGGTAATCCACTGCTGCAGCTTCGCCTTCGGCGCGGCGCCGACCTGGCGGGAGGCCATCTCGCCGCCCTTGAAGATCATCAGGGTCGGGATCGACATCACGCCGTATTTCGAGGCCGTCTTCGGGCTCTCGTCGACATTCAGCTTCACGATCTTGACCTTGTCGCCCATGGCGCCGGAAATCTCGTCGAGCGCGGGCGCGATCATGCGACAGGGGCCGCACCATTCGGCCCAGAAATCGACGACCACCGGCCCGGTCGCCTTGAGCACCTCGGCTTCGAAATCGGCGTCAGAAACCTTGCCAACGGCCATGGGAATTACCTCGTTCGGTTAGGAATTAAGGGGCGCGGGATGAGAATCGCGCCCGCAATGATAGGATCAAACCTATGAACGCGATCCTGCCGGGTCAAGCATGGGTCACGCCGAGATGATGGATGCCAGCTCGGCTTCCAGTGCGGGGGCTGAAATCTCCATTAATTCAGCGCTTTCGGTCCAAAGCAGTGCCGCTCGAACCAGCCGCTGGGGATAAAGCTTCGCCAGCACTGCCCGGTACAGCGCGAGCTGGCGGACATAGCCCTTCGGCGCCTCGTCAGGCCGGCTCGGCGGGGCATGGTTGGTCTTGAAATCCACGACCAGGACCTCGTTTTCCGTAACCACAAGGCGGTCGATCTGCCCGGACACCAGCGCCGGCCGTCCGGCCGGCCGCTTCAGCCGTCCGACGATCGAGACTTCGGCCCGGCTGCCGGGGGCGAACACCGGCGCGAAGCGGGCATCTGCGATCAAGGCCAGCGTACTATCGGCGAGCGCCTGCCGTTCCTGCTCGGTCCAGCCATCGGCATTGCGGGCCAGATAGGCCAGCGCGGCCTCGCGGCGGCGCTCGGCGGCAATATCGGGCAACGATTGCAGGAGCCGGTGCACCAGCGTGCCGCGCTGCAGGGCCCGGGCGCGCTGCGTGAGCGATTCGGCCGTCCGGACCGGATGGCGCTCGCTGTCAGCGGTGTCCGAGGGCCGCAGGAGGCTTTCCGGGGAGACCTCGGGCTGCGCCGGGGTCAGCAGCCAGTTGGGCAGCATCATCGGCGCCGGGGGAAGCGGCGCCGCAGCGGGAGCGGCTGACGGTGCCGCCTCCTCGGGGCGCGTATAGCGCTTCACCCGGCCTATGGCGGTCTCGATCTCCTGTAGCTGCAAGGTAGAACCGGCGAGCCCCCTGGTGATCAGATCGTACCAGGACAGCGGTCGGACACTCTTCATGTTGCCGGGCAGGCAGCCGCCGACGATCAGGCGGTCTGCCGCGCGCGTCATCGCGACATAGAGCAGGCGGCGGTATTCATCCTCGGTATCGCCGATCATCGCCGCGCGTGCCGCGACGACGGCCGGGGGATCCTCGGCCTTGCGGCCGGCCCAGACCACGACACCGGGCGCATGCGGATCGGCATTGCCCTGCGGCAAATTGATGAGTTTCAGCCGCTGCGTATCCGAGGGCGAGGTCGTGGTGTCCACCAGGAACACGACGGAAGCCTCCAGCCCCTTGGCGCCATGCACGGTCATGACGCGGACCTCGTCGCGCGAAATTTCCATGTCGCGCTTCACCTCGAGATCGGCCGTGCGCAGCCACGCCATAAAGCCCTGCAATGAGGCCGGCGCCTTGCGCTCGTAGTTCAGCGCCAGCTCCAGAAATTCATCCAGCGCGTCGTTCGCCTCATGTCCGAGCCGGCGCAGGATTCGCGCGCGGCCGCCGTCGCCGCCAAGCAGCCAGGCATAGAACGCAAACGGCGTTTCGCTTGCAAAGCGGCGTTCGCACTGTTCGAGCCGCCACAGCGCATCCCGCAGCCGGCCGTCGGCCACGGCGCGCTCAGTCAATGCCGCGCGCAACGATCCCTTGCGCTGCCAGGCGATCTTGAACAGGTCGTCATCGCCAAGCCCAAACAGCGGGCTCTTCAGCGCCACCGCCAGCGCCAGGTCGTCCTGCGGCAGCAACAGCGCATCCGCCAGGTTCATCAGGTCGATGACGGCAATGTGCTCGGTCAGCTTGAGGCGGTCGGCGCCAGCGACCGGAATGCCGGCGTGCTTCAGCGCCTGGATCACGGCGTCGAACGCATTGCCGCGCCGGCGCACCAGCACCAGCATGTCGCCATAGCGCAGCGGCCGGCGATCGCTCTTGCTGCCGGTCATCACGCCACTGCCGACCAGCGTCTTGATCTCGGCCTGAATGCGCCGGGCAAGCTTCACTTCGGGGCTGGTCGCGGCGACGCCGTCGAACGGCGCGCGCCAGCCTTCGATGTCCTGCCGATCGTCGGTTTCCGCAAGCTCCCAGAGATCGATCTGACCCGGGCCGGCGTCGGCCAGCGCGTGATGGATCGGATTGCCGATATCGACCGCATGAATGCTGCGAAAAATATCCTGCTCGCGAAACACCTGATCGACCGCATGCAGGATCTCCGGTCCCGACCGGAACGAATAGGTAAACGATACCGGATCGAACTTCAGTCCGGCACCCTCGAACTTCCTCTGCAACGCGCGGCGGCGCAGGTCGAATTCGCGCGGCGCTGCACCCTGGAACGAAAAGATCGACTGCTTCTCGTCGCCGACCGCGAACACCGTTCGCACCACGCCGTCGCGCGCGCCTGCGCCCGAGGTGAATTCGGAGATGATGTGGGCGACAATGTCCCATTGCCGCGGGCTGGTGTCCTGCGCCTCGTCGATCAGCACATGGTCGACGCCGCGGTCGAGCTTGTAATGCACCCAGCCCGAGGAGACGCGGTCGAGCATCTCCAATGTCTTGTCGATCAGATCGTCATAGTCGAGCAGGCCGCGTTCCTGCTTCTCGCGGCGATAATTGGCCGCCGCAGCGGTAGCGATATAAAGCAGCGCCTCGGTGCGGTCGCGGGCGGTCACCGCACGGCGTTTCGCGATCAGAGGCGCGAGGCGATCAATCTCGGATTCGAACAAGCGTCCAACCGCAGGATTGTCCCGCGTAAAGTTCTTTGTAACCACGGATTTGCGCGGCGTGCGATCGGCGTCGGTGAGGAACACGCAGAGATACTCGTCCACCTGGGCTGCACCGGAAAATGCCAGCGCGGCGCGAAGCTGCGTAGCCTGGCCCTGATCGGTTTTGCTCCCGGTATCCAGGACCTGTGCGATTTCCTGCCAGCGCGATCGCGGCAGGTTCGGCCCGTCTAATATCTCACGCTCGACACCCTCAATGCGATCATCGGGCTCGACACCGAGTGCAGCCGAAATCTGCGCTGAAGCGGCTTGCGCGCTGCCGGCGGCATCCGTCCAGGCCATGAAGTGATCGCGACTGAGACAGGCCTCGCGCACCACGTCCTTGAAGGTGACGTCGGCGGCGCTCGCCATCGCCGTCATCAGCGCGCGGCCAGTGGCGCTGTCGGGGTTGCGCGACGCTTCGAGGAAAACCCCGAGATTGGCGCGCTCCATCATTTCGTTCTGGTCGCGGTCGTCGAGCACGGCAAACCGCGCCGGCACGTTGGCCTCGAACGGGAATTGCTGCAGCAGCCGCGTGCACAGCGCGTGGATGGTCTGCACCTTCAGTCCGCCCGGCGTCTCCAGCGCGCAGGCGAACAGCTTGCGCGCCGATTTGCGCAGGCGTGCGCCGGGATTGGGAATGCCGGCGTCGCGGATCGCCGCGTCCAGTGCGTCGTCGTCGAGCGTCACCCAATGGCCGAGGGTGGTGAACACCCGTTCCGCCATGTTGGCGGCGGCGGCTTTTGTAAACGTGATGCAGAGAATCTTTTCCGGCGCCACATCGGCGAGGAGCAGGCGAATTACTCGCTGCACCAGCACATGGGTCTTGCCCGATCCGGCGTTCGCCGAGACGAAGGCGGAAGCCGCCGGATCGGAGGCGCGCGCCTGCGTGGCGCGAACGGCGTCGGGAATGATGCGGGCAGCCTTCACCATTCCTCGATCCCCAGTCCGCCGGCCGCCGACCATTCCTTGATGCGGGCGAGGTCGTCATAGGCGCCGTAGCGGTTCGACCACATCGACAGGTTCAGCGAAGTGTAGGCCGTCTCCTCGTTCTCAAATTTGCGGATCAGCGTTTCTAGCTGTTCAAGGGCGTAGTCGGCTGCTTCGTCCGGCCGCTGCGGCGTATCGTTGTTCCTGATTTTCAGCTCCAGCGAGCGTTGCTCGCCGGGCGGATTGTTGCCGCTGAGCCTGACATAGACGAGTTCGCCGACGGACGAGCCGGCGTGGATATTTTCAAAGCCGCCCTCGCGCAGGATCGCGGCTTCCAGCGTCAATTGCGGCGACAGGCCCATGCGCACCTGCTTGCCGGTCGGCGGCTGGCCGGTCTTGTAATCGAGGATCGCGAAGCTGCCGTCACCGCGCTGCTCGATCCGGTCGGCGCGCGCCGACAGCGTGAAGATGCGTTCATTGTCGAGCGGAATCTTGATCTCGCCCCGGATCTCGGCGGCAATTTTCTCAATCTCGTCGCGCCGCGCCAGTTCCCAATCCGCAAACCAGGTGGCGATGCGCTGAAACCGCGGCCACCACAGCGCCCGCGCCTCGGGACGCTCCATCAGTGGCGCAAAGTATTTTTCGCCGATGCCGCGCAGTACCAATGCGGGTTGTGGCGGAAGCGCGTCAGCGAAGTTTTGCGTGAATTCGCCGAGCGCGCCATGGATCGCCGAGCCGCGATCGGCCGCCGACAGCGGCATGTCGACGGGGTCGAGCGGATCGAGCCGCAGGATGTATTTTGCGTAGATCGTATAGGGATCGCGCAGCCAGTCCTCGATTGCCGTGACCGACAGTTTTTGCGGCCGCGTCGCGACCGGCGGCTTCGGCGCGGGCTGCTCGATCGGTTCGACCGCGTCGGGCTGGTCCAGTTCGGCGGCGAAGCGGACGTAATTTTCACCGATGCTTTTGGCCGCGTCCCAACGCGCTTCGCCGGCAACAGCCTCCAAGCGATGCAGAAAGCGCGAGGCGACCGCCGGCGCGCCGCCGACTTTCGCCGAATGGGTCAGGATCACATCGTCTGCTCCCAACAACTGCGCGAAGTCATGCGCGGAAAGGCCGATGCGCCGCTCCGGCAGATCGAGGCCGAGCTCATGGCGCATCGGCCGGCTCAGCCAGGGGTCGACCCGCGGCGCCGGCGGCCAGACGCCTTCGACCAGTCCGCCAAGGATGACGCGGTCGGATTCGGTCAGCCGCGCTTCGAGCTGGCCGTAGATGTGCAGTTGCGCGCTCGCCGATTCAGCCCGCCGCACCATGCGATCGGCATAGGCGGTCTGGAACACATCAGGGTAGTCGCCGAGCTGGACCATCAGGCCGCTCGGCTTTTGCTCGGCGAGCAGGTCATCGAACGCCGCCGACAATGCAGCGCCTTGCGCTTCCTCGAAGACGATTGCAATGCCGTTCTGATCCGAAGACAGCGCGATCAGCGTTTCGCGATGGCGCAGCGCCAGCTCGGCGAAATCGAACGGTTTTGACGAGCCCATGATTTCCAGCGGCGCCAGCGCCTTTTGCAGCGCCGCGATCAGCGCCTGCGCCTGGTCGAGTTCGTTGTCCTTCAGTTTCGCGCGCGGCTCCGAGGCGTGAAGCGAAGAGGTTTCATGGCTCCTGAGCTTTTTGAGCTCGGCGCGGAAGCGATCGAAATCGCGCGCCAGGCCGGCCGTTCCTGCCTGCGGCCGGGTGCCGCGCAGCAGCGCCAGTTCGAGGATCTCGATCGCGTGCCTGAACGCGCCACATGCGCCGCCGAGCCGAAACAACGGATGCTTCAGGAGCGCGAGCAAGGTCGGCGGCTCCAGCCCCTTGCTGGCGGCTTCCGCGGCGAGGCGGGCAAAAATGCCGCTTGGCATGTCCATCAATGCGTCGCCGCCGGAATCGTCGAATTCGAGATTCCAGCGGGTCAGCGCCGCCATCACCCGCCGCGCCAGCGCGCGATCCGGCGTCACCAGCGCCGCCGATTTGTTCAGGTGCCGCGCCTCGCGCATCGCCACCGCAATCGCCAGCGCCTCCATCTCCGAATTGGGCGCTTCGACGACGGCAAGCTTCATCATGCCGCCTGCGATCTTCGCGGCGACCTCCGGCTGGACCAGACGGTCGTGCCATTGTTCGGTCGCGCTCGACGGCCGCATCGTCTCGGACACCAGCACCTCGCGTCCCTGCTGTGCCGGCGTACCCAGGATTTCGACATCGCCACGCTTGATGCCGAAGCGATCCAGCAAACCGTGCATCGCGAATTGAGGATGGTTCGAGGAGGGCTGCGTGGTGAATTTGCCCTGCGCTTCCCTGACGCCGCCGATCGTTTGCCAGGCTTCCTCGTCGAGATCGGTGTCGAGTCCCGGCAGCACCACCGCGCCCAGTTTCAGGCCGGCCACGGCGTTGAGGAATTTCGCGGTTGCCGGCATCGAACCGGTCGAACCGGCTGCCACCACCGGCCCCTCATGATGCGCGGTCAGGCGCGCGGCTTCCGCCTCGATCAGGCGGTCGCGCCGTTCGGCGGGTTCGATCCTGCCGATTTCCTTCAAATGCTCCGGCCATGCCTTGCGCGCGATGCGCAGGAATTCGAGCGAGTGCTGCCAGTATTTGTCGAACTGGTCCGGCACCAGTTTGTCGAGCGCTTCCCAGGCGACGCCGCGCGTCACCATGTCGTCCATCAGCCGCGCCAGATCGCCGGCCAGCGCCAATGTCGAGGCCGGGCCGCCGACCACGAGCGGCGCCGACACCGGGCTTTTCGCCCATGCCGCAACCAGATGCGCCAGCGTCAGGCGGCGCTCCAGTTCACCGAGCCTCGACGGAATGTCGAGCGGCGCCACGCCGCTGAATTGTTCGGAGCCTTCCGCAAACGCCAGCTCGTCCTCGTCGATGTCGCCGAGCGCCACGATGCGCGGCAGGATCGCGGCGTCCGTCTTCAGCTCATCGAGAAAGATCTCCCGCGCCAGCCTTCCTGCGCGCCGGGTCGGCAGATAGAGCGTCGCCGTTGCGAGATTCAGAGGATCCCTGCGCGCCTCGAATCCTTCGACCAGCCGGCCGTCGACCAGCGCCGCGATGACGGTGCGCAGGAACGGCACGGATACGGGAACGCTGAAAACGCGCATGGGCTTCCTGATTCGAGGTCAGGCGCAATATAGGGAGCGATTTCGGGTTGGTCATGTGAGAGAGGGGCAACGTCCCCACTACACACCATCGTCACAGAAACGGCCCGTAGGGTGGGCAAAGCGCAAGCGTGCCCACCATGCTTGATCGAGGTTTAGGTGCAAATGGTGGGCACGCTTCGCTTTGCCCACCCTACGGCACCATGGGCGGATCTACGCCACGCTCTCCAAAAACGCCTCTTCCGCGGCCTGCACCGCGTCGGGGGTTCCGACATGCATCCAGACGCCGTCGAGCCGCAGGCCGAACAGCCGCTCCTGCTCGTTGGCCCGGTCGAACATCTTGGTCAGCGAAAACTCGCCGGCGGGCGCGTCGGCAAAGAGCGAGGGCGACATGATCGCCGCACCCGCATAGACGAACGGCACCACCTGGTGTTCACGCCGCTTGCGCAATGCGCCGTCCGGCAGCATCGCGTAGTCGCCGCGGCCGGCATAGCCGATGCTGCTCGTGGTCGGCGCCATCAGGAGCAGGATGTCCATCCGGTCAGGATCGAAGGTTTCGGCGAGCCGCGCCAGATTGGGCCGCACGCCGTCGATCCACATCGTATCGGCGTTGAGGTGGAAGAAGGGCTCCTTGCCGAGCAACGGGAGCGCCTTCACCACTGCGCCGCCGGTGCCGAGCACGACGTCGCGTTCATCGGAAATGATGATGCGGGGCCGGGCCCGGTTCGCGGTGTGCTGGATGATCTGGTTGGGCAGGTAATGCACATTGACCACGGCCTCGCTGACGCCGGCGCCGGCGAGCTTGTCCAGCACGTGATCGAGCAAGGGCTGGCCGGCCACGCGGACCAGCGGCTTCGGCATATGGTCGGTCAATGGGCGCATGCGCAAACCGAGACCGGCGGCAAGGACCATGGCTTTGGTGGGCGTAACGGACATCCTTGGAATTGCTCTTGGAGTTTCTCGAACCATCAAATCGCGCCGCGGATCATACCACGGCGATTCGCCTGAACCAGCAACCATGGGGCCTTAGTGGCCGTACATGACGGCCGTACGACGGCCGCCGGCGCGGCCAAACCTCAGACTTCGGCGTCCTCGGCTCCGCGCTTGGCCGCCTTCTTCTTCTTGTCGCCCTGCTTCAGGAAGTTGACGCCGATCTGGTCGCCATTGACCCAGGCCAGCTCGCAGCGCCGGTAGGCCAGCCCCGTGGACGACAGCAGCAGGAAGAATTCCTTCAGATGCAGGCCCTCGACCGAACCTTCGACTGTCAGCTTGGCGCCGGTCTCGGAGACGTCTTCCATCACGCAGTCGCGCCGCCAGGTGCCGTCGATGCCCATCATGTGCGCCGCAAAGCCGCGCTCGAATACGACCCGATCTCCCTTGCGCCGTTCCGCCGCCGCCATGGCCGTCTTCCCACTTCAAAACTGGCTGGGCCACGCCGGCTCGGCATGGCCGGGTCCAGATTAAGTGCGGGGTGGCTAACAGGAGGTAAATCAGGAGAGCGGCGGGGGCACGTTGGCGGCATACCATTCGCGAAATGCCGCCAGCGCCGGGTGCGCCAGCGAACGGTTCAGGTAGGTCCAGATCCGGGGCTGGTGGCGCAGATATTGCGGCTTGCCGTCGCGCCGGTTGAGCCGGGCGAAAGTGCCGAGCAGGCGGGTATTTCGCTGCGCCGACATGATGGCGTAAAGCTCGGCAAAGCTGGCCGGATCGAACTGACCATCCGCGGCGCGGCGCGCCTTGATGTAGCGGGTCAGGAGCGTCAATTCGAGCTGTTCGGGAATGTCGAGCCGCGCGTCCTGCAGCAGCGACACCAGATCGTAGGCGGCGGGGCCAAGCACGGCATCCTGGAAGTCGATGATTCCGACGCGCAAGATCCCCGTGCGCTCGCCGAGCCAGATGATGTTGGGCGAATGAAAATCCCGCATCACCCAGGTTCGCGGCGCGGCCGCCGGCTTCTCCAGCAGCGTTCGCCACATCGTGACGAATTCGTCGCGCCGTTGCTGGCTGACCTCGGCGCCGCGATCCGGCAGATACCATTCGAGCATCAGGCCGATCTCGACCAGCCATGCATCGATATCGTAGACCGGAATTTGGTATGAGCCCTGCGGCTCCAGCGGCGCCGTTTCGGGCAGGGCTTTGCGATGCAACTCCGCCAGCATGTCGGTCGCCGCTTCGTAGCACTCGACGATCGGTCGCGGCGGATCACCTTCGACGACGCCGGCGCTGCCGAAATCCTCGGTGATCAGGAAACCGGAATCGAGATCGGCGTGGCGGATCGCGGGCGCCGAGAAGCCGTGCGCGCGCAGGCCGTTGTCGATGGCGACGAACGGCTTGACGTCCTCGGCGAGATGAACCGCCGCGCTGTAGGATTTTCCGTCATAGATCGCCGGGCCATCCGGACGGCGCGGCGAATTCATCAGGATCGACGTTCCGTCGTCGCGGATCAGCCGCGCGTAGGAGCGCGTCGAGGCGTCGCCCGGCATGCGCTCGCGCGCCGCATCCAGGAAGCCGGCATCGCTGAGAAACTTTCGCAAGCCCTCCAGTCGCACCACCTGCGCCGCCGCCCTGCCATAGCCGGTGATTTCGGCGGCGCGCGCGGTGGACCCGAGCGCCGGGCGATGGCTGAAGGCGATGTCGATGCGATCTTCGGGCAATGCATCCGGTGCGCGCTCCGGCCATTCGATCAGCGCCAGCGTGCCCTCCGGCAGCGGCGACAATCCGATTTCCTCCAGCTCGCTCGAATCATTGATCCGATAGAGATCGGCGTGAAGAAGCGGGAACGGCAAATCGTAGCTCTGCGCCAGCGTGAACGTCGGGCTCGGCACTTCCAGCGCGGAATCGTTGGCGAGATAGCGGATCATCGCGCGCGCCGCCGCGGTCTTTCCCGCGCCGAGATCGCCCGAGAGCGTGATGACGTCGCCCGGACCGACCAGCAGCGCGAGGTCGGCCATCAGATGCGCGGTGGACGTCTCGTTCGCAAGCGCTGCCGTAAATGTCGCGGGCGCTGTCATTCGGCGGCGTTGCGATGCGCGTTCTGGTCGATCGGAAAGTCGCAGCTGACCGTGGTGCCCTTGCCGACCACCGAATCGACGCGCACCTTGCCGCCATGCAGTTCGACGAAGGAGCGCACCAGCGACAGGCCGAGGCCGGCGCCGCGATGACGCGAGCCGTGGGAGTGGCTCTCGAACCAGTCGAACACCTTGTCTTTCACGTCAGCCGGAATGCCGGGGCCGGAATCGCTGACGGTGAAGATCACGCGATGCTCGCTGCGCCGCGCGCTGATCGTGACCGCGGCATCGTGCGGCGAGAATCCGACGGCGTTGGCGAGTAAATTATAGAGCACCTGCACGACGCGGCGCTCGTCGCCGGTGAAGTTGCCGATATCCGAATCGATATCGACCTTGAGTTCGATGCGGTCGGTCGCCAGCCGGTCCTGGATGCCTTCGGCGGCGGCCTGGATGGCTTTTTCGATATTGACCGGGCCGAGCTCGAGCTTCATGGCGCCGGCATCGATGGTGGCGAGATCGAGGATGTTGTTGGTGAGCGCGAGCAGCGCGTTGGTCGATTTGGTGACGTAGTCGAGATACTCGGCCTGCTTTGGCGTCAGCGGGCCGGTCGAGGGGTCGCTGAGGAAATGCGCAAAGCCGATGATGGTGGTGAGGGGGGCGCGCAGTTCGTAGGACACGTGGTGGACGAAATCGACCTTCATCTGGTCGGCGGCTTCCAGCGCCTCGTTGCGTTCGCGCAGCGCCCGCTCGACATTTTCGGTGTCGGTGATGTCCTGGAAGGTCAGCATGGTCGCGCCGTCGGGCAGCGGCATGGTCATGCAGTCCAGCACGCTGCCGTCCTTGCGCTCGAGCTTCAGCGATACCTGCGCGCGGTTGTCGATCGCAGTGATCGCCTCGCGCAGCGCCCGCCAGGTCAGCGCATCGTCGAACAGCGGCTTGCACCACGCTTCGACGGTCTCGATGTGGGGTTGCTCCTTGAGCGCTTCCGCCGACAGCTTCCACATTTTCTCGAAAGCGGGATTGAACAGTTCCACGCGGCCATTGCTGCCGAACACCGCGACCGCTTCAGCCAGATTGTCGAGCGTTTCATGCTGGACCCGGGTCAGCCGGTCGTAGCGGCGGGCGAGATCGAGGCTCTCGGTGACATTGTCGAACAGATAGGTGACGCCGCCTTCGAGGTTCGGCGTAGTGACGACGCTGACGGCGCGGCCGTCGGGCAGGAACCAGGTGTAGTTCTCCGGCTCCACGGCGCGGTAGGCTTGGTGCAGCTTGGCCTTCCAGACTCGGAAATCCGGTTGCTCGGGCAGTTTGCGCGCCGCGCGTAAGCGATCGAGCACGCTTGAATCGTCGGGATTGGAATCGAGGAAGGCCTGATCGAGGCCCCACAGCCGACGGTAGGATTCGTTGTAGAAGGCAAGCCGCCGCTGGCCGTCGAACACGGCAACCCCCGACGACAATTGGTCGAGGGTGCGGCGATGGGCTTCCGCCATCCGCTCCATCGCGTCGCGCAACGCAGTCGCCTCGCTGGCGTCGATGGCGATGCCGGCGCTGCCGCCGCCGAGCTTGAGCGCCTGAACATCATAGATGCGCCGCTCGCCGCCGACCACGATCGGCAGCCGCGCGCTGAAGGTGGAATTGTCGTTCAGTACCCGGCCCATCTCGGCGCGCTGGTCGTTTTCCAGCAGTTCGAGGCTGCGGTGGATCGTATCCGCGAGGCTTGCGCCCTCGGTGGCCCGCACATAGGCCGCATTGGCGTAACGCAGGTTGCCCTCGACGCTCTTGGCCCAGATCGGCCAGGGTACCTCCGCGGCGAAGTCGCGCAGCAGCTCGGTCTCCTCCAAAAGCGTCCTGTAGCGGAGATTGGATTCGGCGAGGTCCCGGCGCAAGCCCCCGAGTTCGCGAATCCGCACAATGGCTTGCCCGCCGATGGCGCGGCCCATCGCTTCGATGGCGCGGCCGTTCGAGGTAGCGAGATTGAGCAGAAAACCTTCGCCGGCCTCGCGCAGCGCGTCGACCGCATGGTCCATCTGCAGCGCCGGTTCCGGTGGCAGCCAGGTTCCAAAGGCGAGGATACGCTGCGGTGAATTGGACAGCGCGTCCTGCGAGATCAGAAGCGAGGTGTCGCCGCTGATCTGGGGACGGTTGTCGCCCGCGGCCCAGGCGATCAGGATCTGGGGCTCGGCAAACAAGAGCGCGCGCAGCCGGTCAGCCTGCACCTGCAGGTCGGCGATGTCGGAGCGCAGGTCGAGTTCCAACCGGGTGGCCCGAATGCGCGTGCGCATCAGCAGGATCGCCGCCACCACGGTAAAGCCGAGCAGCGACAGCGCCGTCGTCAGGGCCGCAAATTCCTGGTGATTGAGGTCGAATAGCGCTGAAATCGTCTGCGTGATGGTCAAGTCAGCGGCCAACGCGGGTTCCGGTGAGACGGCGAGGGCGGTGGCGAGCGCAATCACGCCGTGGCGCGCCAGTGAGGTGCACGACAGCAGGGTTCGACGCATCGCCGCGACTACGCCCGACATTATTTGCCCCAAAAACGCACGACTGCAGGGTCCGGAACTACCCCAGCGCATAAATCCGCCAAAGTGTGAGCGGTTTGGCGTTGAGATTATGCGCCAACTAATAGGATTGAGCGCGCCCGGACGCAAAACCGGACCCCCACTTTTGCTGGTCGCGCTCCGCACGAATCGGGTCGAGAGTATCTCCTTCGGGAGTCGACCGGTAAGAGTCCAGACCGTGAACGCAAATATGGCTGTGAAAAATTCGGCGGGTTACCGTTGAGAGAGCAGTTTTTGCTAGCCGATTCAACGTCCCGTCGAGCCGAAACCGCCACTGCCGCGATCGGTTGTTGAAAGCGACACCGCCGGAACCAGTTCCGCCTGTACGACCGGCGCGATCACCATCTGCGCAATCCGCTCGCCACGCCGGATCGGAAACGGCACATCGCCATGGTTGATCAAGAGGACGTTGATCTCGCCGCGATAATCCGCATCCACTGTGCCCGGCGAATTCAGCACCGTGACGCCATGCTTGGCGGCAAGCCCGGAGCGCGGCCGCACCTGCGCCTCATAGCCTGAGGGCAGCGCGATCGTGAGCCCGGTCGGCGCCATCGCATATTTGCCCGGAGGCAGGATCAAGGGGGTGTCCGCCGGCACTGCCGCGAGCAGGTCGAGCCCGGCGGCGTCAGCGCTTTGATAGGCCGGCAGCGCGAGACCTTCGCCATGCGGCAGTTGGCGGATTTCGACTTTCACGGTCGCGCTCACGAATTCTTCTCCACGGTCTTGGCAATCTTCGCCACCAGTTCGGTTGCGACCTGCTCCTTGGTCATCACCGGCCAGGAATCTACCTTGATGTCGTCGACGCCGATATCCTTGCCGGCGCGCGTCAACAGGTGAACGGTGTTGCGGTCGCCGCCCATCACCCCTAGCGCGGGCGAAACGTCGTTGGCGACGATCCAGTCGCAGCCCTTGCGCGCGATCTTGGCCTTGGCGTTGTCGATGAGATGCTCGGTCTCGGCGGCAAACCCGATCACCAGCGGCGGGCGCCTGTCCTTCAGTTTCGAGATCGTCGCGAGAATGTCGGGGTTTTCGACCAGTTGCAGTGGCGGCATGCCGGCGGGAGTCTTTTTCAGCTTCTGCTCGCCTTCGTTGGCGACGCGCCAGTCGGCCACGGCGGCTGCGAAGATCGCGATATCGGCCGGCAAGGCGGCCTCCACCCGATGCAGCATGTCGCGCGCTGATTCCACACGGATCACCGTGACGCCTGGGGGATCACGCAATTCGACCGGGCCGGAGACCAGCGTGACGTCGGCGCCCGCAGCCTGCGCTGCGGCGGCGATGGCAAAGCCCTGCTTGCCGGAGGAACGGTTGGCGATATAGCGCACGGGATCGATCGCCTCATGCGTCGGCCCCGCCGTGATCAGCACGCGCTTGCCTGCGAGCGGTCGCGGTCGCGGCGGGCGGAGAATGTCGACGGCAGCGGCAGCGATTTCGACCGCCTCCGACATTCGCCCGACGCCGGCCTCGTTGGACTCGGCCATTTCGCCAGCGCCGGGGCCGATCATATGGATGCCGTCGCGCCGAAGCTGCAGCACGTTGCGGCGGGTGGCGGCGTTGTTCCACATCAGGGGGTTCATCGCGGGCGCCAGCAGGATCGGCCGGTCAGCCGCCAGCAGGATCGCGCTGGCGAGATCGTCGGCATGGCCCTGCGCCATCTTCGCCATCAGGTCGGCGGTCGCCGGCGCTACCACGATCAGGTCGCATTCGCGCGCGAGGCGGATGTGACCGGCGTCGAATTCGCTGCCGGGGTCGAACAGATCCGTATAGACGCGCTCATGCGACAGCGCGCTGGCGGACAGCGGCGTGACGAATTGCTGCGCGGCCTTGGTCAGCACGCAGCGGACGTCGATGTGCCGCTCCTTCAGCCGCCGGATCAGTTCCAGCGATTTGAAGGCGGCGATACCGCCGCCGATGATCAGGGTGACGCTGGCCTGGCCGGCAGTGTTTGCGCGCTCGACAGCCGGCCGTTCAGCCGAAGCGGACGGCGAGGTCGCTGAAGCTGTTGGCGCCGGGCTCCCCTCGCAATATTCGCGCAGGATCACCCGGACCTCTTCCTCGACCGAGCGGCCGTTCTTGGCCGAGCGGAGCCGCAGGTAGGACTTGATGGCGTCGTCGAGTTTTCGGATGGTCAGGCTGGCCATGGCTGCCTCCAGCAAGGTATGCAGTCAATGCTATCACATCGTGATAGCATTGCAATCAGAGCTGCCGGATAGCGACCAAAATTCCGATAAAGGTGGCTGCGATGATCCAGAGCGCCACCGTCCGCCAGCGGCTCTTGCGGCCCTCGGCCCGGCCCATGGCCGCGATCGTCTCCGGCGACAGAGTCAGGCCCTCCCGGGTCATCTTCTCCATGTTCTCGAGCACGGCAACCGCCCGCGAGGCGATCGCAGGCAGGCCCGCCATCACGCGGCCGAGTTCGCCCGCGCCGGTCATTGCGCCCTGAACCCGCCCGAGCGGGCCGAGATTGCGTTCGATCCATTCGCGCACCACGGGATCGGCGACCTTCCAGATATCGAGCTTGGGGTCGAACCCGCGCGCCACCCCCTCGACCACCACCATGGTCTTCTGCAGCAGGATCAGTTCGGGGCGCGTCTGCATGTCGAACAGCCCGGTGACTTCGAGGAGAAGCGTCAGCAGCTTCGCCATCGAGATTTCTTCGGCGGTGCGGTTGTGGATCGGCTCGCCGATGGCGCGGATGGCTTGCGCGAAATTCTCCACCGAGTGATGGCCTGGCACGTAGCCGGCCTCGAAATGCACTTCGGCGACGCGGCGGTAGTCGCGCGTGATGAAGCCCAAGAGAATTTCAGCGAGGAAGCGCCGCTCCTTCAGCCCGAGCCGGCCCATGATGCCGAAATCGACCGCCACCAGCCGGCCGGCATCGTCGAGAAACAGATTGCCGGGATGCATGTCGGCGTGGAAGAAGCCGTCGCGCAGCGCATGGCGCAGAAAACTTTGGATCACCTTGCGGCCGAGATCGGGCAGATCGATGTGCGACTGCGCGAGGCGCGCGTGGTCGTTCAGCGCGATGCCGTCGATCCACTCCATTGTCAGCACGTTGTGGGTGGTGCGGTCCCAGTCGACGGTCGGTACGCGGAAATCCGGATCGTCGCGCGTGTTCTCCGCCATCTCGGACAAGGCGGCCGCCTCGAGCCGCAGGTCCATCTCCATTGCGACCGAGCGCGACATCGTGTTGATGACCTCGATCAGCCGCAGCCGCCGCGCTTCTGCCGAATGCGCTTCCGCATTGTGTGCGACAAAGAAGAAATCGGAGAGATCGCGGCGGAAGCGCGAGGCGACATGGGGCCGGAGCACTTTCACCGCAACCGGCTGGCGCACGCCGTCACGCTCGACCTCGGCGCGATGCACCTGCGCGATCGAAGCGGCGGCGACCGGCGGGCCGAGGCTGACAAAAGCCTTTGCCAGCGGGCGTTCCAGCGATAGCGCAATGACGGCTTCGGCCTCGGCTTGCGAGAACGGCGGCAGCCGGTCCTGCAGGGCTTCCAGATCGCGTGCCATGGCGACGCCGACCACGTCGGGCCGCGTCGCCAGAAACTGCCCGAGCTTGAGGTAGGCTGGTCCGAGCCGCGTCAGCGCGCGCGACAGCCGCGGGCCGGATTTGGCGCCGGGCCGTTCGATCAGACGCGCCAGCCGCAGCGCGAGCTGCCCGGGCGGTGGCACCAGGCTCGGATCGACGACGCCGAACACGCCTTCGCGCGCGAACACGTAAGCGGCGCGGACGAGCCGCGCGATGTGGGTCGCCGCAGAAATCACAAACGCCAGCCCGAATGCAACGCCACGATGCCGCCGGAGAGGCTTTCCCACTTCACCCGCGAAAAGCCGGCGTCGCGAATCATCTCGGCAAATACATTGGGCCGGGGGAACTTCCGGATTGATTCAACGAGGTACCGATAGGATTCCGCATCGCCCGTCACGGCGCGGCCGAGCGGCGGGATTACGTTGAACGAAAAGAAATCGTACAGCCGATCGAGTCCGGGGACGTCGACGGTGGAGAATTCCAGGCACAAAAATCGGCTGCCGGGCCGCAGCACACGATAGGCCTCGCGCAGCGCGGCATCGATCCGCGGCACGTTGCGGATGCCGAACGCGATGGTGTAGGCGTCGAAGCTGCGATCGCCGAACGCCAGCGTCTCGGCATTGCCCTCGACGAAGGAAACCTGGTGGTCGAGATGACGCGCCAGCGCGCGGTTGCGGCCGACCTCGAGCATGTCGGTGTTGATGTCGCAGACGGTGGCATGGAAGCCCGCGCCCGCGGCCCCAGCCGCGCGGAAGGCGATATCGCCGGTGCCGCCGGCGACGTCGAGCAGCGCAAACGGCGCATCGCCCTTCGGCGGGTTCAGCGCATTGATCATGATGTCCTTCCAGACCCGGTGCAGGCCGGCCGACATCAGATCGTTCATCAGGTCGTAGCGGGAGGCCACGCTGTGAAAGACGTCGTTCACCAGCGTTTGCTTGTCCCCCAGGGGCACATCCCTGAAGCCAAAATGGGTGGTTTGATCCGGCTGGTTCATTCTTCGGCCCTGCATTTTCCCGTCATTGCGAGCGAAGCGAAGCAATCCACCTCCCCGCCCGGGGATAGATGGATTGCTTCGTCGCTTCGCTCCTCGCAATAACGAGGAGTAGTCTGCCGACCATAGCGCGCCGGCCGCAATGGCGCTATCACGTCACCTCCATAAGGTGAATGCCTGCATGCCTGAATTGCCCGAAGTTGAGACTGTCCGCCGCGGCCTGCAGCCCGCCATGGAGGGGTCGAAAATCCTCAAAGCGGAAGCCCGGCGCAAGGATTTGCGGTTTCCCTTTCAAAAAGATTTTATCGCGCGGCTGGAGGGCCAGACCGTGACTGGCCTCGGCCGCCGCGCCAAGTATCTGATGGCCGATCTCGGCTCCGGCGACGTGCTCTTGATGCACCTGGGCATGTCCGGCTCGTTCCGGGTGCTCGAAGGCGGCCATAACGACACGCCGGGCCAATTCCACCACCCGCGCAGCGAGGACCGCGCGCATGATCACGTGGTGTTTCACATGTCATCGGGTGCGGCGATCGTGTTCAATGATCCGCGCCGCTTCGGTTACATGAAGATCATCGCCCGCAACGCGCTGGAGGACGAACCGCTGTTGAAGGACCTCGGCCCGGAGCCGCTCGGCAACGAATTCGACGCCACGATGCTGGCGCGCTCGTGCTTCAACAAGAAGACCAGCCTGAAGGCCGCGCTGCTCGACCAGCGCGTTGTCGCAGGGCTCGGCAATATCTATGTCTGCGAGGCGCTGTACCGGTCGCATCTCTCGCCACGCCGGTTGGCGGCGACGCTATCGACAAAGAAGGGCGAGCCGACCGATCACGCCGGGCGGCTGGTAAATGCGATTCACATGGTGCTGAATCAGGCGATCAAGGCCGGCGGCTCCTCGATCAGCGATCATCGCCTGACCTCGGGCGAACTCGGCTATTTCCAGCACTCGTTCGGGGTATATGACCGCGAGGGCGAGAAATGCCAGACCACACGCTGCGGCGGCATCGTGCGGCGCTTCGTTCAAAACGGCCGCTCGACCTTTTGGTGCCCGAAATGCCAGAAATAACCCACACGCCGACGCTCCAAACGACGCGACTGATCTTGCGGCCGCTCGCGCTATCAGATGCGCCGGCGATCCAGCGCCATTTCAACAACTGGAACATCATCCAGCATCTCGCATCGGTTGTCCCCTGGCCCTATCCGGAGGACGGCGCGGAGACTTTCATCGCGAGGGAGTTGGAGAAGGTCGCCGCGGGGGAAGAGATCTATAATTGGATGCTGGTGCTGCGCGGCGGTGACGGCGAGGCGATCGGGAATATTCGCTTTCGACCGAGGTCGGACGATCCGAAGGGCAACCGCGGCTTCTGGCTTGCGGAGCGCTATTGGAACCAGGGCCTGATGAGCGAGGCCGTCTCGGCGGTGAACGATTTTGCCTTCCGCACGCTCGGGATCGAGAGCTTCTACGCCTGCAATGCGGCGACCAACGTGGCGTCACGCCGGGTCAAGCAAAAGACCGGCGCCGAACTCGTCGGCTACATCGAGCTTGCCCACCACAGTGGTCAGACGCTCGCGGAAAAATGGCGCGTGACGCGGGAGAACTGGCTGCGCCGAAATCCATAGCGAAGCAATCCAGCGGGGCCGGTGGCCGGATTGCTTCCGCGTTCGCCTCGCGCATTTACCTTGCGCGAAACGTGATATCAGACGCGAGCGGGGGTTCTCAGGAAGAGTGCGCTGTCGGCGTCGAAAGACGGGAGCGCAGCCCATTTAGGAATAACTGCGGGTATTTCCACGAACTCCTCGATGATCGGTTCGTCAGTAGCCGCAACCGCATTGCCCAGCCGCGATTCGGTCCACCGCCAGAGGGCGCGCATTTCCTCCGCGGACTTGCCGCCCGGTGCATGTTCGCAGACGGCGAGGCCGGCGCTCAGCGCGTCCTGGTGATCGTTGCGCATGACGATAAGGGGTCTGGCAACGATATCGGCGATGTCGAGCGCGGCCTCGTTGCTCAACGCATTTTCCGCACCGGCGAGGCGTGCCGCGGCCCGGATCGGGGTCTGGTTCAGGACGTAGGCAAACGGCTTGTGCCAGGCCCTGATGACGCGGAGCGTCGCAGCGGTCGCCTCGATGTCGGCGATGCTCGGTCGCGTCGGAATCAGGCAGAAGTCGGAATAACGAATGGCCGAATTGGTCGCGGCGCTTTCGCCGCCGGCGGTATCCACGATCGTCACCGTAACGCCGTCGTGCGCGAGCGATTGCAGGCGCTGTTCGACCTCCCGGGCGGCGTAGATCGGCTCGATGATCGGCGCGGCATAGGGACGGCGGCGCTTCCAGTTCGAAACGGTGCCCTGGGGGTCCGTCTCGATCAGGCGGACATTATGCCCGGCCCGGATGGCGGCAAGTGTAAGGCCGATGGCAAGCGTGCTTTTCCCCGAGCCGCCCTTCTGGGTGGCCAATACGATCGTCTGCATTTCAGGTCCTCTGGATGGCTTTCAGGCATTTGGGTTACGCCACACGAGCTGCGCCGCATTCTGCGACGCCGAGTTACGCGCTCGTTCAGACGTGCCCAGCCCGATCCAAAGGTCAGGGGATCGCGGTAGTCCGAATCAGTCAGCTTGCAATGATGCCCGATTCTGGAATTGTGGTCATCCGGGCAAATACTGCCGGGCGGTGCATTTGCGCCCGATGAAACCACAACAAGAAGCGGAAAAACAACATGACGGGTCATTGGCGGGATCGCGCAGCCACCGGTTTTCAATGTCAGAAGCGGCCGGCGACCGGGAGCCGCGGCATGGTGGTCAGCAATCATCCGCTGGCATCGAGCGCGGGCGCGGAAATGCTGGCGGCCGGCGGCAACGCCATCGATGCGGCAATCGCGACGCTGTTTGCGCTGACGGTGGTCGAGCCGATGATGGTCGGCATCATCGGCGGCGGCATGGCCCATATCCGGCTGGCTGACGGCAGCCACCGCTTCGTCGACGGCCAGAGCACGGTGCCATTGGCGGTCAGACCCGATACCTACACATCGAAACCTGGCTCGGCGCATGACGTGTTCGATACCGTGGGCGATGAAAACCTGACCGGCCCGAAAGCAGTGGCGGTGCCGGGCTCGCTGAAGGCCTGGTGCGAGACGCTGCAGCGGTTCGGCACCATGAGCCTTGCCGACGTCATGCAGCCTGCGATCAGGCATGCCTTGCGCGGTTATGCGGCCACGCCGTACCTGCATGAATGCATTTCCGACAGCGCGAAGGAGATGTTGAAGGACAAGGCGATCTCGGCGATCTATCTGCCCAAGGGGACGCCGCTGAAAGCCGGCGAGCGCGTGGTGCAGTCGGAATATGCGGAGACGCTGCGCTACATTTCGCAGCATGGCGAAGCGGCGTTATATCACGGGCCGCTCGGCGACATTCTCGTCGACTACATGAAGAACAACGGCGGCTTCATCGCCCGCGAGGATCTGGCGACCTACAAGACCGTCGAGCGCCAGCCGATCCGCGCCGATTATCGCGGCTGGCAAATTCTCGGGCCGCCGCCGCCCGCGGCCTCCGGCGTGCACATCGCGCAAATGCTCAACATTCTCGAAGGCTACGATATTGGTGGGCTTGGCTTCGGATCAGCCGCGACAATTCATTACCTCGCCGAAGTGCTCAAGATCGCCTTCGCCGACCGCGCCGCCGCAAGCGGCGATCCCGATTTCATCAACGTGCCGGTCGAACGCCTGACCTCGAAAGCCTATGCCGACGAGCGCCGCCGCGCGATCGATCCCAACCGTGCGCAAGGCTGGGCCGCCGGCGTTGCGCAGCTCGAAAGCGCCGATACCACCCACATGACGGCGGCGGATGGGTTCGGCAACGTGGTCGCGACCACGCAGACCATCAACAATCTGTTCGGTGCAAAAATCCTGATTCCCGGCCTCGGCGCTATCCCGAACAATTACATGAACCTCTACGATCCCCGTCCCGGCCACGCGCTCTCGCTGGCGCCGGGCAAGCGCGTCACCACCTCGATGTCGCCGATGATGGCGCTTCGCGACGGCAAGCTCGTCTACGCGCTCGGCCTGCCCGGGGGAAAGCGGATCTTTCCGAGTGCGATGCAGGCCTTGATCAACCTGATCGATCACGGCATGAGCCTGCAGGAGGCGGTCGAAGCGCCGCGGGTGTGGACCGAAGGCAACGCGCTCGAAGTCGAACTGGCGGTGCCCGACGCTGTTCGCGCCAAACTTGTCTCGATGGGTCACAACGTGCTGGCCGTGCCGACGGTTGCCGGCGGCATGAACGCCATCCAGTTTCACGCGGACGGAACAATGTCGGGCGCGGCCTGCTGGCGCGCGGATGG
The DNA here is from genome assembly GCF_023101085.1 of Bradyrhizobium sp. 170. Taxonomy (NCBI): domain Bacteria; kingdom Pseudomonadati; phylum Pseudomonadota; class Alphaproteobacteria; order Hyphomicrobiales; family Nitrobacteraceae; genus Bradyrhizobium; species Bradyrhizobium sp. 170. The sequence continues at coordinate 9,045,103 of NZ_CP064703.1, read as the reverse complement.
CACGCCGATCGGCATTGCCGGCCGTCTGGCGCGCGCCGGCGTGCGGTTCGGACTAAGCTGAGAGCCGTACTCAAGCAGCACCAAAGACTGTCATACCCGCGAAGGCGGGCATCCGGTACGCCGCGGCCTATCGGCTCTATCACGAACGTCTCTGGAATACTGGGTCACCCGCCTTCGCGGGTGACGACAGCTGCGGCCTTACTTCCTCACACAGATCACGCGAACGACCGATGTCTTCGCATCGCTCGATCCGTCGGCCGCATTGACGCCGTTGGCCTTGAGAAAATCGCGCAGCGTTTCGCCGGTCACCAGCACGGCCTGCGCCGCCGGTACGCCATTGGCAGGCCCCGCTACCTGAACCGGCTTCAACAGCGCGATGCCGGCAAACCTGCCGTCGCCATCCTGCGCGGGCGCACCGGAAAAGCCGATGGCCGGCGCGGGCGTCAGCGCGATATCGCTGCCGCCGCCAAGCTGGGCCACCGAAGCTTTCACGCTGGTCACGGCGGCGCCGCCGCCCTGGTTCTGCGGATCGGCAATGCCGGTGAGGTCGAGCGCCGTCTTGGTGGCGGCGTTGGCGAGGTTGAGCGCTTTCAGGCCGCGCGCGCCATAGATGCGCAGCAGCGCGAGATCGTGCTCCTTGTCCTCGGCGACGCGATCGGCATTGCCAAAGCCCGCAATCGCGACCGTGAGGCAGCCGTCGGTGATCTGGCGGTCGGCGATGATCGCGCCGTCGTCACTGGCGACGACGCCGGTGCCGTATTCCACGGTCTTGCGCGGAGGAGGCCCGGCTATTTGAGCAGCCGCCGGAAACGCATTGAACGCGCTCGACATCGCGATCACGACCGGTTCCACGGTGTTCTCGGTCGCCTGGTCGTAGAGGATGGTGAGGATGCGGACCTCGTCGCCTTTAAAGGTGCCGCGGAGATAGAATTTCTTCAGGCCCTGCAGGCCGGACAGTACGAAAAAGTCGGGCTTGACCACGGTGTAGTCGATGTTGCGCCCCGGCTCTTTCTTCTCGCGTTCGGCGAGCTTTGCCGTAACGGGGCCGGCTTCCTTGCGCCGCGCCAGTTGAATCTGGATCGTGCCGGTCGGCGACGTCCATTTGGTGCCGTTGGCGTCGCTGGCTTGCTGCGGCACCAGTTTGGTCGGGATCCCCAGCCGCACGCCGGTGAGCGGATCGGTGACGATCTTCCAGCCGACGCTTTCCTGCTTTCGCCTGGCGGTGTCCGCAAGGAGGCCGCGCTCCTGCGAATTGAGCACGCCGGTCGGCTTGGCCCCGCGCAACTTCTGGAATTCCTTGATCGCATTGACCATGCGCTCGCTGACGTCGCCCGTGATGGCGCCGTTGTACTGCCCGACCCAGGCAAGGTCCGACTGCAGCGCCAGCCGCTCGGCCTGCCCCAATGCCTTGGCCGTGTCCTCCGGCTTCTGCAGCGCGGGACGGATCGGTATCGTGGTGACCGGTTTCGCCTTGGCACCGGCCGTAGCGGGTGGCGTCATCTGCGCCCGCGCATCCGAGGCCGCAAAACCCAAGGCCGCGATCATCAATGTTGCCGAAAGCACCGATCTCATGACAAATCCAGAGAATGCCGGGGTGGAACAAGGGAGTGCGCATTGACGTCCCGCCAATTAAGCACATCTGCTTAGTCGGCACCAACCGCGCCCCGGTTCAGGGGGCCGGTTTCCCCTCACCATGAGGGTTGGCCAGCGAAGGAAGGACAGCGCACGACCATGCTGACGGCCGACGAACTCGAACGTTACGCCCGCCATATCGTGCTGCGCGAAGTCGGCGGCCCCGGGCAAACCGCGCTGAAGGAGGCATCCGTGCTGGTGATCGGCGCCGGCGGCCTCGGCGCGCCGGTTCTGATGTATCTGGCGGCTGCCGGCGTCGGCACGCTCGGCGCTGTCGATGACGACATCGTTTCGCTGTCCAACCTGCAGCGCCAGATCATCCACACCACGCCCGACATCGGACGGCGCAAGGTCGATAGCGCCGCCGAAGTGGTTCACGCGCTCAATCCCCATGTTAACTTCGAGGCGCACGCGGTTCGCCTTGATGCTGGGAACGTGATGTCGCTGATCGGCGGCTACGATCTCGTGCTCGACGGCTCCGACAATTTCGAAACGCGCTATCTGGTGTCCGATGCCTGCTTCTTTGCTGGCAAGCCGCTGATCACGGCGGCGCTGGGGATGTTCGACGGATCACTGACCACCATCCGCGCCCATGAGCGCAACGAGCAAGGCGAGTTCAATCCGACCTATCGCTGCCTGTTTCCCGAACCGCCGCCGCCCGGCACCGTGCCGGCCTGTGCGGAGGCCGGCGTCATGGGTGCGCTGGCCGGCATGCTGGGATCGATGATGGCGCTGGAGGCGATCCGCGAGATCGTCGGCTTCGGCGAAAGCCTGGTCGGCCGGCTGGTGATGGTTGACGCCCGCGCGATGCGGTTCGAGACGTTGCGCTACGCGCGCGATCCACAAAACCCGCTCAACGGCGATACGCCTGTCATCACCGATTTGAGCGGGCATGCGGCCTAGCGTTCACCGGCCTTCATCTCACCGCTTCTCGCTATCCATATGCGCGAGCTGCGCCTCGGGATATCGCGCGCCAGCGGCGGCGCCCGGCGGGAAGGCCTTGGCGAGCGCGGCAAGATGCGCGTCCGTCAATTTCACATCGAGTGCTCCGAGCGCCTCGGAAAGGCGGTTGCGGCGACGTGCGCCGACCAGCGGTACGATGTCGTTGCCCTGCGCTGCGACCCAAGCGATGGCGACCTGCGCCGGTGACGCACCAACCTCGGCTGCAATGGAGCGCAGGGAATCCACCAGCGCGAGATTGGCGTCGAGATTGGAGCCCTGGAAGCGCGGGCTCATCTGACGAAAATCCTGCGCAGCGGAGCGTTCCTTCGACCAGTGACCGCTGATCAGCCCGCGCGCCAGTACGCCGTAGGCGGTGATGCTGATTCCGAGTTCGCGGCAGGTTTTCAGGATGTCGCTCTCGATGCCGCGTGCGAGCAGTGAATATTCGATCTGCAGGTCGACGATCGGATGTACGGCGTGCGCCCGACGAATGGTGTCGGAGCCGACTTCGGAAAGGCCGATATGCCTGATCCAGCCGGCTTTCACCATGTCGGCCATCGCGCCGACGGTCTCCTCGATCGGCACGTCCGGATCGAGCCGTGCGGGCCGATAGATGTCGATGGTGTCGACGCCGAGCCGTTGCAGCGAATAAGCGACAAAATTCCTGATCGCGGCAGGGCGGCTGTCATAGCCGAGAAAGCCCTTGTTGGGATCACGCAGCGCGCCGAACTTCACGCTGATCTGGAGATTGTCGCGATTGCGGCCGCTGAGCGCTTCGCGGATCAGCATCTCATTGTGGCCCATGCCGTAGAAATCGCCGGTGTCGAGCAGGGTGATGCCCGCATCGAGCGCGGCGTGGATGGTGGCGATGCTCTCGCTGCGGTCGGCCGGGCCGTAGAAATCCGACATGCCCATGCAGCCGAGGCCGATGGCCGAGACGGTTGGACCTGTCGTGCCGAGTTTGCGCTTTTCCATGGTGGTTCTCCTCGTAATCGGTGGCGGACATTCGCGCCGCGATGACGAGGCTGATATGGGGGATTTGGGTCGCGCCGATAAGCTGGACAATCATAAAAAGCTTGTTCAGTATATTGAACAATGAAAAATTTCGACCTCCGCGACCTCGATGCGTTCGTCGCCGTGGCGCGCACCCGGAATTTCCGTCGCGCCGCGGTCGAGCAGGGCGTCTCCGTCTCGAGCCTCAGCCAGCGGCTGCGCGACATGGAGGAGCGGCTCGGCGTGCGCCTGATGAACCGCACCACGCGCAGCGTCGCACTCACCGAAGCCGGCGAGTTGCTGCTGGCCCGTGTCGGCCCTGCCATGTCGGATGTCGGGGAGGCGCTGGATCAGGTGCGCGGCCTGCGGGCCGTGCCGTCGGGGCGTCTGCGCATCAATGCGCCGCCGCCGGCGATCGATCTGGTGCTGGCGCCGATGGTCGCGCCGTTTCTTGCAGCGCATCCCAAAATCGACATGGAAATCGTTGGCGAGAGTTCGTTCGTCGATATCGTGGCCGGAGGCTTTGACGCCGGCGTGCGCTATGGCGAGCATCTGGCGCAAGACATGATCGCGGTCTCGCTCGGGGCGCCGCAGCGCTACGCGGTGGTGGCCTCGCGCGAATACGTCGCGCGGCATGGGAGCCCGAAACATCCGAAGGATCTGCTGGAACATTCCTGCATCCGTACCCGCTTCGGCAGCGGCGCGATGCTGGATTGGGAATTCGAGAAGGCGGGCCGCGTCGTGAAAGTCTCGCCGCCGCCGAAATTGATCGCGACCTATCTCGGCCTCGCGCTGCGCGCCGTGCATGACGGCACAGGCTTCTGGCTGACGTTCGAGGGCTACGTTCGCTACGGGATCAAGTCGGGCGCGCTGGTCAGCGTGCTCGACGATTGGTGCCCGCCATTTCCGGGGCCGTTTTTGTATTACCCGAGCCGCCGCCAACCGCCGCCGGCGCTCGCCGCGTTCGTGGCCTTTGTCGCGGACTGGCGGAAGCGGGAGCGGCGGAAAAACAGATGATGTCGTAGTCCGGATGGAGCGCGGCGCAATCCGGGACAGTGCGCCTCGCGGATCAAGTTATCCCGGATTTCGCTTCGCTCCATCCGGGCTACAAGGCTTCAGCGATATCAGCTCACAGCATGCTGGGCAGTACGCGGTCCGGCGGCTTGTGGTTGTCGAGGAAGGTTCGGATATTGATGATCACCTTCTCGCCCATCTCGACGCGGCCTTCGATGGTCGCCGAGCCCATATGCGGCAGCAGCGTCACCTTGCCGGCCTTGGCCAGCCGCACCAGTTTCGGATTGACCGCGGGCTCGTGCTCGTAGACGTCGAGGCCGGCGCCGCCGATGTCGCCGGCTTCGATCAGCTTGATCAAGGTGTCTTCGTCGATCACCCCGCCGCGCGCGGTGTTGACGATATAGGCGTCTTTTCGGATCAGCTTCAGCCGCCGCGCCGAGAGCAAATGATAGGTCGCCGGCGTATGCGGACAGTTCACCGAGATGATGTCCATCCGCGCCAGCATCTGGTCGAGGCTTTCCCAATAGGTCGCGCCCAGTTCTTCAGCGATGCGCGGCGCCACTGGACGTCGGTTGTGATAGTGAATCTGCAGGCCGAAGGCGCGCGCCCGGCGCGCCACCGCCTGTCCGATCCGACCCATGCCGACGATGCCGAGCCGCTTGCCGCCGATGCGATGGCCGAGCATCCAGGTCGGCGACCAGCCCGGCCAGTTCTTGCCTTCGGTGAGGATCGATGCGCCTTCGATCAGCCGCCGCGGCACCGCGAGAATCAGCGCCATGGTCATGTCGGCGGTGTCTTCGGTCAAAACCTTCGGCGTATTGGTCACCGTGATGCCGCGCGCATGCGCCGCCGTGACGTCGATATTGTCGACGCCGTTGCCGAAATTGGCGATCATGCGCAGCTTGCAGTCGGGGTGATTGAGCATCTCCTCGCTGATCATGTCGGTGACGGTCGGCACCAGCACGTCGGCCGAACGGCTGGCTTCGGCAATCTGCTGCGGCGTCATCGGTGTGTCGTCGAGGTTCAACGTCGCGTCGAACAGCTCGCGCATCCGGGTCTCGATCGAGTCCGGCAGCTTGCGGGTGACGACGACGAGAGGTTTTTTCTTGACCGACATGTCCTGCTCTCATGAGGGCCGGCAGAAGCGCGCCGTTCAGACCTCATTAACCCGGTTGTTCGACACTGCGATGGCCACGCGGTCCCGGTATCCGGCTGTTTCCTAGGTGAGTCCCTTGGGTTCCCCAATACTTGCCTTGGATTTTCGGCAGAGAATCCGGGCGTTCTGGTTCTTGGCGTTCCGTCCTCTCTATCAGAAGGCCGGGCCAAGACAAGAACCCCTCGGACGTTCGCAAGCCGGGGTGCGGCCAAAGCGGGGCACAGGGGTCTGGGGTTTTTCGGGCGTAGCGGGCGGTTTCAACTCGAAGAATTCGAGTTGCAGGTAGCTCGGCAGGAGACGAGTTGATGGCGTTGGGGCGTTTCTGTTCGGTGGTGGTGCTGGCGGGGTGCTGGCTTTTGGCATCGGTCAGCACAGGGTTTTCGGCCAAGGATTCGGCCACCACGAGCGGCCTGCCGGTGCCGCGATATGTCAGCCTCAAATCCGACCATGTGAATGTCCGGGCCGGCCCGACCAAGGATAACGATGTCGCCTGGATCTATACCCGTTCGGGCCTGCCGGTCGAAATCACCGCCGAATTCGAGAACTGGCGCCGCGTGCGCGATTCGGAAGGCTCCGAGGGCTGGGTCTATCATTCCCTGCTGTCCGGCCGCCGCACTGCGGTCGTCACCATGAAGACCAAGGACGAACTGGCCTCGCTCTATGATCGTCCCGATCCGAGCAGCGCGATTGCGGCCCGCCTGCAGGTCGGCGTCGTCGCCCAGGTCAAGAAATGCACCAATGGCTGGTGCCGCGTGATCGGCAACGGCTTTGACGGCTGGATCGAGCAGCAAAGGCTGTGGGGCGTGTATGCGGATGAGAAGGTGGAGTGAGCGTCACCGTCGTCCCTGCGAACGCAGGGACCCATACGCCGCGGCTTCTCAATGAGGCGCGTAGTCAGACGCCTTCCATCACAACATAGATTTGTGGTTATGGGTCCCTGCCCTAGTGCGTTCGCAGGGACGACGAAAGCGGCTAGCGCTTCTTGCGCAGGCGCACGACCATGTCGACGCGGGCGATTTCGTAGCCTTCCGGCACGTCGGGCATCTTCGACAGCACCAGATGCGGATCGGGAATGTCGACCAGCTCGTGGTTGTTCTCGAGATAGAAGTGGTGGTGCGCGGTGACGTTGGTGTCGAAATAGGTCTTGGTGCCGTCGACCGAAACCTGGCGCAAGAGACCCGCGTCGGTGAGCTGATTGAGCGTGTTGTAGACGGTCGCCAGCGACACCGGGACCTTGGCCAGCGTCGCTTCCTCGTACAGCATTTCCGCGGTCAGATGGCGGGCGCCCTTGCCGAACAGTAGCCACCCCAGCGCCATGCGCTGGCGGGTCGGCCTGAGACCGGCGGCCTGCAGCATTTCGTTGACGTCGTGCCAGGGACAGCCGGTCAACGCCGGCTGATGTCCGGCGGCGCGGGCGGCCGGATCGATACCGTCGTCGTTCACGTTTGAGGCTTGGTCGTTCATGTCCACTTCGGGCACCACGCTTTAACTCTGGCAATAATCTTGCCCAATATAAAAGGAAATCAGGTAGATGCAAGTTTTTCGCAACTAGAACCCGCCCAAGGTAAAGAGGAACCAGCGCGCAAACGCGGCGTTTTAGCCCGTTCCAGTGCTTTGCCGGGCCCTAGTGCCTATGTTACAGAGCGCGCGGACCACATATGCGATTTCGGCAGAGGCTAATGCCGATAGCACCCTAAGTAGCGCCAATTTGCGGGAAACAAGTGTTCTCCCGTAGGGAAACGGGTCCGGTTCGCTCAAAAGCGCTCTATCGGGACACCTTAAGAGAGGCTGGACACCATGCTGGAACGGCGCAGCGGTTATGAATACGAGGACTTGCTGGCCTGCGGCCGCGGCGAGATGTTCGGCCCGGGCAATGCGCAACTGCCGTTGCCGCCGATGCTGATGTTCGACCGCATCACGGAAATTACCGAGAAAGGCGGCGAGTTCGGCAAGGGGCTGATTCGGGCCGAACTCGATGTGAAGCCGGACCTGTGGTTTTTCGGCTGCCATTTCAAGAACGATCCGGTGATGCCGGGCTGCCTCGGCCTCGACGCGATGTGGCAGATGGTCGGCTTCTACCTGGGCTGGGTCGGCGGCGAGGGGCGGGGCCGGGCACTGGGGCTGGGGGAATTGAAGTTCTCCGGCCAGGTGCTGCCGAACGCCCGCAAGGTTGTGTACAACATCGACATGAAACGTGTGATGCGTTCAAAGCTGGTGCTTGGCGTTGCCGACGGCTGGCTTTCCATGGATGGCGAGATTATCTATCGCGCCAAGGATCTGAAGGTCGGGCTGTTCAAGCAGGGCACCGCGCCCACCTGAGCGGCGCGATCACGCGATCAAAATATCTATCTTCACGGACAAACGGAAACGGTAGGGCGAGGCGATCATGAAGCGGGTTGTCATAACGGGGATGGGGATTGTCTCGTCCATCGGAAACAACACCCAGGAAGTGCTTGCGAGCCTTCACGACGCGAAATCCGGGATCACGCGCGCGGATAAATATGCCGAGATGGGCTTCCGTTCGCAGGTACAGGGCGCACCGACGCTTAATCCGGCCGACGTGATCGACCGGCGCGCGATGCGCTTCCTCGGCGAGGGCGCGGCGTGGAATCACATCGCCATGGAGCAGGCGATCCAGGATTCCGGGCTTTCTCCGGAAGAAGTTTCCGACGTCCGCACCGGCATCATCATGGGCTCCGGCGGGCCGTCCGCGCGTACCATCGTGGAAGCGGCCGACATCACGCGAAGCAAGGGCCCCAAACGTGTCGGGCCGTTCGCGGTGCCGAAGGCGATGTCGTCGACGGCGTCGGCCACGCTCGCGACCTGGTTCAAGATCAAGGGCGTCAACTATTCGATCTCCTCGGCCTGCGCGACCTCGAACCATTGCATCGGTAACGCCTATGAGACGATCCAGATCGGCAAGCAGGACGTGATCTTCGCCGGCGGCTGCGAGGAGCTCGACTGGTCGCTGTCGGTCCTGTTCGACGCCATGGGCGCGATGTCCTCGAAATACAACGACACCCCCGCCACCGCCTCGCGCCCCTACGACATCAGCCGCGACGGCTTCGTCATCGCCGGCGGCGCCGGCGTGGTGGTGCTGGAAGAACTCGAACACGCCAAGGCGCGCGGCGCGCGCATCTACGCCGAAGTGGTCGGCTATGGCGCGACATCAGACGGTTACGACATGGTCGCGCCGTCGGGCGAGGGGGCCGAGCGCTGCATGCGCATGGCGCTCGAAACCGTGAAGACCCCGATCGACTACATCAACCCGCACGCGACCTCGACGCCGGCCGGCGATCCCCCGGAAATCGAGGCGATCCGAAAGGTGTTCGGCACCGGCGACAAGTGCCCGCCGATCTCGGCGACCAAGGCGCTGACCGGCCACTCGCTGGGCGCCACCGGCGTGCAGGAGGCGATCTATTCGCTGCTGATGATGAACAACGGCTTCGTCTGCGAGAGCGCCAACATCACCGAGCTCGATCCGGTGTTTGCCGACATGCCGATCGTGCGCAAGCGCATCGACAACGCCAAGCTCGGCACCGTGCTGTCGAACTCCTTCGGCTTCGGCGGCACCAACGCCACGCTGGTGTTCAAGCGGATGGATGCGTGATTTCGTTGTTGCCTCTTCTCGCTCACGGCGAGAGATCGGCAGGCAGCGGATGGTGACTTTGCAACAATCCAGAACGGGGTGGGCATGATTATCGAACCGCGCGTGCGAGGCTTCATCTGCACGACGGCACATCCTGTCGGCTGCGCCAGAAACGTCCGCGATCAAATCGCTTATGTTCTCCGCCAGGGGTCCATTCCGGAGTGCCCCAAGCGCGTCGCCGTGCTGGGGTGTTCAACGGGCTACGGCCTCGCGAGCCGCATTGTTGCGACCTTCGCCGGGGGAGCAGAGACCATCGGCGTGTCACTGGAGCGCGAGCCTTCAGCAAGCAGAACGGGCAGCGCCGGCTGGTACAACAACCGCGCATTCGAGATCGAAGCCCGGAAGATCGGACGATCTCCCCTCACGCTGGAGGGCGACGCCTTCTCCGACGGCATGAAGAAAGACTTCATCAACCGCGTGCGCGAACAGTTCGGACAGCTCGACATGCTGGTCTACAGCATGGCCGCTCCCGTCCGGACCGACCCCGACACGGGCCAGACCTATCGCTCGGCGATCAAGCCGCTGGGTGCTCCTGTCGAAATCAAGACCCTGAACACGGAAACGGGCGAGGTCTTCGAGACGACGATTACGCCGGCGAGTGAGGATGAAGCGGCCGCCACGGTCGCGGTGATGGGCGGCGATGACTGGAAGCGCTGGATCGATCAGCTCGCGGACGCCGGTGTCCTGGCGCCCGGCTTCCGGACGCTCAACTACACCTATATCGGCAGCGAACTGACCTGGCCGATCTACTGGAATGGCACTCTGGGTCGCGCCAAGGTCGATCTCGACCGCAAGGCGGAAGCGATCCGGAGCCGGCTCGACCAGGACGCAGCGCGCGTGGTGGCGCTGAAGGCGGTGGTCACCCAGGCGAGTTCGGCTATTCCGGTGGTGCCGCTCTATGGCACGGTGCTGTTCAAGGTCATGAAGCAACTCAGGCTCCACGAAGGATGCATCGAACAGATCGATCGCCTGTTCCGGACGCGCCTTGGCGGGGGTGTCGAAGTTGACGAGGCCCAGCGCATCAGACTCGACGACTGGGAGCTTTCGCCCGAAGTTCAGGCGGAGGTGTTGCGACGATGGCCTCTGCTCTCGACGGAAACGCTCGGCGAATTGGCGGACCTTGCAGAATACAGGAGCCAATTCCTTCGCCTGTTCGGGTTTGGCATCGATGGCGTCGATTACTCACAGGACGTAGACCCCCGCGTCGTGACGTGACCCGTTCGGGAAGCGGCTCTACTTTGCATGGGGTTGTTTTCGCGATTTTGTTTCGCTGACGCAGTTTCGTAGCCCGGATGGAGCGCAGCGCAATCCGGGGGCGGTGCCGGCGCGTGCGAGAGGCTCCGGGCTGCGCTGCGCTCCATCCGGGCTACTGGTCTCACCCCGCCGCGATCTTCTCCGCGCGCTGGAACGCCGGGCGCGCCACGCAGCGGTCGATATAGGCGTCGAACGACGGCCGCGGCGGCACCATCTTGAACATCCGCACCGCAAAATTCAGCCCGGAGCAGAGCATGATGTCGGCGGCCGAGAATTTCTCGCCGAGAATCCATGGACCCTTTTGCAAGGCAGCATCGAGCACATCGAATGTCTGGGCAGCACTGCCCCACGCCGCCGTGCTCGCCGGCACGTCGAGCTTGGTGAAGAGCTGGATCAGCGCTGGTTCGATGCAGCTCGGCGAAAAGAACAGCCACTGCAGGTATCTCGCCCGCAACGGATCGGTCGTGGCCGGTGCCAGTCCGGTTTCCGGATAGCGGTCGGCGATATAGGCGCAGATTGCGGCCGCCTCGCCGAGCGCGGCGTCACCGTCCTTCAATCCCGGCACCTTGCCCATCGGGTTGATCGCGAGATATTCCGGCGCCTTCTGCGCACCCGTCGAGATATCAGTCAGCACGCGCTCGTAAGGCAGCCCGGTCTCTTCGAGTAGCCAGATCGCGGAGATCGAGCGCGAGCGCGGCGACCAATAAAGCTGGATCATGGGCGGAACCTTTCATCGGCCTAGGACGAACAGCGTCCTGTTTCATTACGCGTCTGCCGCGAATTGGCAACGCACTACGCGTAGGACGAACGCGCGGTGCTCGTAGCGACATATTGGTCAACTTTATTTCGCGCAGCCACTTGGCAAGCAATCTCCGGCGAATTGCCGAGGTCGTTTAGCGCGCGGCTTCCTGTGCCGGACGTCGAAGCATCCCCGGCAGTGTCTTGTCGAGGCTTGCCGTCAGCATCGCGCGCACGCCGTCGCGTAGTACCGGGTTGGCTGCGACGTCGGCAGGCCTTTCCGGAAACATCGCAAGATCCAGCTCGCGAGAGGGACCGCCAAGCGGATTGTGGAGCACGCGCTCGAGATACGTATTCTCGGTCATCATCGCGGGAGCCTCCTTGATCAACTCGAAGGTTCGTCCGTCATAGACCCGGATGTACATCATGGCGAAAAGGTTCGCGTGCCTGCCGAGGTAGTGCTTTGAGATACCAATGCCAAATTCGCGCTGGTTGCCGCCATGCCGGTGCACGAGGACATAACGCTCGCAGTTCATTCCACGCGCAACATACTGAGCGAATTCCCTGATGTTCGTGTCGCGGCCGAAGTGCCAAGCCGGCTTCGGGTGGTTTGCGAGTTCCTCCTTGGTGAAGGGAATTCGCCGCACGGACATGCCGGGCGCTGCGGCCCGAACGCGCGAGACGACCAAATCATCGAGTGCCCACCCGTCCACCGCCACCCGATCGTAGGTGTCGGTGAACGTGAAGGGGCCGAACTTTTCTACAAGAAACAGGTTTCCGGCAATGGGAATGACGCCGATCTGGCACGGCCCGCTCTCAAACGACCTGGCAACGGTCCTGGCCTTTGGCTGAGATTTCCTGGCGGCCGTTGTCGACGACTGCGGCGTCGCTGCCTGCGCCGATTGCGCTTGTGCAAATGAGGGGACGGTAAAGTAGACAAGAAAAATTGCGGCGATGACTGGAATCATTTGTGGCTCGGCGGAATGAGGAGGCGCTCAATCGTTCTTGAGATAATTAGGCAGCACCTGATCGAGCCTTGCCGCAACCAGCGCGCGGGTTCTTTCCCGAAGCATCGCGTTACCTGGAACAGTCGTCGCTGGTTCGGGAAACAGCGAGTTGTCGAGTTTGGTGAGCGGATCTTCGGTCAACCGCAAGCCTTCGGCCAGTCGCGTACCGAGCCCTGCGAACGGGCGGCTGATCGTCTCGTAGTTGCTGCCGTCGAGCAGAGTCAGCCCAACATTGGCGAACAGATGCGAATGCCTGACGAGTGATCCTAGCCCGTGACTGTATGCACCGATTCCGTCAAGCGTGAGTTTGGTGCCCGGCACCTGCCCTTTGAAGCGGGTTACAACAAGATAGCGTTCGCAGTTGGCTGCTGACGTGATGCTTCTGACGATCGCCGGCAGGCCTTCGCGGGGGTCGGGCAAGAATCGTGACGTCGGATGATAGAAGGGCTCGAATGCAGCCTTCGGATAACTGATCCTCCGCACTGCCGGATCAGAGCCGGTCGCCGCGCGTATCCGCGCGACGACGAGATCATCGAGACCCCATCCCTCGATCGTGACCGCGCTCTCCTCGGTCTCAAAGATCGTGAGGCCAAATTTTTGTACGGCAAAGTGGTCCCCGAGCGCCGAAATTACGCCGAGCCTGCAAGGGCCCGTTGCCGCAGCAACCGGTTGCTTCGCGGCGGTCTTGGCTTTGGGGGCCGTTTTCTTCGTAACGGGTTTGGAGGGTGTCGATGCCACCGGGCTCGTCGGTGAAGGCGCTTGGGCCCATCCAGTTGCCGTGAAGCATGAGACGAGGATGACGACGGCAGTGAAGCTACGCAACATGATCCGAAAGAACACAAGTTGATGATGCTGGATGCGAAAACTATAGCTTGTGCGCGCCCTCCGCAAGCGAAGCGATGGATTTCATGCCGGTTTCCGCCACCGATAATATTTCATCATAAAGCCGATCTTCGGCTCGAGCTCTTCCTTCTCGAACACGAAGCCTTCGCGCTCGTACCAGCGCCAGGCTTTTTCATTCTCGCGCACGCAGCGCAGCCAGATTTCGTCAGGCATTTGTTGCCGTGTGAAGGCAAGCAGTTGGCGTCCGAGGCCGTCGCCCTGATACTCGGGCGCAACGAACAATTGATCGAGATAATGGTCGGACAAATGCAGCGTGAGCATCGCCGCCAATTCTCCGTTGTCGTCAGCGACGTAAAGGCTTGAGCCCTTCTCCGCTGCCATCGCAATGCGCGCGCGCAATCTCGCGAGCAGGGCATCGTTGGCGTCCTCAAGCCCGGTCGAGACCCAGCTTGCCATCCAGACCCGGGCGACTGCGTCATATTCGTCCGAGCGGACAGGGCGGATGATGGGCTCAGGCATGGCAATGCTTCCAGGCTTTCTCTTGCGACGGTCGGATTCGAGGCGGCCCGTCCCCCATGAACATGGGAGGACAATGCCGCTCTGCACGGGCATTTTCGGCCGTAACGGCCATGTTCGCAATGCCTCCATGCAAGGCATCCGCGCGGTCGCTTCTCAACAACCGGCTGCAGATATCAGCGGCCTTTGCAGGCGGCGGCGATAGCTTCGTCACCACGACTTTCAGCCAGTCGCCCTGGCTCTATTCGGCAGGCATCGGGCTGGCCTCGAGCGGGGCGGACAATCTGGACCTCAGCATGCGCTACGGCGTGCAAACCAGTCCTTCCGGCTTTCTGAACCAGACGGGATCGTTCACGCTCAGGATAAGACTTTAGCGGCTCGGGCCGTCAGGCCGGTATTTCATTTCCGCGATGACGATTTCGCCTTGCGCGCTTCGCGCAGCGCGTCGGCGGCGAGGCAAACCACTTCGGAGATCTGCGCAAGCTGTCCGGCCAGCGGACTTGTCTTGCGCCACACCATGCCGATGGTTCGCGACGGCTGCGGATTCCTGAAGCGGGCGACCGAGACTGTCGCCGAGCGTGTTTCCACCGTGACCGCCATTTCCGGGATCAGGGTGACGCCGATGCCGGCGCCGACCATTTGAACGAGCGTCGACAGCGAGCTTGCGTCCAGCACTTCCCGCGGCGGCGACTGCATGTTGCAGAACGACAGCGCCTGGTCGCGAAAACAGTGTCCCTCTTCGAGCAGCAAAAGGCGCATCTCGCGCAGCGTCTCGTGGCTCGGCACCGGCGTTCCCTCGTCCTCGCCCGGCCGCACCAGCAGGAAGTTTTCTGAAAAGCACACGACCTCGGTGAGCGAAGGTTCGGATACCGGTAGCGCCACGATCGCCGTATCCAGCCGGCCTTCGACGACCTCCTTGATCAGCTTCGGCGTCAGCGTCTCGCGGACGTGAATGTCGAGCTCCGGATGCATCCGCGCCAGATTCTCGATCACCTTCGGCAGCAGATAGGGCGCAATCGTCGGGATCATGCCGATCCGCAGCCGGCCCGCGAGCCGGTCGCGCGAGGCGCGCGCAAAATCTCCGAGTTCATCGACCGAGCGCAGGATCTCGCGGACGCGCTGGACGATCTCCTCGCCGAACTTCGTCAGCGTGACCTGTCGCGCGCTTCGCTCCAGCAGCACGCCGCCGAGAGTTTCCTCCATTTCCTTGATCTGCATCGACAGCGCCGGCTGCGAGATGGAACACGACTCGGCCGCGCGCCCGAAATGGCCGTGGCGTGCCAGCGCATCGAAGTAGCGGAGCTGTCTGAGCGTCATCTGGATCATCAGGTCATCTTATCGGTTCGATCATTAAAATCAACTTTACCTGATGGGATGCGGTGCTTAGATTGCCTCCAATCTGAACAGGGACCACCCCAGGAGACGACCATGGATGACAAAACCAAATGCCCGTTCACGGGCTCGCGCGGACACGCGAACCGCGACTGGTGGCCGGACGCGCTGGACGTTTCGATTCTCCACCGCAATTCCACTCTGTCCGATCCGATGGGCGAGGCGTTCGACTACGCCAAGGAGTTCAAGACCCTCGACCTCAACGCCGTGGTCAAGGACCTGCATGCCTTGATGACGGAATCGCAGGAATGGTGGCCGGCCGATTTCGGTCACTATGGCGGCCTGATGATCCGCATGGCGTGGCACAGCGCGGGCACCTATCGCATCACGGATGGCCGCGGCGGTGCGGGTGCGGGTCAGCAGCGCTTCGCGCCGCTGAACAGCTGGCCTGACAACGCCAACCTCGACAAGGCACGCCGGCTATTGTGGCCGATCAAGCAGCAATACGGGCGGAAACTCTCGTGGGCCGACCTGATGATTCTTGCCGGCAACGTCGCCCTGGAATCGATGGGCTTCAAGACCTTCGGCTTCGCCGGCGGCCGCGCCGACGTCTGGGAGCCCGAAGAACTCTTCTGGGGTCCCGAAGGCACCTGGCTCGGCGATGAACGCTACAGCGGTGAACGCCAGCTCGCCGAACCCTTGGGCGCCGTGCAGATGGGCCTCATCTACGTCAATCCGGAAGGGCCGAACGGCAATCCGGACCCGCTCGCGGCGGCCAAGGACATCCGCGAAACGTTCTTCCGCATGGCGATGAACGACGAAGAAACCGTCGCCCTGATTGCCGGCGGCCACTCCTTCGGCAAGACCCACGGCGCCGGCGATCCGTCGCTGGTGGGAGCGGACCCGGAAAGCGGTGCGCTGGAGGATCAGGGCCTCGGCTGGAAGAGCAAGCATGGCACCGGCGTCGGCGCCGATGCCATCACCGGCGGTCCGGAAGTCACCTGGACGCAGACGCCGACCAAGTGGAGCAATCTCTTCTTCAAGAACCTGTTCGAAAACGAATGGGAGCTGACCAAGAGCCCGGCCGGCGCCAAGCAGTGGAAGGCGAAAGGCGCGGAAGCCTCGATCCCGGATGCTTACGACACGTCGAAGAAGCATGTGCCGACCATGCTGACCACCGACCTGTCGCTGCGCTTCGATCCGGCCTACGAGAAGATCTCGCGGCGCTTCTACGAGCATCCGGACCAGTTCGCCGACGCGTTCGCACGCGCCTGGTTCAAGCTCACGCACCGCGACATGGGCCCGATCGCGCGCTACCTCGGCCCGCTGGTGCCGAAGGAGACGCTGATCTGGCAGGACCCGATCCCGGCGGTGGATCATCCGCTGATCGGCGAGGCTGATATCGCCGCGCTGAAGGCGAAGATTCTCGCCTCCGGCCTGTCGGTGTCCCAGCTTGTCACGACCGCATGGGCGTCGGCGTCGACGTTCCGCGGCTCCGACAAGCGTGGCGGCGCGAATGGTGCGCGCATTCGTCTTAGCCCGCAGAAGGACTGGGAGGTCAACCAGCCGGCCGAGCTCAAGACGGTGCTCTCGACGCTCGAAGCGATCCAGAAGGAGTTCGGCAAGAAGGTTTCGCTTGCCGACCTGATCGTTCTCGGCGGCAGTGCTGCGGTCGAGAAAGCTGCCAAGGACGCCGGCGTCGACGTGAAGGTGCCCTTCACGCCGGGGCGCATGGACGCGTCGCAGGATCAAACCGATGTCGAGTCCTTCGCTCCGCTCGAGCCGCGTGCCGACGGCTTCCGCAACTTTGTCAGCGGCAAGAAGCATCAGTTCATGGCGCCTGAGGAGGCGTTGGTGGACCGGGCGCAATTGCTGAGGCTGACGGGGCCCGAGATGACGGTTCTCGTCGGCGGCCTGCGCGTCCTCGGCGCGAACGTCGGCGGATCCAAGCACGGCGTGTTCACCAAGCAGCCGGGCACGCTGACGAACGACTTCTTCGTCAACCTGCTCGACATGAGCACGCAATGGCAGCCCGCGGGCTCCGACGGCGCGTATGAGGGCCGCGACCGCAAGACGAATGCGGTCAAGTGGACCGGCACCCGCGTCGACCTGATTTTCGGTTCGCACGCGCAGCTCCGCGCCTTTGCGGAGGTCTATGGATCGGCCGACTCGAAGGAGAAGTTCGCGAAGGACTTTGCGGCGGCATGGACCAAGGTGATGAACCTCGATCGTTTCGAGGTCGCCTGATCCCAGCGACGAGGCACTTGCGCTGTTTGCGCGAGGCCATCCGGAAAAACAAAAAGGGCGGCCGAGGGGCCGCCCTTTTCACATGGTATGCGATCAGGCGCCGAGCGTGCCGGCCTTGGCCGCGGCGTAACGCTCCGCGATTTTGGCCCAGTTCACCGTGTTCCACCACGCCTTGAGATAATCGGCGCGGCGGTTCTGGTAGTTCAGATAATAGGCGTGCTCCCAGACGTCGTTGCCCATCAAGGCGCGCTTGCCGTCCATCATCGGGTTGTCCTGGTTCGGGCGGGTCTCGATCGCGAGCTTGCCGTCCTTGGCGACCGTCACGAACACCCAGCCCGAGCCGAACTGGCGGCCGCCGGCGGCGTTGAAGTCGTTCTGGAATTTTTCCATGCCGCCGAGATCCTTGTCGATCGCGGCCAGCACCTCGCCTTCGGGCTTGCCGCCGTTCGGGCCCATGATTTCCCAGAACATGGTGTGGTTGGCGTGGCCGCCGAGATTGTTGCGAACGGTGAATTTGATGCTGTCGTCCAGCGCATTCAGATTGCCGAGCACGTCCTCTATCTTCGCCGTTCCCAACTGGGCATTGGTCTTGGCGACATTGTTGAGGTTGGCGACATAGGCGGCGTGGTGCTTGTCGTGATGGATTTCCATCGTCTTGGCGTCGATATGCGGTTCGAACGCATTGGTCGGATAGATCAGTGGCGGCAGCGTGAAGGGGCCGGCTGGAGCCGCGGCCGGGGCGGGAGCGGCCGCCTGTGCAAAGACAAGACGTGGGGCTGCCGCAACGGCCGCGATACCGGTTGCCGCAAACATCAGATGGCGCCGGGACATGGATGACATCGACTTCTCCTTACCTGTAGGTGAAATGGGTAAATATATGGGAACGAACGCCGTAAGCCGCTGTGCGCGGCAAGCTACGGGCGACGGGCGGGATCCGGTCTCGTTTTCTGCCCTCGTGAGCCTGCGACGTAATCGCACAGGTGCTGCGGTCCCGGCAATGTAACTCAGGCGGCCAACAAAAAAGGGTGGCCGTTCGGCCACCCTTTTGTTCACATTTTTGCGATGCCTTACTCGCCGGCGGCTTCGCGCTGCGGCGCTTCCGCCTTCTGCTTGGCCTCGAGGTCCTCGCCGGTGGCCTGATCGACCACCTTCATCGACAGCCGCGTCTTGCCGCGGTCGTCGAAGCCGAGCAGCTTGACCTTGACCTTGTCGCCTTCCTTGACGACGTCGGAGGTCTTCTGCACGCGCGCCGAAGCGAGCTGGCTGATGTGGACGAGGCCGTCCTTGGCGCCGAAGAAGTTCACGAACGCGCCGAACTCCATCACCTTGACCACGGTGCCCTCGTAGATCTGTCCGATCTCCGGATCGGAGGCGATCGACTTGATCCACTTGATCGCGGCCTTCATGGCCTCGCCGTCGTTGGAGGCGACCTTGACGGTGCCGTCGTCCTCGATGTTGACCTTGGCGCCGGTCTTCTCGACGATCTCGCGGATCACCTTGCCGCCGGTGCCGATCACTTCACGGATCTTGTCGGTGGCAATCTTGAAGGTCTCGATGCGCGGCGCGTATTCGCCGAGCTCGGCGCGGGCATTGGTCAACGCCTTGGCCATTTCGCCGAGGATGTGGATACGCCCGTCCTTGGCCTGGCCGAGCGCGACCTTCATGATCTCCTCGGTGATGCCCTCGATCTTGATGTCCATCTGCAGCGAGGTGATGCCCTGGTCGGTGCCGGCCACCTTGAAGTCCATGTCGCCGAGATGATCCTCGTCGCCGAGAATGTCGGACAGGACCGCAAAGCGCGAACCTTCCAGGATGAGGCCCATCGCGATACCCGCGGTCGGCCGCTTCAAGGGAACGCCCGCATCCATCAGCGCCAGCGAGGCGCCGCACACCGAGGCCATCGACGACGAGCCGTTGGATTCGGTGATCTCGGAGACCACGCGCACCGTGTATGGGAATTCGTGGTGCGGCGGCAGGACCGGGTGGATCGCACGCCAGGCGAGCTTGCCGTGGCCGATCTCGCGGCGCTTGGTGCCGCCGAGGCGTCCGGTTTCACCGACCGAGTAGGGAGGGAAGTTGTAGTGCAGCAGGAACGTCTCTTTGTACGTTCCCGACAGCGCGTCGATGTACTGTTCGTCTTCGCCGGTGCCGAGCGTGGTCACGACCATCGCTTGCGTCTCACCGCGGGTGAACAGCGCCGAGCCGTGGGCGCGCGGCAGCACGCCGACTTCGGCGATGATGTTGCGCACGGTCTTGGAATCGCGCCCGTCGATGCGCTTGCCGGTGTCGAGGATGTTCCAGCGAACGATCTTGGCCTCGAGTTCCTTGAACACGGCGGCGATGCGCAGCTTGTCGTATTTCGGCTCCTGCCCTTCCGGGAAGTAGTGCGCCATCACCTTTTCCTTGGCCTTGCCGACCGCCGCATAGCGATCCTGCTTGACCGGGATAGCGTAGGCGGAGCGCAGGTCCTGCTCGATCAGGCCGAGGATTTCCTTTTCCAGCGCGCTTTCGTCGACGACCTTGACTTCGCGCGGCTCCTTGGCGGCCTTCTCGGCCAGTTCGATGATCGCCTTGATCACCGGCTGGAAGTGGCGGTGGCCGAACATGACCGCGCCGAGCATGATGTCTTCGTTGAGCTCTTTGGCTTCCGATTCCACCATCAACACGGCATCCGCAGTGCCGGCGACGACCAGGTCGAGCTGGGTTTCGACCATCTCGTCGAGCGTCGGGTTGAGCACATACTCGTCATTGACGAAGCCGACGCGGGCAGCCCCGATCGGGCCCTTGAACGGGGCGCCTGATATCGTCAGCGCCGCCGAGGAGGCGACCAGCGCCAGGATATCGGGATCGTTTTCCATGTCGTGCGACAGCGTCGTCACGATCACCTGGGTTTCATTGCGCCAGCCGTCCACGAACAGCGGACGAATCGGGCGGTCGATCAGGCGGGAGACCAGCGTCTCCTTTTCGGTCGGACGTCCCTCGCGCTTGAAGTAGCCGCCGGGAATGCGGCCCGCGGCGTAGGTCTTTTCCTGATAGTCGACGGTCAGCGGCAGGAAGTCGACGCCTTCGCGCGGAGACTTCGCGGCGACGACGGTGGCGAGCACGACGGTCTCGCCATAGGTGGCGAGCACGGCGCCGTCGGCCTGACGGGCGATCTTGCCGGTTTCCAGCTTGAGGGGACGTCCACCCCAGTCGATCTCGACGGAATGCTTATTGAACATAGTGGTTTCTTTCATGGGTTCACGAGAGAGCGGCGCCCAAAAACACAAAGACCATGCGCAAGATTGCGAGACGCTGATCGCGATACGAGATCAGCATCCGGCGATCCTGCCATGGTCTTCATCTTTCGGATGGCGTCCATCCTCTCGGCAGTCACGGGCACCTTGCCCTGTCCAGCGGCCGGATTGCTGCTGGACGTTGTCGAGCATGATCCTTTCGGGATGATGCTCTTGCGCATGATCGTCTCCGAAAAATTCGGAGTCCGTTTGTTCGGAAGATCATGCGAAAACGCGCGCATACAGCGCGCGTACTCTCTCAAATCAACGACGAATGTTATGCTTTTCTAGCAAGGCCTTGTAACGCGCCTCGTCCTTCTTCTTGATGTAGTCGAGAAGGGAGCGGCGCGTCTGCACGAGCTTCAGAAGGCCGCGGCGTGAATGATGGTCCTTCACGTGGGTCTTGAAGTGGCCGGTGAGATTGGTGATGCGTTCCGACAGGATCGCAACCTGAACCTCGGGCGAACCGGTGTCGCCGGCTTTGTTGGCATTCGTCTTGATGACTTCCGCTTTGCGTTCGGCGGTAATCGACATCGTCAAACTCTCTTATTGCTGCGACCGGGACTGGCAGTCAGCCCGGTCAGGTTGAACACGCGCTTGGGGATGAGTTCGCCATTGCCAATTTCGGCGAGGGCCAGAAGCCGGCCTGCCACCGTGACATAGACTGTGCCGCTACTATTGGGCGCATCCCGTCCGCGCAACAAAACGGCCTGGCCCCTGTGGAGCCTTGCCGCATCAGCCCGTGTGACGGCCAGTGCCGGGATGTCGTCCAGCGCGGTCTCAACGGGCAAAAGCGCGTCGGCGAGGCTTCCCTCGCCAGACGCGGCTCTATTGCATAAAGCCTCCAACTCTTCCAGCGGAATCATGTCCGTCTCGCGGAATGGGCCCACCAAAGTCCGCCGCAGCGCGCAGATATGGCCGAAACAGCCCAGAATCCGGCCGATATCGCGGGCCAGCGCCCGGACATAGGTACCCTTGCCGCACTCCGCCTCGAACACGGACTGTCCGTTATCTCCATGTTCTACAAGGGTTAATTCGTGAATCTCGACCGGGCGGGGCTTCAATTCGACGGTTTCGCCGTCCCGCGCCAGGTCATAGGCACGTTCGCCCTGGACCTTGATCGCGGAATATTGCGGCGGGATCTGCTCGATCAGGCCGGTGAACTGCGGCAGCAGCGCCCGGACCGCGTCGGCCGACGGCCTGAGCTCGCTGCTCTGGGTCACCCGGCCCTCGGTATCGTCAGTATCGCGCTCCTCGCCCCAAGCGACCGTGAAGCGGTAGCGCTTGCGGCCGTCCATCACGAAGGGAACCGTCTTGGTGGCCTCGCCGAGCGCGATCGGCAGGCCACCGGACGCCAAAGGATCGAGCGTGCCGGCGTGGCCGGCGCGCTTGGCCTGGAACAGGCGCTTGAGCACGGCAACCGCGTGCGTCGAGGTCATGCCGATCGGCTTGTCGAGAATCACCCAGCCATGAACGTCGCGCTTGTCGCGACGCGGCTGGTTGTTCTGGCGCGGCTGCTTGTTGTGGCGCGGATCGTTGTTGCTGCGGCGCTGGCCTTCGTTGCCGGCGCGACGTTCGTCGTCGCCAGCGCGGCGCTCGCCGTCGCCAGCGCGGCGCTCGCCGTCGCCAGCGCGACCTTTGTCGTTGCCGCGCGCTTCACCAGAAAAAATATTTTTTTCGGCGTCGTGCGAATCGGCAGTTTGCTGCGCGATCACGCCGTCGGCGGTGGGCATAATCATCACTTGTCGTCCGAATCGGGTGCGGGGTCTCTTTGCACCGCAGGTGTTCTCAGTAATTTCTCGATCCGTTCCGCTTCGTCGAATCGCTCGTCGACGCGAAAGCGAAGGTCAGGGGCAAATTTCAGGTTAACGCGGTGAGCGATCTCGCCGCGCAGAAACTTTTTATTGCGCGCGAGCGCCGCGAGCACGACATCGGTATCGCGACCGCCGAGCGGCATCACGTAAATCGTCGCAAGTTTCAGGTCAGGCGACATCCTCACCTCGGGAACGGTGATGATTTGGCCTTCTAGATCGGGATCGTGCACGTTACCCTGCGATAGAATATCGGCAACGGCATGGCGCACGGTCTCGCCGACGCGCAATTGCCGCTGCGAGCCGCCGGGAGCGGAACCTTTGGTATGATGGCGGGGCATTTTCGTCTTTCAAAGCCGTCATGCCCGCGCCGCAGCCAACTTTAGGCAGGCTGCGCAAACTTGCCTGCGCGCGGGCATTCACGTTTTTGCTTGTTGAATCAGGTTAAGGCGTGGATGGCCGGAACTAGTCCGGCCGTAACGCCACATTCTCAGTCAATAAAATCCGAGGCTCTTCGTAAGGTTTGGACTTACAGAGAGCGCTGGATGGTCTCCACGCGGTAACACTCGATCACGTCGCCGGGACGCATGTCGCCGTAATTCTCGAACGCCATGCCGCATTCCTGGCCGGACTGCACTTCCTTTACTTCGTCCTTGAAGCGCTTCAGCGTCGAAAGCTTGCCTTCATGCACGACGACGTTGTCGCGGATCAGGCGTACATTGGCGCCGCGTTCCACGGTGCCGTCGGTGACGCGGCAGCCAGCGACCTTGCCGACCTTGGAAATGTTGAACACTTCCAGGATCTGCGCATTGCCCAGCATGGTTTCGCGCAGCGTCGGCGCGAGCAGGCCGGACATCGCCTTTTTGATGTCGTCGACGAGATCGTAGATGATGTTGTAGTAGCGGATTTCGATGCCGTTGCGCTTGGCGGCGGCCGCGGCCTCCTTGTTGGCGCGCACCGAGAAGCCGATGATCGCGGCGTTGAAACCTTCCGCCAGCGTGACGTCGGATTCGGAGATGCCGCCGACGCCCGCGTGCAGGATGCGGGCTGCGACTTCGTCGGTGCCGAGCTTTTCCAGCGAACCCAGAATGGCTTCGAGCGAGCCCTGCACGTCGGCTTTCACGATCAGCGGGAATTCCTTGCGGCCCGCGGTCTTGAGCTGCGACATCATCTGCTCGAGCGAGCCGCGCATGCCGGAAATCGAGGCGGCGGCGTTCTCGCGCTTCTGGTGGGCGCGATAGCTCGTGACCTGGCGGGCGCGGGCTTCGTTCTCGACCACGGCGAGACGGTCGCCGGCTTCCGGCGGGCCGTTGAAGCCCAGCACTTCGACCGGCACCGAAGGTCCGGCCTCGTCGAGGTTCTCGCCCTGGTCCGAAATCAGCGCGCGGACGCGGCCCATTTCGGCGCCGGCCACGATGATGTCGCCGACCTTGAGCGTGCCGCGCTGAACCAGCACGGTGGCCACCGGACCACGGCCGCGATCGAGCTTGGCTTCGATCACGGTGCCTTCGGCCGGACGTTCCGAATTGGTCTTGAGGTCGAGCAGTTCGGCCTGCAGCGCGATCATCTCGAGCAGCTTGTCGAGATTGGTCTTGTTCTTGGCTGATACCTCGACGTCGACGACTTCGCCGCCGAACGATTCGACCTGAACCTCGTGCTGCAGCAGTTCGGTGCGCACGCGCTCCGCCCTGGCGTCCGGCTTGTCGATCTTGTTGATCGCGACGATCATCGGAACCTTCGCCGCCTTGGCGTGGTTGATCGCCTCGATCGTCTGCGGCATGACGCCGTCATCGGCCGCGACCACCAGGATCACGATATCGGTGACCTTGGCGCCGCGCGCGCGCATCGCGGTGAACGCGGCATGGCCGGGCGTATCGATGAAGGTGATCTTCTTGCCGCTTTCCGGCGAGGTCACCTGATAAGCGCCGATATGCTGGGTGATGCCGCCGGCTTCGCCCGACACCACGTTGGCGTGGCGAAGCGCGTCGAGCAGCGAGGTCTTGCCGTGGTCGACATGGCCCATCACGGTGACGACCGGCGAGCGCGGCTCGGTATCGGTGGAATCGTCGACGACGTCGAACAGGCCCTCTTCGACGTCGGACGCGGCGACGCGCTTGACGGAATGGCCCAATTCCTCGGCGATCAGTTGCGCGGTGTCGGCGTCGATCACGTCGGTGATCTTGTGCATCGCGCCCTGCTTCATCAGCATGCGGATGACGTCGACCGCGCGTTCCGACATGCGGTTGGCGAGTTCCTGGATCGTGATCGCTTCCGGGATCGTCACCTCGCGGATGAGCTTTTCCTTCGGCTCGTTCGCGGCGTGTCCCTTCAGGCGCTGGGTGCGGCGGCGGAACGAGGCGATCGACCGCTCACGGACATCGTCGGCGTTGAGCGCGGTGACCAGCGTCAAGCGGCCGCGTTCCTTTTGCGGTGCCGGCTTGTGGGTGGTCTTGGGGGGCGTGACGGGGCGCATGGCGCCGCCGGGGCCGCGGCGGATCTGGCGCGGACCTTCGTCTTCATCGGAACCATCGGCAGCAACGCCCGGGGCGCGCGCGGGCGGCACGACAGCCGGACGGGCTCCAGCCGCCGGGCGGGCCGCCGTGGCGGGTCGCGCGGCAGCGGTTGTCGGCGTTGCCGTCGCGGTCTTGGCCTCGGCCTCGCCAAATCGCTTCTTGGCCTCGACTTCGGCCTTGCGCTTGGCTTCCTCTTCCAGCCGGTGCCGTTCTTCCTCGGCCTTGCGGCGGGCTTCGGCGGCCTCGCGTTCGGCCTGTTCGATGCCTTCACGGCTGGCGCGGCGCTTGGCTTCTTCCTCGGCCAGCCGCCGTTCCTCGACTTCGCGCACCTTGGCGTCGGCCAGCGCGCTGGCGCGGGCGGAACGCTCGTCTTCCGTCAGCGTCCGAAGCACCACGCCGGAACCGCTGCGCGGTGCGCCGGGGGCTGCCGCGGGGCGGGAGAGGGGGGCCTTGGCAGGCGCCGGCTTGGCGACGGCCGGCTCGGGCGCATGCGTTTCGGTGGCGGGCGCGTCGCCGCCAACGCGGCGCTTGCCACGCTTTTCGACCACGACCTGCTTGGTCCGGCCATGGCTGAAGCTCTGGCGCACGGTGCCCGTCTCGACCCGCGGCTTCAGCGTCAAGGTCTTGGTCGGGACACTCAGAGTCTTGTCGCCAGGCGTTTTGGTATCAACCATTCAGCAGTCCTAATCTCGTTACGGTGTGCGTATCCGCACATTCATTGAAGCAAGGCTTCGGAACCAATCTTCGTCAGTCAGAATTTCTGGCCGCCATCCCCGGTCTTGTCGTCGTCGTCCATCCGGTATCGAACCAGGATCTGGCAGCGCGACAGGAACGTTTTGCTCGCCGGGCCCGCGAGCAGCGCAGCATGTATCACATTTGACCGCCCCAGTGCCAAATCCAATTGTGCCGAGGTTAAAGCGGTAACGATCGGTAAACCGCGCGATTCACCGATATTTCCGGTCCTTTGCCCGGCGATAGCGTCCAATTTACGGATTCCGTCGGCCGCGCCGTCGGAAGCGTGAATCAGGGCGCCGGCCCTGCCCTGTTCGAGCAGGCCCTCGACCTTGGCAAAGCCGGAAATGACCTGGCCGGCCTTGGCCGCCATGGCCAGCGCCTCGGTGCAGCTTCGTTCCAGCAGCGCCTCGGTATCGGCGGGAAGGGTCGTAGCGACCCGAACGTCGCGCTTGAACCCTCGCTTAAATTGGTGACGCCGCACCGCTTCCGCAACGGTCCGGCGCGAGGCCTGGACCCAAAGGCCGCGGCCGGGCAGCTTGCGCTTCAAATCGGGGATGACTTCGCCCGACGGGGCGACCACGAACCGGATCAGCTCGTCGATCGGGCGGACCTCGCGGCTGACCGCGCACATCCGCATGGTCGCGGACTTGTCGGTCCGCGGCCCATTGTCGAGATCGGGGTCAGCCAAAGCGAGCATGCCTGTTTAGTGGCTCCGGTCATCTGCGCACGGTCTGCGCGCAGAAAAGGTTTTCGGTTTTGCGGAACACCCGCATTACGCCGTCTGGTCTTCGGTGGTCTCGGTCGCCTCGGATTGCTTGGCGAGTTCCGCTTCGGTGATCCAGCCGGCAATGACGCGGGCCTGCATGATCATGCGTTCGGCATCGTCGCGCGAGATTTCGTTGGCGTCGAGAATGCCCGGGTACTTGGTCGGCTCGCCGCCTTCCTTGCGCTCGGTCCAGCCGACCAGATCGTCGGTCGCACAGCCCGCCAGATCCTCGACCGACTTGATATCGTTCTCGCCGAACTTGACCAGCATCTTCGAGGTCACGCCGGGCACCGTCTTCAAAGCATCATCCACGCCGAGCTCCTTACGCTTGTTTTCCAGCTCCGTTTCGAGCTGTTCCAGATATTCCTTGGCCCGGCTCTGCAGCTCGTTGGCGGTTTCCTCGTCGAAGCCTTCGATCCCGGCCAGTTCCTTGACGTCGACCAGCGCGAGTTCCTCGACCGAAGTAAAGCCTTCAGACGCCAGCAACTGGCCGACCACCTCGTCGACATTCAGCGCTTCCATGAACACCCGCGTGGAGTTCTCGAAATCGGCCTGGCGGCGCTCGGATTCTTCCTGCTCGGTGAGGATATCGATATCCCAGCCGGTGAGCTGCGAGGCGAGGCGCACGTTCTGGCCGCGGCGGCCGATCGCCAGCGACAGCTGGTTGTTGGTGTCGGGAACCACGACCTCGATCCGCTCGCGGTCCTCGTCGATCACGACCTTGGCGACTTCGGCAGGCGCCAGCGCGTTGACGACGAAGGTCGCGATGTCGGGCGACCACGGAATGATGTCGATCTTCTCGCCCTGCAGTTCGTTCACCACCGCCTGCACGCGCGAGCCGCGCATGCCGACGCAGGCGCCGACCGGATCCACCGAAGAATCCCTTGAAATCACGCCGATTTTCGCGCGCGAGCCGGGATCGCGGGCCACCGCCTTGATCTCGACGATGCCGTCATAGATTTCCGGCACTTCCTGCGCGAACAGCTTTGCCATGAATTGCGGATGGGTGCGGGAGAGGAAGATCTGCGGTCCGCGGGTTTCGCGGCGGACATCGAAGATGTAGGCGCGGACGCGGTCGCCGTTGCGGAACACCTCGCGCGGCAGCATTTCGTCGCGGCGGATGATGGCTTCGCCGCGGCCGAGATCGACGATCACGCTGCCATACTCGACGCGCTTGACGACGCCGTTGACGATATCGCCGATGCGGTCCTTGAATTCCTGGTATTGCCGGTCGCGCTCGGCCTCGCGCACCTTCTGCACGATCACCTGCTTGGCGGATTGCGCGGCGATGCGGCCATATTCCAGCGGCGGCAGGGTGTCGGCGATGGTGTCGCCGACCTGGGCGCCCGGATTGGCGCGCTGCGCGTCCGCCAGCGAAATCTGGTTCGAGG
Source organism: Bradyrhizobium sp. 170 (assembly GCF_023101085.1). Lineage (NCBI taxonomy): Bacteria > Pseudomonadati > Pseudomonadota > Alphaproteobacteria > Hyphomicrobiales > Nitrobacteraceae > Bradyrhizobium > Bradyrhizobium sp. 170. The sequence continues at coordinate 9,017,289 of NZ_CP064703.1, read as the reverse complement.
AGTTTTCGACCTGCTCGACGACCAGCATGTGGCGCGACAGCCGCAGCTCACCCTTCTTGGCGTCGATCTCGGCGTGAACGTCGGTCTCGCTGCCGTAACGGGCGCGGGCCGCCTTGGCGATGGCGTCTTCCATCGCAGCAATCACGATCCCGCGGTCGATCGACTTTTCGCGGGCGACCGCGTCTGCGATCTGCAGCAGTTCGAGTTTGTTGGCACTGACGGCCATGGCCTAGTCTCCTTCGGTAGGATCGAGGTCGCCTCGGCGCAGTCTTTCTGCGGCAAGGCGGTGTTTCTTGGTATTGGTCGGCTCGGGCTTTTTGGGCTCCGGCTTCTTGCCGGGCTTAGGCTTCGGTTTGTTGCTCCTGGCCGGATCGCTCTTCTTTGCGTGCGGCGGAGGCGGCGGCGCCAGCCCGAGATTCTGCTTCATTTCGCGCTCGGCGGCCTTGCCGCGCCGCATCGATTCCGCAATCAGTTCGTCGGTCAGAACCAGCCGCGCGTCGGAGATGTCTTCCATCACCAGCAGCACGTCGGCATCTTCGCCCGCGCGTGTGTCATCCCGATGTAGCCGCACGGCATCGCCTTCGCAGCCTGCGAGGAGCCCGCGAAAACGCTTGCGGCCTTCATGGGCGACAGCCATCTCGACCTTCACGAGATGACCGGCGTAGCGCTCGAAATCGGAGCGGCGCACCAGCGGGCGATCGATGCCCGGCGAGGATATCTCAAGCCGGTAGGCGCGGTCGATCGGGTCGGCGACGTCGAGCACCGGCGACAGCGCCCGCGAGATCGCCTCGCAATCCTCGATCTGCATCGTACCATCAGGCCGCTCGGCCATGATCTGGACGGTGCAGCCGGCCTCGCCTGAAATCTTGATCCGGACCAGCCGATAGCCCATTCCCTGCAAAACCGGGCCGGCCACCGCCGATACCCGCGCGGCCGCGCCCGGCTCGACGACGAGACGGGGCTCGGCCAAGAGGTCGGCATCCACGGAACCAGCAGTTGGATCGGTCATGTCCAGGGTCAAAAGTGTCTTACTTGCATGGGTTTAGGCCGGGCCTTAACCGGCGGTCCGGCCGGTTCCCCGAACCGCGCCTTTAAGGCCCTTCTGGGCCGGGCTCGTTCAGGTAATAAAAAAGAGCGGGTCCCGGGGGGCCCACTCTCAATACGCGATCGTATGAGAACCATAAGTTGCCGCGGATATAGCGCTTTTTGCGCAATCCGACAAGGCCCGCGATCCCGTTAAGTCCGATTTTGCCAAGCTTTGCGAGCGGAAGCAAAGTCTAACCGTTCATTCACGAACCCTGCCTAGATTTCCCGAAAACCAGCCAATTCAGGCCCGTTTGAGTGGGTTTATGATAATTTCACCATCGCTGATCCCGGAACTCGACGACATTGTCAGTCGTGGCGACCCCAAGCGCCGCGCCGATGCCGCGCGCCGCATCAGCGAGCTTTTCCTGCAGGGTGCTGCGAGCTTCCGCTCCGATCATGTCGATCTGTTCGACGGTGTCCTGACCAGTCTCGTCCCCCATGCCGAGCTTGCCGAGCGCGCCGAACTGGCCGAGCGCTTGTCGATGCTGGCGAACGCGCCGCGTGGTTTGGTCGGTCAGCTCGCCCATGACGATGAAATTTCCATCGCAGGCCCGCTGCTGCGCCGCTCGCCGCTCATCGACGAAAAGATGCTGATCGAAATCGCGTCCGTTAAGGGCCAGGGTCACCTACTGGCGATGGCGGAACGGCCGACGCTTTCAACCGATCTCACCGAAATCATCGTCGCCCGCGGCGAACGCGACGTCGTCAGGCGTGCCGCCGGCAATGCGGGCGCAGCCTTCTCGTCGGACAGCTATTCGACGCTGATCAAGCGCGCCGGCCAGGATGGCGTGCTGACGATCAGGCTCGGCCAGCGCGACGATCTGTCGTCTGACCATTTGAAGGAGCTGCTCTCCGGCTCCATCGACGTCGTCCGCCGCCGCCTGTTCCAGGTCGTCAAGCCCGAACGGCAGGCCGACATCAAGCAGGCGATGACTGCCATCACCGGCCCGTCCGAACGCGAGGAGCGGCGCGACTTTATGCCTGCGCAGCGCACCGTGCTGAAGCTCCATCGCGAAGGCATGCTCGGCGAAGGCGCATTGCTCAATTTTGCAAGGGCCTTCAAATACGAGGAGTCGGTCGCCGCGCTGTCGGCGATGACCGGCGTCAAGATCGAAACCCTCGACGGCCTGATCAGCGGCGATCGCTACGATCCGATCCTGATCGCCGGGAAATCCATCGATATCGAATGGGCGACCGTGCGCGCGCTGATCCTGCTTCGGCTAGGTCCGAACCGAACAGCATCCCCCGCCGACATCGAAAGCGCGCGGGTCAATTACGTTCGCCTGATGCCCTCGACCGCCCAGCGCGTCGTCGCGTTCTGGAAGACGCGGTAATCCGGCCTCCGGCCCTCTCCGTCATTGCGAGCGAAGCGAAGCAATCCATCTCCCCGCTTGCCGAGCGATGGATTGCTTCGTCGCGTTGCTCCCTTGCGCAAACGCTTCACGTTTGTCGCAGGCAATGACAGTGTGAGTGAATTGCCATCCGATCGAGTTGCTGGGCCGTGAACGTGGCAAGCGCATGGTGTGGGAAGCGACGGACGCGAAGAAGGCGATGATGGAGGAGGCAGCGAAGGACTGACCTCTCTCCGTCATTCTGGGGCGCGACGAAGTCGCGAACCCGGAATCCATTTCTCTGCTTGAGAATGCCGCCTGATGGATTCTCTGATGTGCAATTGCACATCGTAGCTCGTGCTGCGCACGCCCCGGAATGACGGATTACCCGACCCGCCGAAACCGCAGATACGCCGCGACACGTCCCTCGCGTTCGGCTTTGCGGCCGTAGCGCGTCATGGTGTAGGCATCCCACGGCTTTTGCCAGTCAATGGCGCGTTCGGCGGTCCAGAGAAAATCGGGGCTGCGCATCAGATGCGCCAGCGTCCAGGCGCAGTAATCGTCGATGTCGCTGACGAAGCGAAATTCGCCGCCGTCTTTCAGGATGCGCGCCATTGCGTTGACGGTAGCGTCCTGCACGAAGCGCCGCTTCCAGTGCCGCCGCTTCGGCCAGGGATCAGGATGGATCAGGTCGATCCGCGCCAGCGATTGCGCCGGCGCCCAGGCCAGCAATTCCGCGGCGTCGCCGGCATAGAGGCGAATGTTGCCGATGTGGTGTGCCTCGATCTGCGTCAGGATTTTGGCCATGCCGTTGACATAGGGCTCGCAGCCGATGAATCCGATGTTGGGAAAGGCTTGCGCCTCCGCGATCAGATGTTCGCCGCCGCCGAATCCGATTTCGAGCCTGACGTCCTCGATCTCGCCTTCGAAGAGATCGGCGAGACGCGCCGGCGCGGGCGCTGTGATGTCGAGCGCCAGATGCGGCAGCAGATTGTCGATCAGGTCGGCCTGATGGATGCGGAGCTTGTGACCCTTGCGGCGGCCGAAGAACGAGCCGTGCGCATGTGCCGACGCGCCATCATCAGGCGGCGCGTCGCGGTCGGCGGTATCACGCGGTGCTGATATCATCGCAGCGTCTGGTACAGCTGGTACAACAGCCGCGCCCTCGGCTCGATCGAGGAGATGTACATCTGCTCGTAATGGGTATGCGCGCCCTGGCCGTCGACGCCGAGCCCGTCCAGCGTTGCGGTATGCGGCGCGGTGAAATTGCCGTCGGAGCCGCCGCCGGTCGACGTATCGACCAGATCAAAACCGATCTCCGCCGCAATCGTCCTGGCATGCTCGTAGAGCGCGGCGCCGGCATTGCTCTTCTCGTAAGGAGGGCGGTTCAACTCGCCGATCACCTTGACGGTGACGCCCTCGGTACGTGATTTCAGGTTGAGGATTTTCGCCGTGAGTTCGTCGGAATCCGATATCGTCGGCACGCGCAAATCGACCTCGGCATAGGCCTCCTCTGCGACCACATTCGGCTTTGTGCCGCCTCTGACGACGCCGACATTGACGGTGATGCCGCGCGCCAGATCGTTCATTGCCTCCAGCGTTTGAATGACATTGCCGAGTTCGCGGATGGCGCTGCGGCCGTCCTCGGGCCTGGTGCCGGCATGCGAGGGCACGCCCTTGATGAAGACCTCAAAGCGCCCGACGCCCTTGCGCCCCGTCACGATCTTGCCGCCGTCGCGCGCCGGTTCGGTGACCAGCACATATTTCGCCTTTTTCCCCTCGGCCTCGATCAGCGTGCGCGAGGTCGGGCTGCCGATCTCCTCATCGGAGACATAGAGCTGGGTGATGCCGAGCGGCGGCCGCGCGCCGTCGGCGCAAACTTGCCGAAACGCATGATAGGCGAGGTAGGCGCCGCCCTTCATGTCGTAGATGCCCGGGCCGAAGGCACTGTCGCCATCGATCCGGAACGGTAGGCGCTCGATGAATCCACGCGGATGCACCGTATCGAGATGGCTCAGCACCAGGATTCCCGGTGCGTCTTGCCCCCAAGACGAGCGCGCCGCCAGATGATCGCCGCAGCCGGAGTGCCCGGCGATCCGCTCCACGGTGGCGGGCAGGCCGCGATAGCCTTGCGCGACGAGGTCGGCGAGCTTGTTGACCTGCTCGGGGGCTTCGGTCGGGGTCTCGATCTCGACCCAGCGGCGGATGCCCTCGAGGATCGGCGTGGCATCGAAGGGATTGGCTGTCGTCATGTCGTATCCGATACAGCGTCATTCCAAGATGCGCAATTTCGCACCGGGAAATGATGGCATATTCCAGAATACGAAATTCTCAAACCGGTGCGGATGAAAATCAGCGCGGGTCGGGGCCGTCGCGCGCCGCGATCTGCTCGACCAGCTCGACGATCGAGCGCCGCATTTTGGAATCGCCGATGCGCGTGAACGCGCGCGTCAGCGCGAGACCCTCTGATGTAGCGAGGAAATCGGACACATAGGCCGGGGAGGCGCCTTCGCCGAAGCCGTTGCCATTCACCGCGCCGCTCGGCCCGCCATCGAACAGAAACGACACAGGTACCTGCAATATCTCGGAGATCTGCTGCAGGCGGCTGGCGCCGACCCGGTTGGTGCCTTTCTCGTATTTCTGAACCTGCTGGAAAGTGAGGCCGAGCGCTTCGCCCAGTTTTTCCTGGCTCATGCCCAGCATGATGCGGCGCATCCGGACGCGGCTGCCGACATATTTGTCAACCGGATTGGGCGCTTTGGTGGACATCTGCATCGCTCCTGAGATCGCGCGCCGGGAATGAGGCAGTGGAAGGACTGTGCCTCAGCGCGCCGTGACCGTCATATCCTGCTCGAAGGATCGGGTAGAATTGCGGGACGATCTGAGCAATGAAGTGACTGGTTGTTGTTCTTGGCTTGCAACCGCAGAAAGCGAATCGCAGGCTGTCTGTCAACTGGTGGAACCGCGCAGAAAGCGTTTTTTAGTAAACCAGCAACAACCTGCGGCGCGTAAACATCAGGCAGCGTGCTTTGCAGCACGGCGCCTGACGATGACCAGCAGGGCGGCGGCCACGATCATGGCAGCCGGGATATCTCCAAGACGAGCATAAATCGTCGGCGGCAGCGACGACGGCAGGTTCGCATCCAGGACGCCTTCGATACCGAGGCCGAGCCGTGCGACAATCCGCCCCGACGGATCGATGACGGCGGAGATGCCGGTGTTGGCAGCGCGCACCATCGGCAGCCCTTCTTCGATCGCACGCAGCCGTGCCTGCTGCAGGTGCTGGTAGGGGCCCGTCGAATTTCCGAACCAGCCGTCATTGGTCAGGTTGACGATCCAGCCGGGGCGGTCGTCACGCGCTGCCACATTTCCGGGAAAAATCGCTTCGTAACAAATCATCGGTAGCGCGCGCGGCGCATTCGGTATCTCCATCGTGCGGCGTTGCGTGCCCGGAATGAAGCCGCCATGCACCTTTGTCAGTTGCACGAAACCGAGCTTTTCCATCCACTCCTGAAACGGCAAATATTCGCCGAACGGCACCAGATGCAGCTTGTCGTAGACCGACAGCACGCCACCGTCATGGTCGATCACATATATCGAGTTGTAGGCACGGCTGACGCGGGCGCCGGGCGATCCGTCCGGGGCGCGCACCGAGCCGGTCATCAGCACCGTGCCCTTGGGCAAGAGCTCCGCGATCTGCGCCATCGCGTCCGCCTCCCGCGTCAGGAAGAACGGGAAAGCCGATTCCGGCCAGATCAGGATCTGCACGTCGCGCACGCCGGTGGATTGCGGTCCCGAAGCGCGGTCGGAGAGCGCCAGGTATTTCTGCATCACCTCCGCCTTGGCGGCGTAGTTGAATTTGACGTCCTGCTGCAGGTTCGGCTGCATGATGCGCAGCTTGACCTTGGTCAACTCGGTCGGCTGCAGCGACAGCCGCAGGGCGCCGTAGACACCCATCGCCACCAGCAGCGATAGCGCCGCCACCGGCGCGATCCAGGGCTTTCGGCCGCGCGAAGACCCGTCGATCAGCGCCGCCGGGCTGGCAAAGATCGCGACGCTGAGGAAGGTCATGCCCCACAGCCCGATCAGCGACGCCGTCTGCGCCAGCGCCAGCGGCTCCGACAGCGCGTAGCCGAAGGCATTCCAGGGAAAGCCCGACAGCACATAGCCGCGCAGCCATTCACTGACCGTGAGCCCGATCGCGAGCGCCAGCACCCGCGAGGCATCCCGGGTCCAGATCAGGCGCGCCAGCGCGAAGCCGAGCGCCGGGAATAAGGCAAGGTAGGCCGGCAGGCCGAGCACTGCGAACGGCATCAGCCAGGCGAACGTCGGCGCATCGACCAGAAAGGCGTTGCCGGTCCAGTAAAGCCCGGGCACGAAATAGCCGAGCCCGAACCAGAAGCCCGACATCGCCGCCGCCGGCACGCCGCGCCGTTTTCCGGCCGCCGCCCCGTCGATCAGCCAGACCACGATCGGAAAGGTCACAAACAGCACCGGCCAGGCATTGAACGGCGCCATCGCAAGCACCGACAAGGCGCCCGCGACCAGCGCGATGAGCGCGCGCTTCCAGCCCCAGGCCAGGATGATCGAAAGTCCCGCCATACGGAATTTGCTGGTTGGGATCACTGCGAGCCGGCTCCATCGCCGGGGGTCGGCGGTGTATTGTCATTGGTCGGCGGCGTGGTGGTGTCGGGCGCGGCCTCGCGGCGGCTTCGCTCGCGCGTCGGGCGCGCCGCCGGGCGTTCTTTCCGAATCCCGATCCGCAGCCGCTTGACCCGCCGCGGATCGGCATCGAGCACTTCGATCTCGAAATTGCCCGGGCCCGCAATCACCTCGCCGCGCACCGGCAGGCGGCCGACCTGCGCCACCAGATAGCCACCCAGCGTCTCGACTTCTTCGCCGGCCTCGCCGGTGACGAATTCCTCGCCGATCATCTTGCGGGCATCCTCGAGGCTGGCGCGGGCGTCGGCGATGAATGCATTGTCGCCCTGCCGGATGATCGACGGCGGCTCGTCGCTGTCGTGCTCGTCGTCGATCTCGCCGACGATCTGCTCGACGATGTCCTCGATCGACACCAGCCCGTCGGTGCCGCCATATTCGTCGACCACCAGCGCCAGATGGATGCGCGAGGCCTGCATCTGCGCCAGCAGGTCGATCGCCCGCATCGACGGCGGCACATACAAGAGCTTGCGGATGATGTTGGCCTCCGCCAGCGGCAATGCGAGGTCGACCGCGCGCAGGTCGAGGCCCGCCGGGAACGGCTTCTTGCGCTTCGGCTTGGTGGTATCGCCGATCCGCGCCTTCGCGGTCATGAACGCGAGGAGGTCGCGGATGTGAACGATGCCTTCGGGGTCGTCGAGCGTTTCGTTGTAGACCACGAGCCGCGAATGCGCCGCGCTTTCGAACAGGCTCATTAGTTCGCCGAGCGGAATATCCCGCTTGACCGCGACGATGTCGGCGCGGTGCACCATCACGTCGGCGATCCGCCGCTCGTTGAGGCCGAGGATGTTGCGCAGCATGGTGCGCTCGATGGCGGAGAAGCCGACATCGTCAGGGGTGGAGGCGTCGAGCACGACCTGGAGATCGGCGCGGACCGATCCTGCCCTCCAGCCGAACAGCGTGCGGATCGCGCGCATCAGCCAGCTGTCGGAGGTCGGACGCAGCACCTCGCCTTCCTGCACCACCACCGGCAGGTTGGGGGTGTCGCGTGGGTTGTCCTGTATCGGGTCGGAGTCCGGCATTTCAGTCCATCCGCTCCCGGTCCGAATGCGGATCTCGATCCGCATAGGGATCCGGAATGCCGAGTTGGGCGAGAATCTCCCGTTCGAGACCTTCCATGGCTTCGGCGTCGTCGTCCTTCTCGTGATCGTATCCGATCAAATGCAGGAAGCCGTGGACCGCCAGATGGCTGAGATGGTGATCGAACGGCTTTTCCTCGTCATCGGCCTCTTTCCGCGTGGTCTCATAGGCGATGGCGATATCGCCGAGCATGCGCGGCGCGTCGGCAGGTGCGCCCGCCGTCGGCTGCAGCGCCGGAAACGACAGCACGTTGGTCGGCTTGTCGATGCCGCGCCAGTTGTTGTTGAGCGTGCGGATGCCGGCATCGTCGGTCAGCATGACCGCGAGCTCGGCCTCGCCGACATCGGCATCGGCGATTTCGGCCGCCGCCTGGATGGCGCGATGGATCACCGCCTCGGCTTCCGGCTCCGTCTGCCAGCACTCGGCGACGACGAGAACCTCGGTAAGGGGAAGGGCGGACGACACGGGCGTTCCAGCGCTTTGCATTTCAGAGTTCGGGTTACGGCCGGGAGCTGCCTGCAGCAGGTCCACGGCCGAAGATTGTTGGGTCAAGATTTTCCGGTTGCCGGTTTCTGCGGCAATCCCTCATAGGCGGCGACGATCCGCGCCACCAGTTCATGGCGGATGACGTCTTCCGCGGTGAATTTCACCTGCGCAATGCCCTCGACGCCGTCGAGCAGCTTGACCGCTTCGGCAAGCCCGGAGGCCTGTCCGTTCGGCAGGTCGACCTGCGATGGATCGCCGGTGATGATCATGCGGCTGTTCTCGCCGAGCCGCGTCAGGAACATCTTCATCTGCATCGAAGTGGTGTTCTGCGCTTCGTCCAGGATGATGACGGCATTGGTCAGCGTCCGCCCGCGCATGAACGCCAGCGGCGCGATCTCGATCTCGCCGGCCTGCAGCGCGCGCTCGACGATGCGCGAATCCATCAAATCGTACAGCGCGTCGTAGATCGGCCTCAGGTAAGGATCGACCTTCTCCCGCAAGTCGCCGGGCAGGAAGCCGAGCCGCTCGCCGGCCTCGACCGCGGGCCTCGACAGGATGATGCGATCGACTTCCTTGCGTTCGAACAATTGCGCGGCATGCGCCACCGCAAGCCAGGTCTTGCCGGTGCCGGCGGGGCCGACGCCGAAGACCATCTCGTGGCGCTTTAACGCGCGAATGTAGGAATCCTGCGCGGCGGTACGCGCCCGCACCGGGCGCTTGCGCAAATTGATGGTCTCGAACGAGGACTTGGCGGCCTTGGCGTCGAACTCGAACAGCGAGCCCTGTGCGAGCACGGCGCGGATCGCGCCTTCGACTTCGCCCTGCGAGAGGTCATGTCCCTGCAAGGCCTGTGCATAGAGCGTCTCCAGCACGCGCCGCGCGGCGTCGCAGCCGTCGCGGGAGCCGGCGATGGTGATGTGGTTGCCGCGCGAATCGACGACGACGCCGAGCCGCCGTTCGACCAGCGCCAGGTTTTGCCCATAGGGGCCGACGAGCGCGGAAGCGGCGCGGTTGTCGTCGAAATCGATGACGACCTGGGTCTCGGGCGGAATTTGCATGTCGCGGTCAAATTTGCGGCTGGGAGCGAGCGATGGTGAATCCGATGCGCTTTTTGGCAAGGGTTCAGGCTCCCTGAGTTTCTTGAGAAGAACTGGTTTGTTGAGAAGAATTGGTCATGGTCGAAAGCGTCGAAGAGACTGGCCGCGCGGCAGCGCCGGCGAGTTCGCCGAGCAGGCTGTAACGCTCGAGGCTCTCGATTTTGACCGGCAGCACCTGTCCGATGATGTCAGGTGAGGCAAATACATGCGCGGGCTGGAGGTACGCGGTGCGGCCGACGATCTGGCCGGGGTTGCGGGCCGCGCGTTCGAACAGCACATCGACGGTGTTGCCAATCATCGCCTTGTTGAAGGCCGATTGCTGGCTGTCGATCAATTCCTGAAGCCGCACCAATCGCTCGTCCATTTCAGCCGCTGACACCGTCTCCTGCATGTCCGCCGCCGGCGTGCCGGGCCGTGGCGAATATTTGAACGAATATGCTCCAGCGTATCCGATTTGCATGACAAGCGCGAGGGTCGCGGCGAATTCTCCCTCGGTTTCGCCGGGGAAGCCGACGATAAAATCCGAAGAAAAAGCAATATCTTGGCGCGCGGTACGGAAACGGTCGATGACGCGCCGATAATCATCGGCGGTATGCTTGCGGTTCATGGCGGCGAGAATCCGGTCGGAGCCGGATTGCACGGGCAGGTGGACGAACGGCATCAGCGCGGCGAGATCGCGATGCGCCGCGACGAGCGAATCGTCGACGTCGCGGGGATGGCTGGTGGAGTAGCGAAGCCGCACGATACCTTCGATTTCGGCGAGATGGTGCAGCAGCCTGCCGAGCGGCCAGGTCCGTCCGTCGGGGCCTTCGCCATGATAGGCGTTGACGTTCTGCCCAATCAGCGTGATCTCGCGCACGCCGTTATCGGCGAGCCGCTTGACGTCGTCGATGATCTTCGCCACCGGGCGCGAGACTTCCGCGCCGCGCGTATAGGGCACCACGCAGAAGGTGCAGAACTTGTCGCAACCTTCCTGCACCGTAACGAACGCGGAGATGCCGCGCGCGCGGATCGCCGCCGGCTTGGGGGCGGGGAGGAAGCCGAACTTGTCCTCGACCGGGAATTCGGTCTCCAGCGCGCGGCCTTCGCTCTTCGCGCGCGCCAGCAATTGCGGCAGATGATGGTAGCTCTGCGGCCCGACCACGACGTCGACCGTCGGCGCGCGACGGATGATCTCCTCGCCCTCGGCCTGTGCGACGCAGCCCGCGACCGCGATGCGCATCTCGCGCCCCTGGCGCGCCGCCTCATCCTTGGCGGCGCGCAGCCGCCCGAGTTCGGAGTAGACCTTTTCGGACGCCTTTTCGCGGATATGGCAGGTGTTGAGGATCACCAGGTCCGCATCCTCGGCGCTGTCAGTCTCGACAAAGCCCTCGGGAGCCAGCGTATCCACCATGCGTTGCGCATCGTAGACGTTCATCTGGCAGCCATAGGACTTGATATGCAGCTTGCGCGGCGGCTTCATGGAACCTGAGTGCGGGTGGAAAGGCGCCCTGACGGCGGCTGGGGCTCAGATATAGCCTAAATGGCCAAAAAGCCAGTGTTGGGCCCGTCATTCCGGGTTCGGGCTGCGCAGCGCCCCGGAATGGCGGGCAGGCTCAGTTCGCATTGCCCCAGAGATCGAACAGTTCGGGCGGCGGAACCTCCACCCACTCGTTGCCGAGGTTGATGCGGTAGGGCGTGCCGGCCGATGCGGACAGCTGCCACAATTTTGGATCGACGGGGCGGCCGTTGGCGCGCACCCATCGCGCGATCGGCTCGAGCGCCGCCGCCTGCTTTGCAGGCGCCAGGGTAAATCCACCAAGCATCACGAAGCGCAATTGCCTGTCCGAGGCGAGCCGTTCGATGTCCGAAGGCGTCAGAATCGGATCGTCGCCGAGATAGCCGCCGATCGTCATGACGGGCAGGCCGGTCTGGATAATGAGCGGCGCGGCGACGTTGGCGGTGAGGGCGAGGCGATTCGTTAGAATCTTAGCGATTGTGTTGAATGGAATTTGAGCGCGGAGGTGGTATCTCGGGTCGTATCGGAACCGGGGATGAAGATCGATGCACCACCGCAATGCCCTCGTCGTCGCATGGGTCCTTGGCGCGATGTCGTCAGCATCAGCTGTCGAATGCACCATGGGTCAGGTTGCGATCGACTCGGCGTCGGTCATCACGCCCTGCGGTGAACTGCTCGCCGCGCACAACTTGTCGGATCGCGACCGCGCACAGGCGCATTTCGTCCGCGGGCGCGGCTATCACCGCACGCAGCGTCTCAATGAGGCAGCCGAAGACTACCGCGCGGCCTTTGCGCTCGATCCGAAGAACGAGGAAATCCTCGTCTCATGGTCGAATGTCGATCTGCGCCTGCGGCGCATGGACGATTACAAGAGGCGGGTCGAGCAGGCTTATGCGCTCAATCCGAAGAATCCGCGCGTGCTCAGGACGGTCGGCGCGCTGCTGTTTAACTTCGGGGAGGGCGACAAGGCGTTCGAGTTCTACAGCAAGGCGATCGAGGTCGATCCGACCGAGGGCTTCGCGCTCTATTATCGCGCGCGCGAATATCGTTTCAAGCGCAAATTCGCGGAGGCGATCGCGGACGCGAGTGCGCTCCTCGCCGTTTCGCAGGCCGGGCTCAACGACGCGCGGAGCTTTCTCGACGAGGACGGGATCGTTCGCGATTTCCGCGTCAAGGCGCTGCTTGAGCGCGCCTATAGCTACCAGGATTCCGGTCGGCTCGATCTTGCCGAAAAGGACTACGACGCGGCGGTCGATGTCGGACGTTCGGCGCCTGCGCTCGCCGCACGGGCGCATTTCCTCGGCTTCTACGTCCAGCGCAAGGACGACGCACTGCGCGACCTCACCGAGGCGGTGCATACGGAGCCGCGGAACTCCGCTGCGCTCTATGAGCTCGGCATTTCACTTGCGGGATTCAAGCGCTTTGAGGAGGCTTTCGCGGCCTTCGATGCCGCCGTGACGGCGCGCCCGGATTACACGAGAGGCCTGGTCATGCGAGCACGCATGCACCGCCAGTTCGGCCGCACCGATGCGGCGGTGCGCGACCTGAAAACGGCGGTCTCGCTGGATCGAACGGACTTGGACGGGTTAAGGGAATTGAACGGGTTGATGAACGCGCTACGCCACGCCGGCTACTGGAGCGAGCCGGGACTGCCGAGCGGACAAACGCGGGACCTCGATGACGCCATGCGTGCCTGCATGATCGATCCCCAATGCTAGCCGAGGACAGAATGCAAAGCAGAGCCGTATTCGTCGTTGCCTTCCTTCTTCTTTCCAATGCCGCCGCGCTCGCGGAGAGTCGGTCGGCCTGCCAATCCATGCCGCGGCCACAGGCGAGTTCGTGCGACACGGCGGTCTTGCCCGGCACGCTGCGGAGCGAGGGGCCATTCGCGCAGGCATTTGCACCTAGCCTGTGCCGACGGAGTGCGCCGCTCTGCACCAGCGCGATCAACTACTCCACCCGGCAGCATTGGGCGTCGAGCCAATGATCGGTCGTCTTGTGCTCGTTGCGTTCGCGCTCGCGCTTGCCTCGCCCGCCTTGGCGAGGGATCCCATCGGCACGGCCGGCGCGTTCCGTTCGGTCGGGTGGGCGCAGTGCCGTGCGCCGTACGAGGAATGGAAGCAAGGCGCCTGCGACCCCGCGCCGGTCGATGCCACGCTGTCGGGCTCGTCGCTCGCGCGCGCTCATATCGAGCGGTCGGTTGCGTTGCTTGCGCAGACGCGCACGGAGGAAGCGCTCAAGGCGGTGAATTCGGCGGTGGCCATCGATCCGACGAATGTTTCGTCACTGACATTTCGCGGGCGACTGCTCTCGACGCTGCTGAAGCTCGATGCGGCCGAACGCGACCTCAATGCCGCCCTGATGATCGAGCCGACCAATCCGGTGCTGCTTGCCTCGCGCGCGGAGGTGCTGCTCAACGCCGGGAAGGAGCTCGATGCGCTCGCGGACATCACGGCGGCGATCGCGCAGCGGCCGGACGACACCGACATGCTGTGGATCAAGGCGCGCATCCACATGAGCCGCGGTCAGGTCGATCTCGCGGAGCGCGACCTCGAGCATGCGGTTTCGCTCGACCCGAGCGATCGCCGCACACGGCTAATGAAGGCGCAGGCGCAGTTTCGCCTCGGACAATTCGAGGGCGCGGTCGATGACGCGACGCAGGTGCTCGCAATTTCGGTGAGCGATCTCATGGCGCGTGAGACACGGGCGCTCGCACTGATCGCCCTCAATCGGCCGGCGGAGGCGATCGAGGACCTGAATGTGTTGCTCGGCGCGCCCGGCCAGCCGACGACCGCCGTCGCCTTGCGCCACAATCGCGAGATCCTGTTCCAGCGCGCGCTGCTGCTGGCGCAACTCGGCAAACGCGAGGAGTCCAACCGCGACATCGAGGTGCTGATGCTCTCGGGCGGCAAACAGGCGATCCTGCGTGTGCAACTCTACCTGCGCCGCAACGGCTTTCCGGACGTGCGCATCGACGGCGAGCGCGACACTGATTTCGACAATACGCTCAGGAGCTGCGTGCTCGACCGCGCGTGCGGTCGCGGCATCACGCGGCACATTTGAGCGCCCTGCGCCGATCGAGTCGCATTCACCTGTGAAGTCGCCCTCCAGATGTCCGAAGCGCATTCAGGCGGGGGCCGGATAGATGGCGACTCGGACAGCCGGAGCGCACCTGCCAGTGCACCCGCCATTATGGCCGGGCTCAACGCGTGGAGAGAACGTCTGAATGATGGGCAGGCTCAGTTCGCTTTGCCCCAAAGGTCGAACAGTTCGGGCGGCGGAACCTCTACCCATTCGTTGCCGAGGTTGATGCGGTAGGGCGTGCCGGCTGATGCGGACAGGCGCCACAATTTTGGATCGACGGGGCGGCCGTTGGCGCGCACCCATCGCGCGATCGGTTCGAGCGCCGCCGCCTGCTTGGCCGGCGCCAGGGTATATCCGCCAAGCATCAAGAAACGCAGTTGCCTTTCCGCGGCCAGCCGTTCGATGTCCGATGGCGTCAGGATCGGATCGTCGCCGAGATAGCCGCCGATCGCCATGACGGGCAGGCCGGTCGAGATGATGAGCGGCGCGGCGACGTTGGCGTTGGGAACGGCGACGAGAAACTTTGCGGTCTCACGATTGGCGATCAGGTAATTGGAGAGCTTCTGGCGGGCGGCTTCCAGCCGCGATGTCCGTAGTGCCACACGCTCGGTATCCGATGGCGCGAGCAGGGCGGTCATGTTGGCGACCGGCGCTGCGATGTTGGGGCGCCTCAGAACGACGCTTGCGGTGGTCAGGATCGGCGCAACGAGCAGCGCGCCGATGGAAGCGCCCGCGAACAGTTTTGCGAATCTGCTGCCCTGCTGCGGCAACGCATAAAGGGTGGCCGCGCAAATCGTGGCGATCCCGATCGACGTCAGCCATGTCAGGCTGAGCCAATCGGATCCGATTCCCTCTGATGGCGCCATGCAGAGATAGAGTTGCCAGACGGCCGTGGTCACGATGACCAGCGGCAGGTATATCCGCCCCGGCTTGCCCGCTTTCCACCTCGACCACAGCCCGGCGACGGCGATGCCGGAAAACACGGCGAGTGGCGGACCAAGCACGGCGACGTAGTAGGTGTGGATCAATCCGCCCGCAAAGCTGAGCACGATCCAGTACATCACGAGCCAGCCGGTCCACACACCGGCACTGATGCGGCGTGACACGGGCGTGCCCGCGCCCCATGCATCCGACCAGGCGAGAACAAGGCCCGCGAGCGCGAGCGGCAGCAGCCAGGCGAACTGTGCGGCTGCCCGCGGCCGAAACAGACGGAGAGGGCCGACAGGCGAGTCGTCGGTCATAACGGGCTGCCGGACTTCCGCAGTTGCGGGCGCCGTCTCGCCGGAGGCCGCGGAGTTTGCCGGCTTGCCTGCGGGCGCGGACATCGCAACGAAGCGGGCCGCGCCATTATGCACCAATGCAAGCTCCAGCATCGAATTGTGTTTGGTGCTGCCCGCATAGGGCCGGTCTCGAACCGACGTGAGATCGAAGAAGGCCGCCCATGACAGCGATACGGCAATGAGGACGATGCCTGCGATGGCTTGTCGCTGGACATGCCAGGTGACGGGGGCGCCCGGCCGGGCGAGGCTGAACGTCAAGGCCAGCACGGGAGCCAGCACCAGCGCCGTTCCCATCTTGACGTTGAAGCCGATGCCGATCGCGGCCATCGCGGCGCAGAATGTCGTGAGCCGGCCGGTTTCGGCTGCTCGCATCCCCAACCACACGGCTGCCAGCAGCACCAGGATGAGGCAGCTCTCGGTATTGTTGGACCGGTCGACGGCGACATTGATCGGGCTCAGCGCGAGCGACAGCGCGGCGATAGCCCCAGCCGTCCCGCCCCAATATTTCCGCACCAGAATGTAAACGAAGAGAATCGCGGCCAATCCCGCCATCACCTGGGCGGCCATGATCGAAAGCGCGCTAAAACCGAGCAGCTTGGCGCTGGCGACCTGCAGCCAGATCGCCACGGGCGGCTTGTCGATGGAAACAAAGCCTGCGGGGTCGAACGCGTTGAAGATGAAATTGTGCCAGCTATCGAGCATGCTGCGCACGCCCGCGGCGTAGTATTGCCTTCCAAAATCGTTCTGCAAAAGCTGCCAGGTTCGCGCAAGCACAGCCACCGCCGCAACGAGCGAGAGCGGCAAGGCTGCCTTAAAGATCAAGGCCGTCTTCCATATTTGGCTGTCGGGTAATCTTGGGATGCGCCGCTCCCCTCGCGCAGGTTCACCTGAAACTATCACCTGCGGGTTTCGCGGCCAGTTAACTCGCGGCAAGATTGTTGATCGGATGTCGGCCGGCGACGCCGGACTTCAACCATGCGATGCGGGACTAACCGGCCTTTCGACCGATGCGTGCAATCAGATCGGGCAGTTGCCGCATATCGTCGAAGGTCAAGGCGGCACCAGCGGCGCGCAGCATCTCGGCATGGCCCGGCTGACAATGGCTGCCGCCGTAATAGCCGAGCACGGTCATCCCGGCGGCGCTGCCGCCGGTGACGCCGGGAACGCTATCCTCGATCACCAGGCACTGGGCCGGTTGCACCTTCATCTGTTCGGCGGCGAACAGAAACAGATCGGGCGCCGGCTTGCCGCGGCTGACCTGTGTAGCGGAGAAAATATGCGGCGCGAGTTGGTCGTAGAGGCCGGCGCAGGTGAGGCCGTGACGAATCTTTTCGGGCGTTCCGCTGGAAGCGACGCATTTGGGCAGGCTTATCGCGGCAATCGCCTCGCCGACATGCGCGATCGCCTGCAAATCGCCCTCGTAAAATTTCAGCGTGGCCGCCTTCACCTGTTGTTCGAAGTCATCAGGCAGCTTCCGGTCGATCTCGCGTTCGATCGTTTGGCGCGCCTCGCGGTCAGACACGCCGAGAAAGCGAACGAGCACCTGTTCGGAAGTGATCGGATAGCCATGACGGGTCAGCGTTTCGGCATGGGCGCGGCATGAAATGACTTCGCTGTCGACCAGCACGCCGTCGCAGTCGAAAATGATGAGATCGAAATTCACGAAAAACGATTCACGAAAACTACGTTTTGTCTTCGTCGAGCGGGACGCAATACAGTTCCAGCCGGTGATCGACCAGCTTGTAGCCGAGCTTGCGGGCGATCTCGGCCTGCAATTTCTCGATCTCCTCGGAGGTGAACTCGATCACCTTGCCGTCGCGCAGATTGATCAGATGATCGTGATGGCTGTCGGGCATCTGCTCGTAGCGCGCCCGGCCCTCGCGGAAATCGTGCCGCTCGATGATCCCGGCGTCCTCGAACAGTTTTACGGTGCGATACACCGTCGAAATCGAGATCTTGTCGTCGACCGCGACACAGCGCCGGTAAAGTTCCTCGACGTCGGGATGGTCGACCGAATCGGCCAGCACGCGCGCGATCACCCGGCGCTGTTCGGTCATGCGCATGCCGGTGGCGGCGCAGCGGGCCTCGATACCGGTATTTTTATGCGCAGGCGGGGATTTCAGTGCGGGCATGGTCTCTGGGCCTTCGGACGCAGGTCGGGGGTCTTTTGCCACCCGGCGCACATTACGACAAGTCACGCCGCATCAGAAGCGCATTCAATTGCTCGCCGCCCGGCTGCTGATAATAGCGTTCCCGGCGGCCAACGACCTCAAATCCGGCCCATTCATACAGGCGCCGCGCCGGCTGATTATTTTCTTCAACCTCGAGGAACACCTTGCGTACGCCGCGGCCCGCGAGATGACCGAGGTGCGTCAGCAACAGGTTGCGTGACAGGCCGCGGCCACGTTGGGTCGCATCGATGGCGATCGACAACAGCTCGGCCTCGTCGGCAGCCATGCGCGACACGGCAAAGCCGATGACCTTGCGCCCCTGTCTGAGCCGGTGAACGAGCGTGTTGCGCTCGGTCAGCATGACCTCGAATTCGCCCTCGCCCCAGCCGCGGTGAAATGATGCGCCATGCAGTTGCGCCAGGCGCGCCGCGTCGCGCGGGTTGGCCGGTTCGATCACGGCCGTGCCGCCGCTCCACCAATCGGAGAACCATGTCATCATGATGCCGGCGGCTGTGCTGCGCCGGACAGGGGATCCTTCGGCGGCTTGGCATCGGGCGCGCGCAGATAATAGGGCCGTGCCGGTGAACTCTCGGGACTGACCGCGGCGCCCAGCCACGCCACCCAGGCGATATCGGGTGCGGCCTGCTGATCGATCTTGAAGGGCGGCGCTGCATCGGCCGGCCAGCGGTCGGCCAGAATCTTCGCCGCGTTGCCGACCAGATGTGGCGCACCGAAGCGTGCCGCGTCGAGCGCTTCCGCGATCGGCGCGACCTTCGGCTTGATCAGTGCACTACCGTCGCCGCCGAGCACCTGGAAATAGACATGATCATGCCGCGCATCGATCGCGGCGATGACAGGATGAGGTTCGCCATTCTCGCTGACGATGGGGGCGGCAAACGCGGTCAGTGTCGTCACGCCGACGACCGGCTTGCCGGCGGCGAGCGCAATGCCGCGGGCGGCGGAAAGGCCGACGCGCAATCCGGTAAAGCTGCCGGGACCGGTCGTCGCGGAGATGCGGTCGAGCGCGGCAAAGGCAACGCCTGATGCCTTCATCACGCGCGCGATCAGCGGCATCAGGGCTTCGGCATGGCCGCGCTTCATCGGCTGCGATTCCTGCGCGATGACGCCCGCGCTGGTGTCGAGCACGGCCGCGGCGCAGGCATCGAGCGCGGTATCGATTGCGAGGATGAGCATCGGGCTACCCTATAGCGTTTTCGAGCGAAGTGGACACCGGTTCGCGTCAAGAAAACGCGTCAAAACAAGAATCTAGAGCCCGGTTCTGATTCGATCAGAACCGAAAAAGGGGCTCTGGAGATTCCCATACTGATTGGAAGATTTCTTCCCCGATTTGGCGCCGGTTCGGCGCCTCCGATGGGCAGCGAAAACTCGTTCCCGATTTTCGAGACCTGAGCGACGGATGCAACTTCTGGGAGGGCAAGTCATTGAAAACAAAGGGAATTAACAAAGAATTAGCCATCTGGTGCGACATTCGTCCACGGGGAGACTACGGGTCAATAGCGATCCGGACGACGCATTTTCGGCAGCTAAAGCCACGCTCGTCCCCGGAACCGGAGGATTTTTTATGCCTTTGTGGAAAAGCAGTTCTGCGGCGCGTGAGGCGCTGGCGCAAGCGGTCGCCCTCAGCAAGTCGCAGGCGGTGATCGAGTTCAACATGGACGGCACGATCGTCACCGCCAACCAGAATTTCCTCGACACGATGGGATATCGGCTCGACGAAATCGCGGGCAAGCATCACCGGATGTTCGTGGCGCCGGAGCAGCGCGACAAGCCGGACTATCATGCGTTCTGGGCGAAGCTCAATCGCGGCGAATATCAGGCCGCCGAATACAAGCGCGTCGGCAAGGGCGGCCGGGAGGTGTGGATCCAGGCATCGTACAATCCGATCCTGGACAGCGCCAACAAGCCGGCCAAGGTCGTCAAGTTCGCCACCGACATCACCGAGCGCAAGATCCGCAGCATGGAGGATGCCGGCAAGATCGCGGCGATCGCCCGGGCGCAAGCCGTGATCGAGTTCAATCTCGATGGCACCATCATCACGGCAAACAATAATTTCCTTGGCGCGCTCGGCTACTCGCTCGCCGAGATCCAGGGCAAGCATCATCAGATGTTCGTGGCGCCAGCCGAGCGCGACAGCACGGCCTACCGCGAATTCTGGGCAAAGCTCGGCCGCGGCGAATTCCAGTCGGCCGAATACAAGCGCTTCGGCAAGGGTGGCAAGGAGGTCTGGATCCTCGCGTCCTACAATCCGATCCTCGACGACGCCGGCAAGCCGTTCAAGGTCGTGAAGTTCGCCTCCGATATCACCGAACAGAAACTAAAGACGGCGAATTTCGCCGGACAGATCGAAGCCATCGGCAAGTCACAGGCGGTCATCGAGTTCGGCATGGACGGCCTGTTCATGCCGCACGAGGCGCGCGACAGCGACGGCTATCGCGCGTTCTGGGCGGCTCTGAATCGCGGCGATTTCCAGTCGGGCGAGTATGAGCGGGTCGGCAAGGGCGGCCGGCAGATCTGGATTCAGGCGTCCTACAACCCGATCCGCGACCTCAACGGCAAGCCCTACAAGGTCGTGAAATACGCCACCGATACCACGGCGCAGGTGATCGCGCGGATGCGCAGCGAGAAGGTTCGCGGCTTGATGGAGACGGTCGCCGCCGGCGCCGAGGAGCTCAACGTGTCGGTGCGCGAAATCTCCGAGGCCATGGCGAAGTCGAAGGAAACGGCGCACACGGCCGTCGGTCGCGTCGAGGCCGCCGACCAGCAGGCGCAGCGCCTGACGGAGGCGTCGGAGTCGATGAGCAGCATCGTGCAGCTGATCGGCGCGATCACCGGCCAGATCAACCTGCTGGCGCTGAACGCCACGATCGAATCGGCGCGGGCGGGTGAAGCCGGCCGCGGCTTCGCCGTGGTTGCGTCCGAGGTGAAGGGCCTCGCCAATCAGGCCAAGCAGGCGACCGACAAGATCGAGCAGGAGATCGGCAATCTCAACGGCATCTCCGGCGATGTCGTTGCGGCCCTCAACTCGATCAAGCAGGCGATCCAGGATGTCAGCGAGTATGTGACGTCAACGGCCGCGGCCGTTCAGCAGCAGAGCGCGGTGACGAGCGAAATGTCCGAAGGCATGCAGCGCGCCGCCGCCGAGGCCGCCGGCATCGGGCAGGCGGCGTAATCGTCGTTGCGAGCGGACATGTAAGGTGGGCAAAGCGAAGCGTGCCCACCATGCGACGACGTGGATAGATAATGGTGGGCACGGCGCGAGCGCGCCTTTGCCCACCCTACGACACCAACTTACATCGGCCGGACTTCGACCACGTCGGGCACGAAGTGCTTCAGCAGGTTCTGGATGCCGTGCTGCAGCGTCGCCGTCGAGGACGGGCAGCCGGCGCAGGAGCCTTTCATGTTGAGGTAGACGACGCCGTCCTTGAAGCCGCGGAAGGTGATGTCGCCGCCGTCATTGGCCACGGCCGGCCGCACCCGCGTCTCGATCAAATCCTTGATGGTCGCGACCGTATCGGCGTCGGCCTCGTTGAAGAACTCGCCTTCCTCATCGGCCGCCTCGTCGTTGCCCGCGGTGCCGTCCGCCAGCAGCGGCGCGCCGGACATGTAGTGCTCCATGATGGCGCCGAGGATCGCGGGCTTGAGATGCTGCCAGTCGCCATCCGCCTTGGTCACGGTGACGAAATCGTAGCCGTAGAACACGCTGGAGATGCCGGGCACACCGAACAGCCGTTCGGCAAGCGGCGAGCGGGCGGCGGCTTCGCGATCGGAAAATTCCATCGTGCCGGTGTCGAGCACGGTACGGCCCGGAATGAATTTCAGGGTGGCGGGATTGGGCGTGGCTTCGGTCTGAATAAACATGGTTTTTCTCCGGCGTCGCCGGTTCAAGGCCGGCGCGTGGGCTTCCCATAGCAGATGGCGACCGCCAGCGCACCGTCAAGGGGCGCAAACCTGCAATTCTGTAAGCGTATCAAGCCTTAAGACAGGCCGTCGATGTCCGAATCGCTCAAATCGCCGGGAACGATGACGACGGGAATCGGGAACGAGCCCGCGACCTGCGCCATCATGGTGATCAGCGGGCCGGGGCCCTCGGGGCCTGGATTGGCCGCCAGCACCAGCATCGAAATATCGACGTCCTTGTCGATCACGTCGAGGATCTGGGTGGTCGGGTCGCCCTCGCGAATCACCCGCTCCGGCGTGATCGCGGCAATGCCGTTGGCGCGCCCCGAAGCGCGGTCGAGCGCCTCGTTGGCGGCGTCCTCGGCCTCGGCGCGCATCAGGTCGGCTACTCCGAGCCATTGCTGGTTCTGGTCCTCGATGGCGATGATGCGCAGCATCACCACGCCGCCGCCGACGCGAACAGCCCAGCGGCTGGCGTAATACACCGCGCGGTCCCATTCCGCGGTGTCGTCAACGATGACAAGGCATTTTGGCTTGTGACCCGTCTCGTAGCTTCGTCGCTGGGTGGTCATGCATGTCCCGGTGCTGCGCCAAACCGACGCATGCTGCCACGGCGCAGCCGCCTTCGACAAGCGGCGTCGCTGTTCTCTTTCGACGGCGAGCTAGCTCTTTCGGATGAACCCGACGATATCCCTGGCCGCCCGCATGGTTTCATCGGCGATGACGCGGGCGCGGTCGGCGCCGTCGACCAGGATCTTGTCGACATGGCCGGGGTCGGCCACCAGCCGTTTCATCTCGGAAGCGATCGGCGAGAGTTTTGTGACGCAAAGTTCCACCAGCGCGTTCTTGAAGCTGGAGAACTGCCCGCCGCCGAATTCCTTCAAAACGTCGGCCTTGCTGCGCTCGGAAAGCGCCGCATAGATGCCGACGAGGTTGTCGGCCTCGGGCCGGCTCTCCAGGCCCTTTTCTTCCGACGGCAGCGGTTCCGGGTCGGTCTTCGCCTTGCGGATCTTTTGCGCGATGGTATCGGCGTCGTCGGTCAGGTTGATGCGCGAATTGTCCGACGCGTCCGACTTCGACATCTTCTTGGTGCCGTCGCGAAGCGACATCACCCGCGTCGCCGGGCCCGTGATCAGCGGTTCCGGCTGCGGAAAGAACAGTCCGTCATCGGAGCCATGGCTGCGGATCGAATCGGCAAAGTCATTGTTGAATTTCTGCGCGATGTCGCGCGACAGCTCCAGATGCTGCTTCTGGTCCTCGCCAACCGGCACATGCGTGGCGCGATAAAGCAAAATGTCAGCCGCCATCAGAACCGGATAGTCATAGAGACCCACGGACGCGTTCTCGCGGTCCTTGCCGGCCTTCTCCTTGAACTGGGTCATGCGGCTCAGCCAGCCGACGCGCGCGACGCAATTGAAGATCCAGGTCAGTTCGGCATGGCCGGTGACCTGGCTCTGGTTGAACACGATGTGCTTCTTCGGATCGATCCCGGCGGCGATGAAGGCCGCGGTGACCTCGCGGGTGTTGCGGGCGAGCTCCGCCGGGCCGCCCCAGACGTCGACGCCTTGCGTGATCGCGTGCATGTCGACGACGCAATAGATGCAGTCATGGGTTTCCTGCATCTTCACGAAGTTGACGATCGCGCCGAGGTAATTGCCGAGATGCAGATTGCCCGTCGGCTGGACGCCCGAAAATACTTTTTCAACAAAAGCCATAGCCAGCTTCCCGAAGATGCCTGTTTCGCGCTGTCGTTTGCCACGCAGAGGCTATTGGCGCAAGCCGCTAGGCCTTTGTTTGCCTGACGGCGTTAACCGCCTCGCGCCAGCCGGTGACGCCGAAAAGCCTTAAGAACAGGCCGTAAATCGCAATTCCCGCCGCAATCACGGCAAGCCACAGGACGGCCTGCACAAACCCGTGCGCGCCTGAGGTGAGGGCCGGCAGCGACCGTGTCGCCAGCCACAGCAGCGCGCCCATGGCGAGCGCGGATAGCACGATGCGCGGCAGCCGCCGTCGCGCTTCCATATCGATCGAGAATCCAAAAGTCTCCGCGCCGCGGCGGATCAGGCTGAACGCCATGCTCCACGCGCCGAGCGCAATTGCGGCAGCAATGCCGTCAGCGCCGTACCAATGGCCGAGCAGGAAGGCCGCCGCGATCGCCAGCACGACGCCCTTCAGCGCTGATACCAGCGGCGTCATCGTATCCTCGCGCGCGAAGAACGCCGGCGACAGCGCTTTCACCAGCACATGCGCCGGCAGCGCCAGCGTCAGCCACATCAGCGCGCGCGCCGTCGCCTTTGTGTCATCGGCGGTGAAGGCGCCGTGCTCGAACAGCAGTCGCACGATCGGCTCGCTCAGCACCATCAGGCCGAGCGTGGCCGGCAGCGCCAGGCCGACCGCGAGTTCGAGGCCGCGCGATTCCGCATGCGCAACGCCGGCGTGGTCCGCACCGCGTACCGCGCGCGTCAATTCCGGGATCAGCACCGTGCCCATGGCGACGCCGACGATGCCGAGCGGCAGTTCCACCAGGCGATTGGCGAAATAGAGCCACGATACCGCCGAGGGCGACGACGAAGCGATGATCGCGCCCGCGACCATCAGCAGCTGCGGCGCGCTTGACGCCATCATGCCGGGTGCCGCCTTGCCGAGAAAGCCGCGTATTTCCGGATCGAATGAAATCCGCAAAGGTCCGGCGATGTTGCCGCCACGGCGCAGCACCAGCACCGATAGCTGTAACAGTCCGGCAATGCCTGTTGTCGCGGCGACGATTTGGGCTGATTGCACCGCATCCGGCCGTATGGCGAGCAGTGCGACCATCACCGCGATCAGCGCGATGTTGAACAACAGGGGCGAAAACGCCGTCAGCGCAAACCGGCCCTGCGCGTTCAACAGCGCCATCATCACGGTCACCGGCCCTGCAAAGGCGAGGTACGGCAGCATCAGGCGGGCATTGCCGGTAGCGAGTTGCAGCGTCTCGCGTCCGGAAAATCCCGGCGCCAGCGCCGTCATGACGAGCGGCATCACCAGCGCGAGTACCGCTGTGGCAACGATCAACGCGGCGGTCACCGTGCCGAGCACGCGGCCCGCAAACGCCGCCGCGGCGGTCGCCCCATCGGTTTCACGCACCCGCAGCCATGCCGGCACCAGCGCCGCATTCAGCCCGCCCTCGGTCAACAGCCGCCTGATGACATTGACCAGCTGAAACGCCGCCAGAAACGCATCCGCGACGGCGCCAGCGCCGAGCAGCGCCGCCAGCGCCGAATCGCGCACGAATCCAAGCAGCCGCGAGGCCAGCGTTCCCGAGGATACCGTGAGAAAGGAGCGGATCATTGGAGGGCTGTATAGCAGCCGATTGCCTTGCTGGCAGCAGTGCTAATCCCGTAGGCAGCCTTGCTGGCGCGGGGCCGATCTGGTAGGCCGCAGCCTTCTTGGCCGCGCTCGGCTTCTTCGCGCAAACAGCCGTAAACAGGACGGATGGATGACTGACGCAAAATACGACGTTCTCGGGATCGGCAATGCGATTTTCGACGTGCTGGTGCAGACCGACGAGGGTTTTCTCGCCCGCCACGGCATGACCAAGGGCGGCATGGCGCTGATCGACGAGGCCAGAGCGGCCGCGATCTACAAGGAGATGGGCCCGGCGACCGAGATGAGCGGCGGCTCCGGGGCCAACACCATCGTCGGCCTTGCCAGCTTCGGCGCCCGCGCGGCCTTCATCGGCAAGGTCAAGAACGACCAGATCGGCTCTCTCTACACCCATGACATCCGCGCCGCCGGCGCAGCCTTCGAGACGAAGGCGGCGGAAAGCGGCCCCGCCACCGGCTGCTCCTACATCCTGGTGACGCCGGACGGCGAGCGCACCATGAACACCTATCTCGGCGCCGCGCAGGATCTCAATCCATCGGACATCGATGAAGCGCAGATCGCGGCGTCACGCATCGTCTATCTCGAAGGCTATCTCTGGGATCCGGCGAATGCCAAGGAAGCCTTCGTCAAGGCCGCAGGCATCGCCCACGGCGCCGGCCGCCAGGTGGCGCTGACGCTGTCGGATTCCTTCTGCGTCGATCGTTACCGTGACGAGTTCCTCGATCTGATGCGCAAGGGCACCGTCGATCTCGTGTTCGCCAACGAGGCCGAACTGCATTCGCTGTACCAGACCTCGGATTTCGAGGGCGCGCTGAAGCAATTGTGCGCGGATACCAGGCTCGCCGTCGTCACCCGCAGCGAAAAGGGCTGCGTGGTGGCCTCATCCGACGGCATCACCGCGGTCCCCGCGTTCCCGATCGAAAAACTCGTCGACACCACCGGCGCCGGCGACCTGTTCGCCGCCGGCTTCCTGTTCGGCCTCGTCCGCAATGCCGGTTATGAAAATGCCGGACGCTTAGGGGCGCTGGCGGCGGCGGAGGTGATCCAGCACATCGGCGCAAGGCCGCAGGTGTCGCTGAAGGAGCTGGCGGGGCAGAACGGGCTGCCGGTGTGAGTTGCTAACCTCGCCCCGCTTGCGGGGAGAGGTCGGCGCGAAGCGCCGGGTGAGGGGGAGTCTCCGCGTACTCTCATCGTTCGAATTTGCGGAGGGAGCCCCCTCACCCCGACCCTCTCCCCGCGAAGAGCGGGGCGAGGGAGAAGAGGCCTCACGCCGTCTTCGCCGCCTTCAATCCCAGCTTCGCTTCCACCGCTTCCCGCATCAGGAACTTCTGGATCTTTCCCGTCACCGTCATCGGAAACTCATCGACGAATTCGACGTAGCGCGGGATCTTGTTGTGGGCGATCTGGCCTTGGCAGAAGGCGCGGACGTCGTCGGCGGTGAGCGTTTCGCCGGGCCGGGTGCGGATCCAGGCGCAGAGTTCTTCGCCGTAGCGATCGTCGGCGACGCCAAAGATCTGCACGTCCTGGATTTTGGGATGGCGATAGAGGAATTCCTCGATCTCTCTGGGATAGAGGTTTTCGCCGCCGCGGATCACCATGTCCTTGATGCGGCCGACGATGTTGCAATAGCCCTCGGCATCGATGATCGCGATGTCGCCGGTGTGCATCCACCCCTGCGCGTCGAGCACGTCGGCGGTCTTTTCAGATTCGTCCCAATAGCCCAGCATCACGCTGTAGCCGCGGGTGCAGAGTTCGCCGCGTTCGCCGCGCGGCACCACGCGCCCCTCGAGATCGACGACCTTGACCTCGACATGCGGATGGATGCGCCCGACGGTCGAGACGCGTCGTTCCAGCGGATCGTCGGTCGAACTCTGGAAACTCACCGGCGAGGTTTCGGTCATGCCATAGGCGATGGTGACTTCGCCCATGTTCATCTCGTTGTTGACGCGCTTCATCACCTCGATCGGGCAGGGCGCGCCCGCCATGATGCCGGTGCGCAGCGATTTCAGGTTGAAGCGCGCAAACTCGGGATGATCGAGTTCGGCGATGAACATGGTCGGCACGCCGTAGAGCGCGGTGCATTTTTCGCGCTCGATGGTTTGCAGCGTCGCCAGCGGATCAAAGCCTTCGCCGGGATAGACCATCGTCGCGCCGAGCGTGACGGAGGCGAGGTTGCCCATCACCATGCCAAAGCAGTGATAGAGCGGCACGGGAATGCAGATGCGGTCCTGTTCCGTCAGCCGCATCGCGCGGCCGACGAAATAGCCGTTGTTGAGGATGTTGTGATGCGTCAGCGTCACGCCCTTCGGCGATCCCGTGGTGCCGCTGGTGAATTGAATATTGACCGCATCGTCGAACTGCAGCGTCCTGGCGAGTTCGGCAAGCTGTTCACGGTGCCGTGCGTCGCCCATTTTAGCCACGTCGTCGAAGGCGATGGTGCCCGGACATTTGGGCCCGCCGATCTGGATCACCGCGCGCAGTTGCGGCAGCTGCGCCGCCTGCAATTCGCCCGGCTGCGACGCCGCGAGCTCCGGCAGCAGCGTGTTCAGCATCTCCATATAGTTGGAGGTCTTGAAGGCGGTCGCGGTGACGATCGCGGCGCAGCCGACTTTTGCCAGCGCGAATTCGAGTTCGCTCAAACGGTAGGCGGGATTGATGGTGACGAGAATGAGTCCCGCTTTCGCAGCGGCGAATTGCGTCAGCGTCCATTCCGGGCGATTGAGCGACCACACCCCGATCCGCGCGCCGCGTTCGAGGTCGAGCGCAAGAAAGCCCGCCGCCAGCGCGTCGACGCGTTGGGCAAATTCTTTCCAGGTCCAGCGCACGTCATGGCTTGGCGAAACCAGCGCCTCGCGCTCGCCCCAGCGCGCGGCGGCCTGATCGAGGCAGCGTCCGATGGTGTCGCCGAGCAGCGGCGCGTCGGAAATGCCGCAGACGTAGCTGTCGATGGTGTCGGTCAAGACGGGTTCTCCAGAAATAAGATCAAGTATCAAAGAAGAAATGCACCGAGGTATCAGCCGCGCCCTCCCCCGCAAGGGAGGAGGGAACGGAGATGCTGCGTTAAACTACGCCGCCTTCTGTCCGGCATCGAGCCCGGCATAAACCCCGCGCTCAAACCCCGCAAAGGCTTCCAGCGCCTTGCCATCGACGAACGGCAACAGCTGCATCAGGATCACGCCGGCGACGTTGCGCGCGGGGTCGATCCAGAAATAGGTGTTGGCGAGACCGGCCCAGGCGAGGCTGCCGGCGCTGCGGCCTTCAGCCGTCTTGGCGGTGGTGATCAGGAACGAGAGGCCCCACTTCTTCACGATATCCGGATAGAGATCGACATCGTTGGTGTACATGGGCGCCATCGTGGGCATCTTGCCGATGGTGAGATCGCCGATGTGGTTCTGGCCCATCAGCGCCACGGTCTCGGGCTTCAGCAACTGGTTGCCGTTGCCGCGGCCCTTGTTGAGGATCATCTGGGTGAACTTGATGTAGTCGGCTGCCGTGCCGTAGAGGCCGCCGCCACCCATGTGGAACTCCGGATTCTGTTCCAGCTCGAACGGGATCGGCGCCAGCGCGCCATCCTCGCCGCGCGCATGCATGCCGACCAGCCGCTGGCGCTGGGAGTCCGTGATCTTGAAGCCGATGTCGTTCATGCCGAGTGGCGCGAACATATGGTCGCGCAGGTAAGCGTCGAGCCGCTTGCCGCTCGCGGCTTCCACCGCCTTGCCGACGAAATCGATATTGATGCCATATTCCCAGCGCGTGCCGGGCTCGGACATGATCGGCCCCTTCAGCGCGGCGTTCTGGCAGCTGAAGATGTTCGGGGTTCCGGTCTTCTCCTGGTATTTCCCCATGTCGCCGTTCCACACGTCGTAGCAGAAGCCCGCAGTGTGGGTCATGAGGTGACGCAGCGTGATCGGCTTCGTGGCGGGACGCAGTTTTGGCTCGCCGCGGGCGTCAAAACCTTCCAGCACCTGCGGGTTGGCGAGATCGGGCAGCAGTTTGCCGATCGGCTCGTCGAGCGAGAGCTTGCCTTGTTCGACGAGCTGCATGCCCGCCGCGCTCGTGATGGCCTTGGTCATGGAGGCGATCCAGAACACGCTGTCGGCGGTCATCGGATCGTCCTTGCCGAGGTCGCGTTTGCCGAACGCGCCTTGATAAATCACCTCGCTGCCGGTCGCCGCCATCGCGACCACGCCGGGAATCTCCTTGGCCTCGCATTTCTGACGCAGAATCTGATCGATCTGGGCTTTGCTTTGCATGGGTCGCCTCCCGCTATGATTTTTATGGAGTGGCGCGATCTTCCTCCCGGCCGTGCGATCCCGCAAGCGGCCGCGGATGGGCACCGCCGATGTCGCGATGTCGTGATGGGCGAGCCGCGTGGGCAGCGGTGGCGCGGTATGGGCGGCACCAAACTGCAACACCTCGCCACAATCCGCGGTGGACGATCCGCTCGGTCGGTGACCGGCTTAACCATCCACGATAACGTGATTTCGCCATGATTCCCGTCGCCGATTTTTTGCAGTAAAGCATTCAGATTCCAGCACAAACGTTGCTCGTTGGCTGGCTCAATTGACGAAAAATGTCTTAATTTCCGCCTGTCGCGAAGGTGCGCAATGATTTCGACCTGGAGTGAATGGAAGCGCTATCCCCGTCCCGGGCGTGGCGAAAATATCGAGGCCCCGATCTCGCCCGGTATTTACGAGGTCCGCTACGCCGGCACCGGCGCGCTGCACTCGTTCGAGGCGGTCGATAACGTCGCCCAGGCTTTGGCGCTTTTGCCGATCGGTTCCAAATCCTGGTTCGGCCGCCGCGAGCCCGCCAAGCTGCCCGACCTCGAATACCGGACGTGCGCGACCTCCTCGAAGGCCGACGCCAAGGCCGCCGCGCAACGCATGATCGGCCGCCGCGAAACCTATATGAGCGGCGCGGCCTGACCTCAAAATTGGTTGACGCAGGGTTGCCTCAGCGGGCGGTGCATTGCTGCCGATACAGGCCTATACTCGGACCAATATCCCAAGAAAATCCGAGGAGTACGCCATGAACCCGCCCGTCGCCGCTCGCGCCCAAGCTTCCACCCCCTCGCTGCACGATCGCCTCAAGGATCCCTCGCTGCTGCGCGACCGCTGCTACATCGACGGCGCCTGGGTCGGCACGCCGTCGCGTCCGGTCACCAATCCGGTCAATGGCGTGGAGCTCGCAAAAGTGCCGGCCATGAGCACGGCCGAAGCCACGCAAGCCGTCGAAGCCGCCGAACGCGCCTTCCCGGCCTGGGCCAAGCTCACCGCCAAACAGCGCTCCAACATCCTGCGTAAGTGGTTCGACCTGATCATCGCCAACCGCGAGGACCTCGCGCTGATCCTGACGTCAGAGCAGGGCAAGCCGCTGGCCGAAGCGCTCGGTGAAGTCGATATCGGCGGCGCCTATGTCGAATTTTTCGCCGAGGAAGCCCGCCGCGTCTACGGCGAAACCATTCCGACGCAGCGGCCGGATGCGCGCCTGCTTGCGATCAAGCAGCCGATCGGCGTCTGCGGCGCCATCACGCCGTGGAATTTCCCCTGCTCGATGATCACCCGCAAAGTATCGCCGGCGCTCGCGGCCGGCTGCACGGTGGTCCTCAAGCCCGCCAATGAAACGCCGCTGACCGCGCTGGCGCTGGTCGCGCTCGCCGAAAAAGCCGGCGTGCCGAAGGGCGTGTTCAACATTCTCACCGGCAACTCGTCGGCGATCGGCAAGGTCTTGTGCGAACATCCCGCGGTGCGCTTCATAGGCTTCACCGGCTCAACCGAGGTCGGCAAGATCCTGTATCAGCAGGCCGCCGTCGGCGTGAAAAAGCTCGGCCTCGAGCTCGGCGGCAACGCGCCGTTCGTGGTGTTCGACGACGCCGATATCGATGCGGCGGTCGAAGGCGCCATCGTCTCGAAGTACCGCAACATGGGCCAGACCTGTGTCTGCGCCAACCGTCTCTACGCCCAGGACAAGATCTACGACCAGTTCGTCGAAAAACTCTCGAAGAAGGTCGCGGCAATGAAGATCGGCGACGGCACTGAAGCGGGCGTGGTGCAGGGCCCCCTGATCAACATGGAAGCGATCGACAAGGTCGAGAAGCACATTGCGGACGCGGTCAAGGGCGGCGCGAAAATCGTCACCGGCGGCAAGCGCCACGCGCTCGGCGGCAGCTTCTTCGAGCCGACGGTGCTTTCGAACGTGAAGCCGGACGCGCTGGTCGCGCATGAAGAAACGTTCGGTCCGCTGGCGCCGGTGTTCCGCTTTAAGGACGAGGCCGAAGTGATCGCGATGTGCAACAACTCGCCGTTCGGGCTCGCCTCCTACTTCTATTCCCGCGATCTCGGCCGCGTCTGGCGCGTTGCCGAAGCGCTGGAGTCCGGCATGGTGGGCGTCAACACCGGGCTGATCACGACGGAAGTGGCACCGTTCGGCGGCGTGAAGGAGTCGGGCCTTGGCCGCGAAGGCTCGCATCACGGCATGGAGGAATATGTCGAGATCAAATACGTGATGATGGCGGGGGTGTAGCTTTCACCCGTAGCCCGGATGGAGTCTCGTAGGGTGGGCAAAGCGAAGCGTGCCCACCGCCTTCGTCCGTACCAGACGTGGTGGGCACGCTGCGCTTTGCCCGCCCTACACTCTACCTTCGCAGCACCGCGATGGTGCGGTTCGCGAAGGAGAGCCGCTCCGCCATCACGGAGACAAAGTAAGTCAGGAGCTTTTGGCCCAACTCGGGGACATCGGTCTTGATTGCCTCGAATTGATGCGTGTTCAACACATAGAGCACGCTGGCGACCTCGGCCTGGATCGTCGCGCTGCGCGGCGCGTGCGAGACGAGGCCCATCTCGCCGATCGTGGTGTAGCGGCCGAGGCTGCGCACCCGCGTGGTGCGGCCATCGCCGGCCGGCACCATGATGCCGACGCGTCCGTCGAGAATGAAATGCATGGAATCGGCGGCATCGCCGGCGCGCACGATGATGTCGGCAGCCTCGACTTCGATGCGCTGGCAGCGGCGGATCAGCTCATCCGCGTCGTCCTCGCTGTCGAGGATCTGGGTGAACCATTCGCGCAGACTGGCCGCTTCCTGCGCGAGCCCCTGATGCTGCATGATGATCTCGTTCTCACACCATTCCAGCGCATGGTCGAGTTCGTCGATCGTGGTGACACCGTCCGTGACGAAGTCGCTCGAGCGCAGCACTTTATCGGCGGTGGCGGACAGATGCACCAACACCAGATGGACGCCGAGATCGTGCGCGCTGCGCTTGATCTGGGCAAAGCTGTACGCCGCCGACGAATCGATGCCGGTGACGAGCTTGAAGTCGAACAGCAGATAACGGCATTCCGGCTGATCCCGCAGCAGCGCCTTGACGTGCTGGTAGAGTCGGTTGGCGGAGCCGAAGAATAGATAGCTCTGCAGGTTCAGCCCCTGGATCTTGCCGCCATGGGCCAGCAACACTTTCTGGTCGTTGCGCGAGCGGTCCAGCGAGCTGCGATACTCCGATCCGTCAAAGCTGAATTTGATCGCCGCGATCCGCGCCGCGCTGAGCGCAAAGGTCGCGCAGCCGAAGATGATCCCGATCAGGATGCCCGGCACGAAGCCCCATTGAACGACGATCACGATGATCACCAGCAGCGACGCATATTCGGTCCTGGTCAGGCGCTTGCGCGACTCGATAATCCATTTGTGCAGTTGGTCCGCGCCCAGATAGAGCAGGAGCCCGCCAAGCACGAATTTTGGCATGTAGCCGAGCAGCTCGGGCGCAATCGCCAGCATCAGCAGCGAGAGGGCCGCGGCCGTCAGGCCGGACAGCCGGCCCCTGCCGCCGCTGCTGAAATTCAGGATGGTGCGGCTTACCGAAATGCAGCCGGCATAGCCGGCCAGCGCCCCGGCCAGGATATTGGCAAAGCCGGTGACGTTGAGTTCGCGTTCCAGATTGGCTTCGCGATGCGCCGCGATCTCGACGCCGGTGGTGTTGAACAGCGTACTGGCCGCTGTAACGAAGACCACTGCAATCAGATTGCCGAGCAGGTCCGGCACCGCGGTCCAGGGATAGTGGGCAAGCGCATCCGCATGCCAAGGCAGCATGAACGCCGACGGCGGCGGAGGCCCGAAGGTCCAGCCGGTCGCGCGGGCCTGTTCCGGCGAGATGCCGATGATCCAGAAGGCCAGATGCGCCACGATCACGCCGCCGATCAGGATGATCGGCAGGCCGAACGGGCCGCGCGAACGGTGCCAGGTCAAATACAGCACCAGCGCCATCGCGCAGGCTGCGGCCAGTTCCGATATTGTGACGGTATTGGCGAACTGAGGTAGCGAGCTGAATTGTGCCGGATGATCGGTGATCACGCGGATCGCGCCCAACACGATCAGAAGCCCGGTCGCGCCCAGGAAACCGCCGACGACGGGGTAGGGGACGTAGCGGATGGCGCGGCCCATCCGGGTCAGGCCGAGG
The DNA here is from genome assembly GCF_023101085.1 of Bradyrhizobium sp. 170. NCBI lineage: Bacteria > Pseudomonadati > Pseudomonadota > Alphaproteobacteria > Hyphomicrobiales > Nitrobacteraceae > Bradyrhizobium > Bradyrhizobium sp. 170. The sequence continues at coordinate 8,983,726 of NZ_CP064703.1, read as the reverse complement.
CCGCACAGCACCGTGCCGGTGACGATGGTCGAGAGGCCGAGCGTGATCAGGACAGGCGTGAGCAGCGGCGCCGACGGATCGGCTGCGATGATGCGCTCGACCAGCGATGCGGCCAGAATTCCAGTCACTGCCGCGGTGGAACTGTCGGGGCCGGCGACCGCAAATGACAGGGAACTGCCAAGCGCGATGACGGTCGCAATCACGGCAGAGCTGATGAAGGTTGCCGCGATACCATAGGACAAATACGGCGACAGCGGCCCCGCGAAGATCAGCAACGCATAGGACAGGCCGAATGTAATGCCGAGGACGCTCGCCGCGCTCCCACCAAGAACATCATTAATGGCCCGCTTCGCCCGCGAGCCGAAATAACTTGATCGACTAATCACGCGAAAAAAGCCCCAAAATTCCGCACGTTAGTCGTAGACGAGGGCGGTGTGCGACGACAACAACAATCTTCGTGACAACCGGGCTCTCAAAGGACGTATATGGCTGCGCGGCGTCAATCGGTCCCCCTCTCGCCGCCGAACGCGCCGTGGCGTCCGACGCCGGAGGCAAACCGTGTCGCGCCCGACAGCGTTTCGCCCGATCCGATCACCTCCAGCCCGCCGCGCATCTCGTTGGCGATCGCCTCATCCTCGGAAAGATCCCATTGCCGCAGCGCCGACAGCCGGTCGGCGCGCAGGCATTTTTGCGGGAAGCGCGCGATCTCCCGCGCCAGCGCGATCGCCTGCGCAGTGGCCTCGCCCCGGCCGACGACGCGATTGGCCAGCCCCATGCGCAGCGCCTCCTGTGCGCCGACCGGCCGGCCGGTGAGAATCAGATCGATCGCCTGGGAATGGCCGATCAGCCGCGGCAGGCGGATGGTGCCGAGATCGATCAGCGGCACGCCGAAGCGGCGGCAGAAGATGCCAAAGGTGGCGTCCTCGGCAACCACGCGCATATCCGCCCACAGCGCCAGCTCCATCCCGCCGGCCACCGCAAATCCTTCCACTGCGGCAATCACCGGCTTTGATAGCCGCAGCCGGCTCGGCCCCATCGGCGCGATCGAATCGTGGCCGCCAAGCTCCCGCTTTTTGTTGGGATCGCCCGCCGCCACCGCCTTCAGGTCGGCGCCCGCGCAGAAATAACCGCCGGTGCCGGTGAACACGGCGACGGACGCGCTTTCGTCGGCATCGAACGCAAGAAAAGCATCATACAGTTTGCGCGCCGTCGCGCCGTCGACGGCGTTGCGGCAATGTGGGCGGTTAATGGAAACGACGGTGATGGGACCATCGCGTTCGACGAGCACTGTGTCGGTCTCGGTCATGGAGCGCTCCCTGTTGTTTTTCTGACGCGGATACTCGCATCAGATGACAGGCTGAAGCAATCCAGGAGTCGTCGCCGACGGCGCCGCACCGTCATTGCGAGCGAAGCGAAGCAATCGATCTATCCCCACGTTGAGGCATGGATTGCTTCGCTGCGCTCGCAATAACGGGGCTAGATTTGCAGCTCACTCCCCGTCACGCGCCGATACGCCTCGAGATACCGCTTGCTCGTCGCGTCCACCACGCTGTCCGGCAGCGGCGGGGGCGGGGCGTCGCCGTTCCAGCGGCCGGCGCGGCGCTCGGCGTCGAGATAGTCGCGCAGCGGCTGCTTGTCGAAGGAGGGTTGCGGCCGGCCGGGCTTGTAGACGTCGGCGGCCCAGAACCGCGAACTGTCAGGCGTCATCACCTCGTCGATCAGGATGATGCGGCCGTCCGCCGCGCGGCCGAACTCGAACTTGGTGTCGGCGATGATGATGCCCTGATGGCGGCTGATCCGCTCGCCGAAATTATAGACCGTGCGCGCCATGCTCTCGAGCTTCTCGGCGACGTCGTTGCCCAGCAGCTCGCGCACGCGCGCAATCGTGATGTTTTCGTCATGACCGGTCTCGGCCTTGGTGGCCGGGCTGAAGATCGGCGCGTCGAGCTTCTCGCTTTCGACGAGGCCATCTTTCAGCTCCTCGCCGGCCAGCGTGCCGGATGCCGAATACTCCTTCCAGGCCGAGCCGGAGATGTAGCCGCGGATCACGCATTCCACCGGGAATACGGTGGTGCGCCGGCACAGCATCGCGCGGCCGAGAATATCGTCGCGGTGATCTTTCAGCGAGGGTACCTTGCGGATGATCTCGTCGGCATCGGCGCTGATCATGTGATGCGGCACCACGCCTTCGAGCTGCCGGAACCACCACGCGCTGATCTGGGTCAGCACGGTGCCCTTCATCGGGATGGTCTCGGCCATCACGACGTCGAACGCGCTGATGCGGTCGGTGGTGAGCAGCAGCACGCGGTCGTCGCCGACGGCATAGATATCGCGCACCTTGCCGCGGCCGATCCGTGGCAGGGGCAAATCGCTGGCGAGCATCGCGTTCATCAGGTCGGGCTTTCGGTCAGGCGTCCTCGCGTAGGCGCGAGGGCGCAAATTGGAAAACGCAGCAATAGCTCACTCCGGCAGCGGAATGAACTCATGTTCCTGCGGGACAGCCGCAAACCGGCCGGTTTTCCAGTCCTGTTTGGCCTGCTCGATTCGCTCCTTGCTGGAGGAGACGAAATTCCACCAGATATGCCGCGGCCCCTCCAGCGCGTCGCCGCCCAGGAACATCATCCGTGTCGGCCGCACGGCTTTCACGGTGATGCGGTCGCCCGGCCGGAATATCAGGAGGCGCGGCCCCTCATAGCGCTCGCCTGCAATCTCGACCTCGCCATCGACCAGATAGATCGCGCGCTCCTCATGGTCAGGATCGAGCGGTACGCTGGTTTCGGCCTGCGCCGTCACTTCGGCATAGAACCACGGCGACACCATGCTGACCGGCGATTTCACGCCAAAGCCATTGCCGGCGATGATGCGCGCGGTGAAGCCGCTCTCCTTCACGGTCGGCAGCGCTTCGGCGGCATAGTGCTGGAACGACGGCGCGATCTCTTCCGAACCCGCCGGCAGCGCGATCCAGCTCTGCAGGCCCAGCATCTTCTGGCCGTCGCGGCGCTGCACGTCGGGCGTGCGTTCGGAATGCGCGATGCCGCGCCCGGCGGTCATCAGGTTCATCGCGCCGGGCTGGATCTCCTGGATGTTACCCTCGCTGTCGCGATGCATGATCGAGCCGTCGAACAGATAGGTCACGGTGGCAAGCCCGATATGCGGATGCGGGCGCACGTCCATGCCCTTGCCGGCGATGAACTGCATCGGCCCGAAATGATCGAAGAAGATGAAGGGCCCGACCATCTGCCGCTTGCCATGCGGCAGCGCGCGGCGCACCGCAAATCCATCGCCGAGATCGCGGGTGCGGGGCACGATGATGAGCTCGAGCGCATCGCAGGTTTTGGGATCGCCGAGCACGGGATCGTTGGAGGGTTGCCAGCTCATTTTCCTGCACTCCAAGTTTTGCCGCGAGCTTAGCATGCATTATAAGATGCGTCCTGTGACGCTCCCCGGAGGATGACAAAAGAGTGATGCCGTCGCTGAAGAAGGGTGCCACGCTGCCGCAGCCGGACTGGCCGGGGATCGAGACCGAGCGTCTCATCCTCCGGCAATGGCGCGCCTCGGACGTTACTGCGAACACAATGATGCTCGGCGATCCCCTCAGCGCGCGCTTCATTACCGCGGACCGCAAGCCTGTGACGGAGCCGATGGCCGGCTGGCGCAACGCCGCGATCATGGCGGGACATTGGGTGCTGCATGGCTTCGGCATGTTCGTGGTCGAAGAGAAGGCAAGCGGCACGTTCGTCGGACGCGTCGGCCCTTTCTATCCGCCGGTCTGGCCGGGGTTTGAGGTCGGCTGGGGTGTGGCAACGGAATTCCGTGGCAAGGGCTATGCCGTCGAAGCGGCGCGGGCCGCGATCGACTGGTCGTTTGCGACGTTCGAATTGGACAGGATCATCCACTGCATCGATCGCGAGAACACGGCCTCTCAAGCCGTAGCGCGGCGGCTCGGCGCGCAGCCGGAGGGCGAGACGATGTTACTCAGCCATGCCGTTGAATTATGGGTGACGCGGCGGGAGACGTGGAGCAGCCAAAATTGATGTCGCTTTTTGCCCTCGACCTTGCCTTGCGCGCCGGCACGGTGGCCCTGCTGCTGGTGCTGTCAGCATCGCTGTTGCGCGATTTTCGCAACGTCGTCACCGGGCGGCTGGCGATCGCGCTTGCGCTGGGCTCGGCCGCGCATGCCGTGACCTCAGGAATCGGCGCGACCACGCCGATTTCGGTCGCGCATGCGCCGCTGATCGCGCTGTCGACCGGCAATGTCGTGGTGCTCTGGCTGTTCACACGCGCGCTGTTCGATGATTCCATCAAATTGCGCTGGTGGCATGCATTGATCTGGGCGGCGGTGGCGGCGTTCAGCTTCGTCAATTGCATGTGGATCGCGCCCAGCGGCAACGCGCGGATTTCCATCATCGCGATCAATGTGCTCGCGCTCGGCTTTATTCTGCTCGCGGTCGGGCAAACACTCGCCTCCTGGTCGGCCGACCTCGTCGAAGGCCGCCGCCGCGCCCGGGTCTTCATCGTCGGCGCCGCGGCGCTTTACGGCTGCATGAACGCGATTTCGCAGATCGCGATCTCCAGCAATGGCGCCTCGGACGTCGCGAATGCCATCAACAGCGCTGTGCTGGTCCTGATCGTTGCCGCGATCAGCTATGCGATGATGCGCGTCGATGGCGCCGAACTGTTTGCGGCGCCTGCGGCCAACGTCGCGAGCGAGGCGGTCGCGGCGCAGGAGCAGGGCACGGCGGATCAAAAGCTGGTCGGCGCGCTGATGCGGTTGATGGCGGATGAGCGGATCTACCGGCACGACAATGTCAGCATCGGCACGCTGGCGACAAAACTTTCCATTCCCGAGTACAGATTGCGGCGGCTGATCAACCAGCGGCTCGGCTACCGCAATTTCAATGTCTTTCTCAACGAGCACCGGATCGCCGAAGCCAAGGCCGCGCTCGCCGATCCGAGCCAGGCCGAAGTGCCTGTGATTACGATTGCGATGGATGCCGGCTTCCAGTCGCTTGGGCCCTTCAATCGCGCCTTCAAGGCGACCACCGGCGTCACGCCGACCGAATATCGCCGGCTCAAGGCAACGGCGGCCTGATATTCATCCAATAGTTATTGTTGAATAATTCTGAAATCGGCGAGGTGCGTCGAGCTTTTCGGCCAGCGCGAATTCCAAATCCGGCGAGCAGGCGGTGGCCGCTTCGCCATCGTGTCCGGCACGCGCTGATGCGTCATGCCGGAGGCCCCCTGTGAAACGACGAAATCTCATCCTCATCCTCGCCAGCACCACTGCGCTGAGCGTGCTCGCGCTAACGGCCGCCCGCGCCCGCGACGTGCCAAAAGTCGCGACCGGCTTCGTCGCCAACGTGGTCTGCACCGAGACCTTCGCCTCCGGCCTCGACCCCGCGCGCGTGTTCGCCGAGACCACTTCGGTGATGCCGGGCGTCGGGCTGATCTCCTGGGCGCTCGACTATCGCGTCGATCGCGCGCGCAAGGACGTCACGGTGACGCTGTTCGGCCTGGGCCGAAGCCACGCCGTCTACCGCGGCGAAGGTCTCGGCTGCTATCTCGATCACGGCGGTGCAGTCGCCGACATTTCGGTGCCAGCGCCCGATGCAAAGGCGGCGCTGCTGCCTGACATCGCCGGCCCCTCGATCGTCGCGCCGCAAACGCCGCAACTGGCTACCGCGCTCGACCGCGCCTTTGCCGAGCCGGACAAGTCGACGCCTCGCCACACGCGGGCGATCGTGGTCATGAAGGACGGGCGCGTCGTTGCCGAGCGTTATGCCGACGGTATCAGCATCGATACGCCGCTGCTCGGATTCTCCGCCACCAAATCGGTCATCTCGGCGCTCGCCGGCATCCTCGTGCGCAAGGGGGCGCTGAACCTGCACGAGCCGGTGCCGATTGTGACCTGGCAGGGCACCGGCGATCCAAGGCGGGCCATCACGCTCGATCATCTGATCCGCCACACGGCAGGACTGGCGCTCGGCAGCTCGTTGCAGGCGTCGCTGGCGTCCGCGCTGGAGCCTGTCAACCGGATGAAGTTCATGGAACCCGATATGGCGGCCTATGCGGAGAGCATGCCGCTGGAGTCAACGCCGGGCACCGCATGGAATTATCACGACGGCAACACCGTCATCCTCAGTCACGTGATCCGTCAGGCTTCGGGCGGCAGCGCGTCCAAAATGATGCGCTTCGCGCGGCAGGAATTGTTCGACCCGCTCGGCATGCACAACGTGACGCTCGAATTCGACGCATCGGGCAATGCGGAAGGATCGAGCCAGTTGCTGGCGAGCGCGCGCGACTGGGGGCGCTTTGGCCAGCTCTATCTCAATGACGGCACGGCCGGCGGAAAACGCATCCTCCCCGAAGGCTGGGTGAAATATTCGGCGACACCGACGCTGAACGCGTGGGTCGGCCAGGGCGCGGGCTTCTGGACCAATCTCGGCGACAGTTTTGGCGCGACCTACCGCACCGAGCGCGGCTGGCCGCGCGATGCGTTCTTTGCCAAGGGCACGGTCGGGCAATACGTCATCATCGTGCCCTCCGAGCGGCTCGTCATCGTCCGGCTCGGCCGTTCGCCGAACTGGCCGCCGCAAGCCGACGGCGTGTTCGACCTCGTGCGCGATGTGGTGGCGGCGACGGGGAGCAAAGGAAAGCTGGCAGTCAGCAATTGACGCGTAGCCCGGATGGAGCGAAGCGAAATCCGGGGGCGGTATGTCAGCGGATGGTCTGATCCCGGATTGCGCTTCGCTCCATCCGGGCTATGTACTTCAATCCGAGGTCACTGCCGCCCCAACTGCGTGGCCTTCTCGACGCGATCAAATCTCTCGAGGGAAAGGATCGCGTCGGCGAGCTGGTCGGCGCGGCCGTTCAGCACGGGGCGGGCGAGCGTGAGGAATTTTTGCTGCATCGCCTGCGCGTCCGGAAACGAATTCGGCTCGCCGGAGGGATCGGCATAGAGCCGCTCATGCACGCCGTCGTCGGTGGTGATGGAGACGCGCGCGCCGAAGGGGTGGGTGCGGCCGATCTCGAGGCGATCGTCCTGCACCACATCGAACTTGTCGGCGAGCGCGTTGACCGCGGCGTCGCCGAGCCGGTCGTAATCATCCCAGCCGAAGCTGCCCTGGTCGAGCGCCAGCGCGCCGGTGAAGAACATCGAAAACTGTCCGCCGACGATCGAGGTCGGGTGCCGCTTGGTGGCGGCGTCGCCGGTCAGCGTGATGCCGTTGCGGTGCAGGCCGATCTCGACGCGCTTTATCTGGTCCGGCGTCAGATTGTGCTCCCGCCGCATCGCGATCAGCGCATCCAGCGCCGCATGGGTATAGCGGCAGCTCGGATACGGCTTTACGCCGATCTTCAGCGTCTCATAGATCTTGCCGAGGCCGGCAACAGCCTTGTCGGGATGCGCGTCGTCGCTGTAGCCGACGAGGAGGCCATGCTTGCCCTCGACGGATTCGGTCGAGCCGACAAAATCGTTGCGCGCCAGCGTCGCTGCGATGACGCCGTTCATCGCAGCCGCCCCGACCTGGTAACGCTTGTTCCAAGCGCCGTTGACCAAAAACTGCAGCGAGCCCGCGGCCTGGCTGCCGGACACGCCGAACGCGGATATGATCTGGTCCTTCGACAGGCCGAACAATTTGCCCGCCGCCGCCGCCGCGCCATAGGTTCCCGCCGTCGCGGTCGGATGGAAGCCGCGCGCATAATGCGAGGTCGGATCGAGCGCGTTGCCGAGCCGGCAGCACACTTCATAGCCGGCAACGATCGCAGTCAGGACGTCGCGACCGGAGGCGCCGACCATCTCGCCGACCGCGAACGCCGCCGGCACCACGGGGGCGCTCGGGTGCAGCGAGGAGTCGGCATGCGTGTCGTCGAAATCAAGGGAATGGCCGAGCGCGCCGTTAAGGAGGGCGGCGACCGCGGGCGTCCAGGTTTTGCTGTCGCCGAACACGGTGGCCTCGCCCTTGCCGTCGAGCGCCAGCGCTTCCAACATTCCAAGCAGCGAGGGGGTGGATTCTGCATCGCGCCGGGCCCGGATCGCGCTGCCGAGGAAATCCAGCGTCAGCACCTTGGCGCGCTCCAGCACCTCCGGCGGGATGTCCGCAAATTTCAGGTTGGCGACATAGGCTGCGAGCGTTGCGGTTTCGTTGGCCATCGTGTTTCCTCGTTTTGCCGGGCAGGGTAGGCGGGCGGACTTGAGCTTTCAAGCCGTCTCCCCGTCGCGGGCATCAGCCATGCCTGGCGTTGTCTAGCACAGGCACAATGTGCAGATTCCGGAATGCGGCGCATGATGGCCTTCGCAAAACGCATGCTTGGATCGCTCCGCGGCCGCAAGACGCAACTGGCGCTGGCGGTCAGGCTCGCGGTTGCCGCGGTCGCGGCCTATGCAATCGCCCGAGCGCTGCATCTGATGCTGCCGCTATGGGCGGTGCTGACCTCGCTCATCGTCACCCAGATGAGCGTCGGCCGGTCACTGAAGGCGACCCGGGACTACATGCTCGGAACGATCGGCGGCGCGGTCTATGGCGGCGCCATTGCGATGCTGATCCCGCATTCCGGCGAAGGCGGCTTGCTGGCGCTGCTGGTGCTGGCGGTGGCGCCGATGGCTTTCATCGGCGCCATCAATCCCAGCCTGAGCGCCGCCACGGTGACGGCCGTGATCGTGCTGCTGGTCCCGGCCATGAACCACGCCAATCCGCTGGATTCCACGATCGACCGGTTGTTCGAGGTCGCCGTCGGCGCACTCACCGGGCTTGTGGTCTCATTCCTGGTGCTGCCGTCGCGGGCGGTCAGCCAGATCCGTATCAATGCAGCGCAGCTCCTGGAACTGCTGGCTGCCGCATTCGCCGAATTGCTTGCGGGACTGACGCGCGGGCTCGACAACGACGCCCTGCACCGTATCCAGGATGGGATCGGCACGGCGATGGCGAGCCTCCATGCGACCGGGCTGGAAGCCGAGCGCGAGCGCGCGACGCACCTGTCGTCGGGACCCGATACCGGCCCCTTGTTGCGCACCATCCAGCGCCTGCGCCACGATGTCGTGATGATCGGGCGCGCCAGCGTGGTGCCGCTGCCGGCCAATGTGCAGGCAAGGCTGGCGCGGCCACTGTCCGATGTCAGCAACGCGATCGTCGACTATATGCGCGCGGCGGCTGTATCTCTGCGAAGCGGCAGCGGCGCCGTGGACATTCGGCCCGTCGATGCGGCTCTGCAGGCCTATGCCGCGGAAGTCGCCTCGCTGCGAAGCGAGGGCCTGATCCGCGGCGTGCCCGTCGACGTCGCGGAGCGGTTTTTCGCGCTCGGGTTTTCGCTGGAGCAGATGCGGCAGAATTTGAACGATCTCGACCGGTGCCGTGCCAACTGGTGCGAGACCGCGGCCACGACAGCGGCGGGTGCGAAGAGTTAGCCGATCCAGTTAGCTAGCGTCTCAGCCCCCGACTTGACGCAGCAGGGCCGGCACGATCAGCCGGTGAAACGGCTTGATGATTGCGAGATAAGTCCGGCCGAGCCAGTTGTGTGTCAGCACTAGCGTCGTCGCGGTGACCTGCCTGACACCGCCCGGCGCGGTCACGTCCACCACAACGCGAAAATCCAGATGCCTGTCGTTGAAGCCGGCGATAAGCCGATCCGGCGTTTCGCTGACGATCGGAAATATCCCGATCATGTCTCTCGGCGCGGCAAGGCCTGCACCCGACGTCTTCAGCCCCAGCGGCGCCACAAGGAGATTTCGCAACGACAAAAGCGCCTCGGCCCATCGCGGCTGACGCGCCATCATGCGCTCCGCCGCGCGCCTTGCATCGAGCTCGCGATCGCCGATTTCAATTCGGAAGGCGTCGGCGAACTGCGCGCCGGACAGCAGCGCATCGGCATCGACGGCAGGTGCAACTTCGCGGACTTTCATCGGAAGCCAAGCTTGCTCGTGAGCCCGCGGAAGCGCAAGACCAGCAGCACGGCATAGACCGCAGTTCCGATCGACAGCCCGATCCACACGCCGATGGCGCCTGACGGCGTCCAGAAGCCGAGCCAGCAGGCGCAGGCGAAACCGATCAGCCAATAGCTGAGGATTGCGAACAACAGCGGCACGCGCGTGTCGTTCATGCCGCGCAACGAGCCGGCGGCGACGGTCTGGATGGCGTCGACGATGAAGAAGGTCGATCCGACCAGCAGCAGCGTCGCGGAGAGTTCGGCTGTCGCGTCGGTGCTTTCGCCCAGGAATATCTCTGCAATGCCAAAGCGGCTGACGATCACGGCGATCGTCAGAACCGCGACGAGTACGATGCCGAGCCAGGTGGCAACGTAGCCGGCGCGCCGGACTGCGCCCGCGTCGCCACGGCCGATAGCGTGGCCGACCCGCACGGTGGCGGCCATGCCTATGCCGAACGGCACCATGTACAGGATGGCGGCGACCTGCAGCGCGATCTGGTGCGCCGCCAGCGCCGTCGTGCTGATCACGCCCATCAAGAGACCGGCGGCGCCGAACAGGCCGTATTCGAGCAGGAACGAAAGGGAGATCGGCGCGCCGATGACGATGAGCTGCCGCATCAGCCGCATCAGCTTCCAGTCGACGCGCCAGAAATGACCGAGCACGTGATACTTCCGGAACGGCCGCCGACGCGTGGCAAACCACAGGCCCGCCAGGAACGTGCCGAGATTGACGATGGAGGTCGCAAGTCCCACACCGAACAGGCCGAATTCCGGCAGGCCGACCGCGCCATACAGCAGCATATAGACCAGCCCCGCGTTGGCCGGAATCGCGGCCAACGTGATCCACAGGATCGGCTCGGGGCGGTTGACCGCGCTCATGAAGCCGCGGATGGCCATGAACCACAGCGCAGGCAGGATGCTCCATGTCAGGCCCAACAGATATTGCTGGGCGAGATGGGCAGTCGTCGGCGCCTGGCCCAGCATCAGCAGGATCTGTTCGCCGCGGAACGAAAGCGCCATCATCGGCAGCGACATCAGGAGCGCGGCCCACATGCCGACGCGCAGCGAGCGCCGGATCAGATGCGGATTGCGCGCGCCAAATGCCTGCGCAGCCAAGGGTGCTACGGCGGATACCAGGCCCATGCCGAAGGTGAAGCTGACAAAGAAGACGGTATGCGCCAGCGCGGCGGCCGCCATGGCTTCGCTGCCGAGGCGGCCGATCAGGGCGATGTCGGTCGTCATCATCGCGATCTGCCCAAGCTGCGTCAGCGCAATCGGCACCGCCAACTTCAGCGTCTCGGAGAGTTCGAGCGCGAGATGACGTCCGGGCACCGCTGTTGAAGCGGGCGGCGCGACCGATTTGGTTTCGACTTTTTCGAGCATTGCAACGGACTAGATTCTTTTTTGACGCGTTTTCTACCGCAGATAAGTCTACGCAATCTGCGTAAACTTGATTGCTACGCGAACCGGGATCCACTTCGCTCGAAAACGCTATACCACTGACGAAGGTCAGAAAAGTGACGGCGCCTGGGGTCTAGCCACCGTCTCGTGCCGGCACGCGGGTGATTTTTGCGCCAAGCGCATTGAGCCGCTCCTCGATGCGTTCATAACCGCGCTCGATCTGGTCGGCGTTGTTGATTGTGCTGGTGCCCTCGGCAGCCACCGCCGCCAGCAGCATGGCCATGCCGGCGCGGATGTCGGGAGAGATCATCGCCGCGCCGCGCAGTCGGCTCGGGCCGGCCACGATCGCGCGATGCGGATCGCACAGCACGATGCGCGCGCCCATCGAGATCAGCTTGTCCACGAAGAACATCCGCGACTCGAACATTTTCTCGAACATCAGGATCACGCCGTCGCATTGCGTGGCGGTGACGATCGCAATCGACATCAGGTCGGCCGGGAAGGCCGGCCAGGGCTGGTCTTCGAGTTTCGGCACATGGCCGCCGAAATCGTCGTGGATCTTCATGGTCTGGCCCGAGGGCACCACAAGGTCGTCGCCCTCGACGCCGCAGACGATGCCGAGCCGCTCAAAGCCCATCCGGATCGAACGCAGATGCTCGACGCCGGCTTTCGCGATGCGCAGCGGCGAGCGCGTCACCGCGGCGAGCCCGATCAGGGAGCCGACCTCGATATGGTCGGGCTGGATCGAATAGCTCGTGCCGCCAAGCGTCGCCGGACCGTGCACGATGATGGTGTTGGTGCCGATGCCCTCGATCTTCGCGCCGAGCGCGACCAGGAAATGCGCGAGGTCCTGCACATGCGGCTCGGAGGCGGCGTTGCGTAAGAATGTGGTGCCGTGGGCGGCGACGGCTGCGACCAGCGCGTTTTCGGTGGCGGTGACGCTGGGCTCGTCGAGGAACACGTCGGCGCCCTTCAGCCGGCTGGCGCGGAATTCCAACCGGTGCGTCGCGGTGACGGTGGCGCCCAACTGTTCGAAGGCGAGGAAATGCGTGTCGAGGCGACGGCGGCCGATGACGTCGCCGCCGGGCGGCGGCAGCGCCACCTCGCCGCAGCGGGCGAGCAGCGGTCCGGCCAGCAGGATCGAGGCGCGGATCCGCGCGCAGAGTTCGGGATCGAGATCGGCGGCGCTGATATCCTTGGCGTGGATCGCAAGCGTATTGCGTGCTGTCCATTCGGCGGATGCGCCGACCGAGCGGATCAGCTCGACCAGCGTTTCGGTGTCGCGGATGCGCGGCACGTTTTCCAGCGTGACGGGATGCTCGGTGAGCAGGGCGGCGGCGATGATCGGCAGCGCAGAGTTCTTGTTGCCGGACGGCTCGATGGTTCCCGCGAGCCGGTGGCCGCCTTCAACGATGTATTGAATGGGCGGCACGGGCGCGTCCTGCCTTACACGTCGACATTGGCGCTGAGCGAATTATCCTGGATGAATTCGCGGCGCGGCTCGACCACGTCACCCATCAGCTTGGTGAAGATATCGTCGGCTTCGTCGACCTCCTTGATCTTCACCTGCAGCAGCGAACGCTCGTTGGTGTCGAGCGTGGTTTCCCAGAGCTGGCCGGGGTTCATTTCGCCGAGACCCTTGTAGCGCTGCAACGCCACGCCCTTGCGGCCGGCGTCGGTCACCGCCTCGAACAGGCTGACCGGCCCGTGAATTGAGGTTTCGGCATCCTTGCGGCGCAACACTCCGGTCGTCTTCGGATAGGACTCCTGAAGTTTAACGGCGTAGTCGTCGAGCTTGCGCGCGTCGGCGGAGCCGAGCAGGGCGTCGTCGATGATGGCGACGTCCTTGACGCCGCGGATGGTGCGCTCGAAGGCGAAGCCCTCGCCTTCGGTGAAACGGCCGACCCAGCCGCGCTCGACCTCGTCGGCCAGCGCATCGAGGCGCCTGGCGATGTAATCGGCGGCGGCATTGGCGGTGGCGACGTCGCTGGTGATCTTCGGGCTCAGGACGCCGGCAATCGCCGCCTGCTCGACCACCTTGCGGTTATAGCGGCTGTGCAGATTGTTCAGGATGCCGCGAATGATGCGCGCGTCTTCCACCAGCGACAGCAGGTCGCGGCCGGCGCGATCCGAACCCGACGCCGGCTTGAAGACGCAGTCATCGAGGCCGGTTGAGATCAAATAATCTTCCAGCGCGCGCTCATCTTTCAGGTACTGCTCGGACTTGCCGCGCGTCACCTTGTAGAGCGGCGGCTGCGCGATATAGAGGTGGCCGCGGTCGATCAGTTCGCGCATCTGCCGGTAGAAGAAGGTCAACAGCAGCGTGCGGATATGGGCGCCGTCGACGTCGGCGTCCGTCATCACGATGATCTTGTGATAGCGCAGCTTGTCGGCCGAGAAGTCGTCGCTGATGCCGGTGCCGAGCGCGGTGATCAGCGTGCCGATCTGCTCGCTTGACAGCATCTTGTCGGTGCGGACGCGCTCGACATTGAGGATCTTGCCGCGCAGCGGCAGCACGGCCTGGAATTCGCGGTTGCGGCCCTGCTTGGCGCTGCCGCCTGCCGAGTCGCCCTCGACGATGAACAGTTCCGACTTGGCCGGGTCTTTCTCCTGGCAGTCGGCGAGCTTGCCGGGCAGCGAGGAAATGCTGAGCGGGCTCTTGCGGGTCAGTTCGCGCGCCTTGCGGGCGGCTTCGCGCGCGGCGGCGGCCTGGATCACCTTGCCCACGATGACTTTCGCTTCGGCGGGATGCTCCTCGAACCACGCGGCAAGCGCCTCGTTGAGGACGTTCTCGACGACCGGACGCACTTCCGAGGACACCAGCTTGTCCTTGGTCTGCGAGGAGAATTTCGGGTCCGGCACCTTTACCGAAAGCACGGCGGTGAGGCCTTCGCGGCAATCGTCGCCGGTCAGCGCGATCTTTTCCTTTTTCGCATTGGCCTCGGCATAGCCGTTGACCTGGCGTGTCAGCGCGCCGCGGAAACCGGCCAAATGGGTGCCACCGTCACGCTGCGGGATGTTGTTGGTGAAGCACAGCACATTCTCATGGTAGCTGTCGTTCCACCACAAAGCGGCCTCGACGCCGATGTCGTTCATTTCGGCCCGAACCATGATCGGGGCAGGCACCATCGCCTTCTTGTTGCGGTCGAGATATTTGACGAATTCCTCGACGCCGCCGTCGTAACGCATCGCCTCGCGCTTCTCGACCGCGTGGCGCATGTCTGACAGCACGATATTGACGCCGGAATTCAGGAACGCGAGTTCGCGCAGGCGATGCTCCAGCGTCGGGAAATCATATTCGACGTTGGTGAAAGTCTCGGTGGATGCAAGGAAGCTCACTTCGGTGCCGCGCTTGCCATTGGCATCGCCGACGACCTTGAGCGGGGCGACCGCATCACCGTGCGCGAATTCGATGTAGTGCTCCTTGCCGTCGCGCCAGACGCGAAGCTGCAGTTTGCTGGACAGCGCGTTGACGACGGAGACGCCGACGCCGTGCAGACCGCCGGAAACCTTGTAGGAGTTCTGGTCGAACTTTCCGCCGGCGTGCAACTGGGTCATGATGACCTCGGCCGCGGAGATGCCTTCGCCCTTGTGAATGTCGACCGGAATCCCGCGGCCGTCGTCGCGCACCGTCACCGAACCGTCGGCGTTGAGGATGACTTCGACCGCGGTGGCGTGGCCCGCGAGCGCTTCGTCGATCGCGTTGTCGACGACCTCGTAGACCATGTGG
The DNA here is from genome assembly GCF_023101085.1 of Bradyrhizobium sp. 170. Lineage (NCBI taxonomy): Bacteria > Pseudomonadati > Pseudomonadota > Alphaproteobacteria > Hyphomicrobiales > Nitrobacteraceae > Bradyrhizobium > Bradyrhizobium sp. 170. The sequence continues at coordinate 8,968,674 of NZ_CP064703.1, read as the reverse complement.
TGCAGACCGGAACCATCATCGGTGTCGCCGATATACATGCCCGGCCGCTTGCGCACGGCGTCGAGCCCCTTCAGCACCCGGATCGATTCCGCGCCATATTCGACCGGAATGGGATGCTCAGTTTCGGCAGGAGTCTGCCGGGCAGGTTCTGTCATGTGAGGCCTTCGCGGGTGTCCCGAATCAGCTGCGCAATATGAGGCGCTGATTGATCTATTTGTGCCATGAAAGAGGCATCGCGCCTAGCGCAATCTCTCAGTCAACAAGTCATTGAATAGATGGCGATTTTTTACCCTTTTTCAAGGTCTCCAAAGGCCGATTCCGGCAGCTTCAAAAAGCGCGATTCGGAGCTTGATTCTGCACCCTCGAGGGCCGGTTTTAGACCCGCCGCGCGAAGCAATGGCGGACCGCCGCGGACCTGCTGGAGAAGGCGCCGCGGGCGACTGTCGCAATCCCGGGTTGCCCGGCGAGGGCGCCTGCGGTCAAGCCGCGATAGCGGCCTGCATCAATACATCTGCAACGGCAGCACGTCGCCGCCGGGCCCGATCATCACGCCCCAGGTATCGCCGGCGCCGATCTCGATCTGGTTATTGCGCGCCTGCCCGCCCGCGATCTTCAGCGCGTACTGGTATTTGCCCGGCGGCAGATCGATCATCGGGGGTCTTGGCGATCGGGGTCCCCCGGCGCCGGCCGCAACCTTGATCGTCTGCTTGTTGATCGAGACCATGGCTTCACTGGTGCCGAGATTGCCGAACATCAGTTTGGACTGGCCCGGCTTTGGCACGACGTCCGCCGTGGCGGCGGCGGCCGGATATTTCTGCGCGAGAACGACGGAAGTCTCGCCGTTACGGCGGCCGAGTTTCAGCGTCGCCGGTCCGTCGGGCGAGGTGAACGCCAGTTGCACCTGGTCCGGCTTCACGACGGCGCCTTCCGCGGTCTCCTGCCAGCCACGCTTGCCGAGTTCGCTGCGGTAGAAGACCAGCACCGAATTGAGTGTGGCGGGAACGCTGGCCTCGAGCTCCCTGCGGAACGGTGCGTCGCTGCCGGGCATCTTTCCGGTTCCAATCGTGCGCATGGTGCGCTGCTTCGGCACCGGCAAAACCGAGTCGGCTTCGGCTTCGAGCGCCTCGTCCGTCGCCTTGCTGGCGGGTTCGTTGCTTTCTTTCGCGCCAGCTGCGCCTGACTTGGCAGCGATCCTGGCGTTTGCCATCACGAGCCCCGATCCATCGGCGCTGACTCTTACTTTGGGACCCATCTGCATAGCGGTTAAGGACACCGACTTGCCGCCCTTGGAAAATTCCATCACTGCCATATTGGTTTGATTGATGATCGAGGGCTTCTCCTTCCAGCCCTGCGAGGTCAGCGAGCCGCGGTAGAACGCGGCGACTGCCCTCACGCTGGAGGAGGAGTTGAATTCGAGCCTGCCGTCGGCGCCGTCGAACTTTATTGCTTCCGCGTTCTCCGGCAATGGCACCGGGGTCGAGCTGTCGGCAAGCGCGCGCAGGGGTGCATCCGACAGATTGGCGGCCTGCGCAACCCGCCGCACTTCGTCGGCCGCGATCACCTGCCTGGCCATGACAGCGGCATCCTTCATGAACTTCTCGTCGGCTTCCTTCTTCGCCCTGGCGCGCGCGGCCAGGGTCGCTTCCTTCACCTGCGTGACGAGACTGACGACGGTCAGATCGTATTTGCGCCCGAGCGTCAGCGTCGCCGATTGTTCGGCGGACGAGAATTTCAGGGTGACGTGGTCAGGCGTGACGACCGCGCCGCTCGTCTCCTCGGCCCAGCTTCGGCTTGCGAGTTCGCGGCGATAGAACGCGAGCGTTGCGGGAAGCTCGGCGATGACGGCGACCTCCATCTCGCGGCGGACGGAGTCGGTACCGCCGGAACTCTTCGCGGTCCTGGTCGGTTTTGGTCGCGGCAGGCCGGCCATTTCGGAATCGGCCTCCAGCGTCTCCGGGAGTGTGAACGGCGCGACCCGGATTTCCACGCCGGTCCTGCCGTCGTCGCGGCGTAGCAGCGTCAGCATGATCGGCCGCTGCCGGTAGAAGCCATCGCCGTCGTCATGGCTGTAGTAGGCGCGGACGCCGTTCTGGACCGTCTCGGTGAGCTCCGCATTGGGCCAGCGTGCCGTCGCATCACTGGCGGAGAGCGGCTTCCAGCCGATCGCAGCCATCTCCTTGCGGAAGAAATCGAGCGCCGCGTCGAGCGCGAGCGGCGCGATGCAGCCGAGATAGGGCCGGTTCTGGTCGAACACGATATCGGTCGCATCGAGCGGGAAGGGCAGATTCGCGGTGATCCGATCGGCGGTGTAATTCACCACCGACTGGTCGGGCCGCCCGAGGCCTTGCGAGAACGAAACGCGCAGTCCGTGCTGAGCCTTCTTGAAAGTCAGGGAGGTGCTCTTCTCGTCGAGGGGGCGCGCATATTGAATCCAGCCGTCGGCGGCGAGCAGCTTTTTGGTGGCCGAGCTCGAAAGTGCGACCACGGTCGGAACGCTGTAACTCATGCTGTAGGATTGTGTGCGCGAGGAATCTTCGACGGCGCCTTCCAGGCGCGGCAGCGCGCGGACGTCCACGATGCCTTTGTCGGCTTTCGCCGCAAGCGGTGCGCCGACAGCAAGCAGGAAGATCAGCGGCAGCAGGCGTTTTCCGGCCGGGACGATCCCGCGCGCGATCTCAGGCATTTTCGTCTCCGGTATTTGCTGGCGGATTGGCCGCAGGACCGCAATGGCCGCGGCGTCGCTGACGCCATTTCCGAAAACTAGTCGCGCCGGCGCAGGAATAGGTTCAAACCGGGCCCATATGGGGTCAACCGCGACGGCTCACCTGGCCCGATTCCACGTCGAAAATCTCGCCGCCGGCGCCGATGTCGACGAACGCGGCGGGGTCGGCGCCGGTCATCCAGACCTGCGCGCCGAGTTTCGCGAGTTCATCGAACAGCGCCTTGCGCCTGTTGGGGTCGAGATGCGCCACGACCTCGTCGAGCAGCAGCAGCGGCACGATGCCGGTCATTTCGGCGACCAGCGTGGCATGGGCCAGCACCAGCCCGATCAGGAGCGCCTTTTGCTCGCCGGTGGAGGCGTCGCGCGCCGGCATGTTTTTGGGCGCGTAGACCACCTGCAGATCGGTGAGGTGGGGACCATCCAGCGTCCGGCCGGCTGCGGCGTCGCGCGCGCGGCCGGCGCGCAGGATCTCGCGGTAACGATCCTCCACTGACGTCCCGGACTCGTTGACCAGCGCGTTTTCCATCCAGCCGTCGAGCATGATCTGCGCCGACGGAAAGGCCGAAGCTTGCCCACGTTCGCGCAGCATCGCCGCCAGTCGTGTCACCGTCTGGCCGCGGGTGGCGGCGACGGCGACCGCAAGCTCGGCGGTTTCGCGTTCGATCGCGTCGCACCAATGGTCGTCATAGTTGCGCACTTCGAGCAGGCGGTTGCGCGAGCGCAACGAGCGCTCCAGCGCGGAGACGCGGCTGGAATGCTCGCTGTCGATCGCCAGCACCAGCCGGTCGAAGAAGCGCCGCCGTTCCGAAGCCGCGCCGAGAAACAGCCCGTCCATCGCGGGCGTCAGCCACACCATGCGCAAGTGATCGCCGAACGCAGTTGCCGAGTTCACGGGCTCGCGGTCGATCCGGCAGCGCCGGCTGGTTGACGCCGCCTCCGCGGCGGGCGCATCGATACCGGTGCCGAGCGTGGCAAGCCCGAGCGCACCCTCGACCTCGGCCGACACCGCCCAGGAACCGTCGCCCTGATTGTCGGCGACATCCTCCAGCGTCGCGCGCCGCAGGCCGCGCCCCGGCGACAGAAACGAGATCGCCTCCAGGCAATTGGTCTTGCCGGCGCCGTTCGGCCCCACCAGCACCACAACATCCCCACGCGCCTGCACGCTCGCCGCGCGATAGTTGCGGAAGTGCGTGAGGGACAGGCGTTGGATGCGGGAAGGGGTCATGCCAAGTTGTCATTGCCGAGGAGTCGGAAAAGTGGCGGCAACTTCTGTCGTCATCATCCGCCTTGTGCGCAATTGCGCACTGGAGCGGATGATTCAGTACGCCGAGCTGCTCGATTTTATCACTGGCGCTGGCGATTACTGGATACCCGCCTTCGCGGGTATGACAGCTGCATTCTTGTCAGGCACCATCCTCTCCCCCAAGGGGAGAGGGAAGGTTAGTGCGCGTGTCGCCAGAAGCCTCACACCCGCATCGGCATCAGCACGTAGAGCGCGCCTTTATTTTCCTTGTCCTGCACCAGCGTCGGCGAGCCGGGATCGGCGAGGCGCAGCACGGCGACTTCGCCTTCGATCTGGGCGGCGATGTCGAGCAGATAGCGCGAGTTGAAGCCGATATCGAGGGCGTCGGAGGCGTATTCGACTTCCAGTTCCTCGGTGGCGCTGCCGGAATCCGGGTTGGTCACCGACAGCACCAGCTTGCCCGAAGACAATGCGAGCTTCACCGCACGGCCGCGCTCGCTGGAAATGGTCGAGACGCGGTCTACCGCAGCCTCAAAATCCTTCTTGTCGACGATCAGTTCCTTGTCGTTGTTCTGCGGAATGACGCGGCCGTAATCCGGGAAGGTTCCGTCGATCAGTTTCGAGGTCAGCACGACGTTGCCGAGGGTGAAGCGGATCTTGCCCTGCGAGAGTTCGATTTTGACTTCGGCCTCATTGTCCTCGATCAGCCGCTGCACCTCGCCGACCGTCTTGCGCGGCACGATCACGCCCGGCATGCCGGTGGCGCCGCTTGGCAGCGGCAGGTCGATCTGTGCCAGCCGATGTCCGTCGGTCGCTACCCCGCGTAGCGTTGCCGCCTTGGCGCTGCCGGCCGTGTGCAGATAGATGCCGTTGAGATAATAGCGGGTCTCTTCGGTCGAGATCGCAAACTGCGTGCGGTCGATCAGGCGCTTGACGTCGGCAGCCGCCAGCGCGAACGAATGCGTCATGTCGCCGGCGGCAAGGTCCGGAAAGTCGCTTTCGGGCAGGGTCTGCAGCGTGAAGCGCGAGCGGCCGGCGCGGATCGCCAGCACCGCACGGTCGCCGTCGGCTTCCAGCACGATCTGCGCGCCGTCGGGCAGTTTGCGGACGATGTCGTAAAACATATGCGCCGGCACGGTGGTGGAGCCGCCGGTCGCGGTTTCCGCCGCCAGCGTTTCGGTCACCTCCAGGTCGAGGTCGGTCGCCTTCAGCGACAGCCTGGCGTTTTCGGCGCGGACCAGCACGTTGCCGAGAATAGGGATGGTGTTGCGGCGCTCGACCACACGATGGACGTGGCCCAGCGATTTCAGCAGTTGCGCGCGTTCGACGGTGACCTTCATTGCAATATCCGCCAGAGATGGAAAAGCCGGGCGGCCCGTAAAGGCAGCGCCGCGGCATTGGAAACCCGAAAAGCCGGATCAGGATCGGATTTGATCAAACCCCCGGGGGGACCGCAAGGTGGCGCGGATGGCCCGCCGGTGCAAGGGAGACAGCCCCCCGTTCCCCACCTTTGCGGCAGAAAATAGCGGCAGAAAAAAATTCTCCCACCCCTGGGAGCAGGGGAGGGAGAGGTTGGGGAGGAGGCAGGTGCTGTTCCTGTTGCCGCTATTCCTGCAATTGCCGCTTGAGCGACTCGACTTCTTCGGACAGCGCGGTATCCCGGGCCACCAGTGCCTCGATCTTGCGCACGGCGTGAAGCACCGTGGTGTGGTCGCGTCCGCCGAACCGGCGGCCGATCTCGGGCAGCGAACGCAGCGTCAGCGTCTTCGCCAGATACATCGCGACCTGACGCGGCCGGACGACGTTGGCGGTCCGCCGCGAGGACAGCAGGTCCGAACGGCTGACATTGTACTGCCGGGCGACCACCCGCTGGATGTCCTCGATCTTGATCCGCTTCGGTTCCTGCGGACGGATCAGGTCGCGGACCTCGCGCTCGGCCATTTCCAGCGTCACCGGCTGATTGTTCAGCTTGGAGTGGGCGAGCAGGCGGTTGATGGCGCCTTCGAGGTCGCGGCCATTATGGGTGATGGTGCGCGCCAAATAATCCAGCACCGCTTCCGGCACGTCGAAGCTTGCGTGATGCGCACGTGCAGCCGCCACGCGCGACTTCAGGATTCCGAGCCGCAGTTCTTCGCCGAGCGAGCCCATCTCCACGACGAGGCCACCCGCCAGCCGCGAGCGCACGCGATCGTCGAGGCTCTCGAGATCGGACGGCGGGCGGTCGGCGGCGATCACCACCTGGCGGCCGGCATCGATCAGCGCATTCAGCGTGTGGCAGAACTCGGCCTGGGTCGATTTGCCCTGCAGGAACTGCAGATCGTCGATCACGAGCACGTCGATGCCGCGCAGCGCCTCCTTGAATGCCAGCGCCGTCTGCGTCTTCAGCGCGGCGACGAAGCCGTACATGAATTTCTCGGCGGTGAGATAGAGCACCTTGCGCTCGCTCCCCGAATTGCCGGCCCACGTCACCGCCTGCAGCAGGTGGGTTTTGCCGAGGCCGACGCCGGCGTGAATGTAGAGCGGGTTGAACATCACGGGATCGCCGCGGCGTCCTTCGGCGACCTGGCGCGCGGCTGCATGGGCCAGCGTGTTGGAGCGGCCGATCACGAAGCTTGCAAACGTCAGGCGCGGGTCGAGCGGCGAGCCGCCGAGGGCATCATGGCTGGCGGATACCGGCGCCGTCGCAGTCGCACGCAATTCCGGCGCGGGCCGGCCATTGGCCTGCTCGGTGCGGCGTTGATCGGCCGGTGCGGTGACTTCCTTGGCGGGCGCGGCGCAGCGCATTGCGGTCCGCACGGTGAGATCGATCCGGTGCACTTCCGGCATCTCGGCCTGCCAGCAGGTCAGGACACGGTCGGCATAGTGCGCCTGGATCCAGCTCTTGAGGAACCGGGTCGGAACCGACAGGTGCACGCTTTCGTCCTGCACGCCTTCCAGGTCCATGCGCGCAAACCAGCTCGTGTAGACATCCTCGCCCACACTCGTCCGCAATCGTCCCTTCACGCGCGACCAGCGATCCTGTTCCATATTTGTCATTGCCTGAGAACTTTTCTGAAAGAGTAATGGTATTTGGGAAATCGGCTGGCGGGTTGCCTTGCAGGTTTCCTGCCAGACGTGACCTCGACGCGGAGCTTCAGCCACCAGACAAGGATCGAGCGTTCGGCGGAATCGCCGTTGCTTAAATCAAAGGCTGGATGGAGTGAGAGGCTACCGCGAGGTCAGCGCGTACTCGCCGGTCTAGCCGGAGTTCGCGTGGGAGGACGACCGAAAACGTCGTCCAGGGACTCAGAAGCGGTCTCGATGGAAAAGAGCGTGCCGAATGTCGCGTTGATTCCGTAAAGCATAGTACCTCCCCCTCTCACCGCGAGAACGCGCGGCGAGCAATCACATCACCAGTGTTTTCAAAGCCAGTCTGCTGCTACCGAACATCCGCTTGTCCGACCGCTGCGCCGCCGCGTATCTCAGTCTGTCGTCTTCAACACGTTCACGATCTCCGCGTTCCAAATCGTTGCATCGTTGGCAAGCATCTTGTCCCCTTGTCGTATTCCCCTTGTCCGGAGCGCGCTGAACGCGAGCGCCACGCCGGGAAATTTAGACACAGAACAACCACTCTCATATTGCTATGAGTTATCAACTCAGCTTCGCTTGGAAAGCGTCGCTAACGCGCACACCGCCGCCGATTTGCACGTCCGCTCTTGGGTCTCATACCGCGCTGGTCAGGAGAGCCTTGAACGTCGCGAACGAGTAACAAATACACCAAGCGCGATTTCTGACAATCCGTGATTCGACGTCGCTGCCCGACTCTTCGACGGTGTTGCAACACTGCAATTGCGAAACTCCACACCAAGTTTTTGAATCCGCGCGCAGAATCGCGCGGCACCGACATGCGTGACAGTTTTCGCTGCACTCGCAAAATTTTTTAAGAAACCGTTACAATCGTGGTTACCGGGACCAGTTTTCAAAATGCTTGTGCTCGCTATGTGGATAAGTGATTAGCGAGACGAAGTTTTTCGGAATTGTTTTTCAGGGTAACCCAGCGCGGCAGTGATGCGGGCAGAAGAAGCTGGCGTCGGATCGGCCAGCCGTAGCGCTCAAGCTTCTCGCACATGCGCACGACAACGCTGGTGCAACAAACGGCACCTCGTAAAACTACGGGCGTTAGAAATGTGACACGTAAGGCGGTGCTCAGCAATGGGACAATTGAATTGTCACAGTCAATCCAGGGCACGCAGTTCAGCGTGAACCCGAAATGCAACAGGGTGCACGCGCGTGGCGAGATGGATTTTCGGGATCATGCTCGCACGCCAGCATGATCGAAAAAACAAAAGCCCGGCGAGGCCGGGCTTTTGACGAAAATCTATTTCTGTCAGTTCACTTCGCGAGCTTGGCGATCGCGTGCGTCAGGCGCGACACCTTCCGGCTCGCATTGTTCTTGTGAATGATGTTGCGCTGTGCGGCTTGCATCAGTTCCGGTTCCGCGTGCTTCATCGCCTTAAGTGCCGCCTCGCGATCGCCGCTCTTGATCGCCTCCTCGACGGTGCGCACCGCGCCACGCATCTGCGTGCGGCGCGACTTGTTGACGATGGTGCGGCGGGCAATCTTGCGGGTCGCCTTTTTGGCGGAAGTGGTATTGGCCATGTTCTCAACTATCCTTCGGCTGTCATCGCTCGGGTGGTCGGGCTTGAGCGCGCCGGCCGTTCAAATTGCGTGATCGACGCTGGTTGTGTTTTCCAGGGTGTTCTGACGTAGCCGTTCTTGAGGATGCCATGGACGGAAGCCAAAATGCCCCCGAAGTCGGCGCTGCTCAAAGAACAGCGGCGGCGGGATTGCGCCCGCCGCCATTGGGGGTCTTATAGAGGGCGAGTCCTGCACCGTCAACGCTTTCCGCCCTCCCCGAAAGGCTGGGAGGAGGGCGGAAATGGGCGCGTAAGGTGCTGATGAGGTTGAATTTCCGGGGTGCCCCCGGTATTGGCTGACGGCCTTTTGGGGGCGATAGATATAAGGTGACGCATGATCCGCGGTTTTTTCCGGCTAATCGGCCTGCTGCTCCTGGCCGGCGGATTCATCTTCATGGTCTATGACGGCGCCCGTTTCGTCGCCGACCAGACCCTGCGGTTCACCCGGTTTGGCCAGTTCTGGAACGACATTCATCAGTCCAGCCAGCTTGCGTTCCGGACCTGGGTCGAGGGTACCGCGCCCTGGCTCTGGAACAGCGTGATCAAGGTCCTCCTCGATCAGCCGGTTTTCGCCGTGCTGGGCGTGGTCGGCATTCTGCTCATGATCCTGTTCCGGCCCCGCAAGCCGCTGATCGGCTATTCGCGGGACTGACCCGGCCCGCCCGCCCTCGGAGCGCGGCGTAACGGGGCTGCGGTATCCGGCGTAAAGACATATATAGAGGTCCGACCGGCCGGCGCCGTTGTTGCGTTCGCCGATGTCCCCGCCTGGAGGTATTCCATGTTGTTCATGCGCAAGACCACCGCGTTGCCGAGTGCAGCCGAAGCGCTGCCGGGCCGTGCCAGCCCGATACCGACCGCCACCATGCATTTCGTCAACGGCCGCAAGCTGCAGCCGCCCTATCCCGCAGGCCTCGAGCAGGCGGTGTTCGGCCTCGGCTGTTTCTGGGGCGCGGAGCGCAAGTTCTGGGAACTCGGTGACGGCATCCATGCGACCGCCGTCGGCTATGCCGGCGGACATACCCCCAATCCGACCTATGAAGAGGTCTGTTCGGGCCGCACCGGTCATACCGAAGTGGTGCTGGTCGTGTTCGATCCGAAGAAGATCTCCTACGAGCAGCTCCTGAAGACGTTCTGGGAAAATCACAACCCGACGCAGGGCATGCGCCAGGGCAACGATGTCGGCACCCAGTATCGCTCGGCGATCTACACCTTCGGCGATGCGCAGCGCCAGGCCGCCGATGCGTCGAAGGCGATGTACCAGGAGGCGCTGGCGGCGAAGGGGCTCGGCACCATCACCACCGAGGTCGCGCCATCGGACGAATTCTATTTCGCCGAGGACTATCATCAGCAATATCTCGCCAAGAACCCTGCGGGCTATTGCGGATTGGGCGGCACCGGCGTGTCGTGCCCGATCGGGGTCGGCGTGACCGCCTGATCGGCCGCCTCCTTGTTTCCTCGCTCCGCAAGCACGGGGCGAGGCGTCTCATTCGCTCTACCCCTGATCGCAAAACACCCTTTGTTAACCATACCCGGTGCAAGACTAAAGCTGTCTCGCTTTAAGGGATGGCTCCGGTGCGGGTTGTGCGCGCGTTTCGAATACCGATCACTGCGATCATCACCGCGCTCGCTCTGTCGGGCTGCATGCGCACGACCGGGCCGGTCGCGGTCGCGCCGCAAGGCGATCTCGATTCAATGGCCTATGGCCAGCCTAACGGCCCGCCGCCGCAGGCGGTCGTGGTCGAGTCCGGCGGCGGCGCCATCGGCGCGCTTCGCGCTGCCTTCGCCTCGGCACCACGCGCAGCACCACCACCCGTTATCATTGCCGCCCCCGTGGCCTATGTCGAACCCATGCCGGTGCGATACGACGCGGCCTATCATCTCGATGCCGGGGACAAGCTGCGCGTCGTTGTCTATGGCCAGGAAGGCCTAACCAACACCTACGCGATCGACGCCGGCGGCTCGATCACGATGCCGCTGATCGGTTCGGTGCCGGCGCGCGGCCGGACCACGGCGGGACTGGCGGCGCAGATAGCTGCGAAACTGCGCGCCGGCTTCATCAGGGACCCGTCGGTCGCGGTGGAGATCGAGGCGTATCGGCCGTTCTTCATTCTCGGCGAGGTCGCAGCGCCCGGGCAATATCCGTACGTACCCAACATGACGGTGGAGAGCGCGGTGGCGATCGCCGGCGGCTTTTCGCCGCGCGCCCGCCGCGATAGCGTCACGGTCACTCACACCGATGCGTCGGGAACGGCGCGCTTCGTCGTTCCGCCCGGCAGCCCGATCAGTCCCGGCGACACCGTGCTCGTCAGCGAGCGCTGGTTCTAGGGCGTGACGCCTCTTCATCGATCCGTCATCTGAGCGGGCTGTTTTCTTGAGCAGTTGCGTCAGGCAAATGCCGCGCATTTGACCAAGAAAATTCATCATCCATTTCGCACAGCGGTTCTGCATCTAACTTGCAGTGGCGTACATACGGCTTCGCACGTGTCTGGAAGTCTCGTTGACGCCCGGTACATCGGTGTCGAACCGCTTTGGTTGCGATAAATTAGCGCTATGCGCTGTCCGCATCCGAAACCTTATTCCAAGTTGCAATGCAGCGATGTAGAAGAGCGTCGTCAGATCTAGGCGCGTCGGTTTGTCGGTTAAGTGCCTGCAATCCGGAGTATGACCATGAACTATCATTTGCCGGTTCGCGCGGTGCGCGCGGCGACTGCGGCAGCGTTGCTCGTTTCCATCGCCGCGACCGCTTTGTGTGCCTCTTCGCATCAGGCATCGGCGGCGGATCCCTACCCGAGCCGGCGCATCACCTTCGTCGTGCCCTATCCGGCGGGCGGCGCCACCGACGTCCTGGCCCGTTTGCTTGCCAACAAATTGCAGGAGTCCTGGAAGCAGCCCGTCGTCGTCGAGAACAAGTCGGGCGGCGGCGGTGTGATCGGCAACGACAACGTCGCCAAGGCGCAGCCTGATGGTCATACCGTGCTGATTGGCATTACGCAGATCATTCAGGCGCCGAGCCTTGTTGCGAAGCTGCCCTACGATGTCTTCAAGGATCTTGCGCCTGTCACCCAGATCGCCTTGTCGACCATCGTTCTGGTGGTCCCCGAGCAACAGCCGATCAAGTCCGTCAAGGAACTGATCGATTATGCCAAGGCGAACCCCGGCAAGCCTTATGGCACCTTCGGCAACGCCACGACGTCCCACCTCTACGGCGAATTGCTCAAGAAGACCGCCAATATCGACATGACCCATATCCCCTATCGCGGCTCGGCTCCTCTCACGAACGACTTGCTCGCTAACACGGTTACCTCGGCGTTCCAGGACCTGACCACGGCGAGCGCGCAAATCAAGGCGGGCAAGCTCAGGGCGCTGGCGGTGGGCGGCGAGAAGCGCAGGACCGCGTTGCCCGACGTGCCGACGATGGGCGAACTCGGTTACCCCGGCTTTGAAATCGAAGGCTGGCTCGGCGTGTTCGTGCCCGCCGCAACGCCCAAGGAGATCGTGAAGAAGCTTTCGGACGAACTCGCCCGCATCATCGCCTCGCCCGAGGGCGTTGCCGGGATCGAGACGCTCAGCCTCGTGCCGGTGGGTGGATCGGCGGAAACGTTCGAGAAAGTCCTGCGCCGCGACTCCGAGAAATGGGCCGATGTCGTGAAGGCAACCGGCGTCAAGGGCGAGTGAGGCGGGACGAAAGCGTCCGCTGATAGTGATACTCCGGCTGTCGCCGCCTCGTCATTCCGGGGCGTGCGATAGCACGAGCCCGGAATCCATACTCGCGATCGTGGTTATGGATTCCGGGCCTGCGCTTCGCGCATCCCGGAATGACGGCGGAGAAGTTCGCCTTATCTCTTTAGATGCTTCGCGAAAAACCCCAGGCTGCGTGGCCAGGCGATATCGGCGCTGGCCTTGTCGTAGCTTGCGCGTTCGTCGCAGTGAAAGCCGTGCTGCGCGCCGGGATAGATATGCACTTCGACCTCGGGCCGCTTGGCCTTGATGGTCTCGACATCGGTCTGCGGAATGCCCGCATCCTTTTCGCCGAAATGCAGTTGCGTCGGCACTTGCGGCTTGTCATCGGCAAAGCGGACGACGGCGCCGCCGTAATAGCCGATGGCCGCTGACAGGCCCGACAGCTTGGTCGCTGCCGCATAGGCGATGCTGCCGCCGAGGCAGAAGCCGATGATGCCGATCGGGCCGACATCCTTCACAGCATCGATCGCGGCCTGGGTATCCCGCAGCATCGCGGGCCAATCGGGATTGGCGATGAACTTTCGCGCGGTCGCAATCTCGTCAGGCGAATAGCCGCACTGGAAGTCCGGCTGGGTGCGATCGAAGATCGACGGCGCAATCGCGACATAGCCTTCGCCCGCCAGCCGGTCGCACACCGAGCGGATATGGTGATTGACGCCAAAAATCTCCTGGATCACCACGATGGCCGCTTTCGGCGTGCCCGAAGCATCGGCGCGATAGCCGCCCAGTTTGAAACCGTCCGAAGCCGTCAGTTTGATATCCTGTCCCACGGGTCATCCCTTCTTGTTTTGGGTCGCACGAAGTCGGTTGCGTGAATTTGCGGAGCCGAGAGCTACTGCCACATCCAGTTGTGGCCCCAGTCGCCCTTCCAGCCGGCGAGCCTGCCCTTGCGGAACTGCAGAAACAGCCGGTCCTTCTTGTAGAACAATCCGCTGCCGCCGATGTTGCGGAAGGTGAGGAAGATTTCGTTGCCCGGACGGCCGCTGACATACTGCAGCGGGGTGCCGAGCGCACGCGCGGCTTCGTCGGCGTCCATCCCGAACGCCAGCGGCGTGTTGTTCGACAGCGTTTCGGTGAAAGGCGGAGGGTAAGGGCCGCCGATCGGCGGCAGTTTTTGCGCGGCAGCTTGCGTAAAGCTGCCTGCGATCAGGGCCAGGACCACAACGGCTGTTTTCATGATGCGGCTTTCTGCGTCGCCTTGGCATCGAGGCCGTCGAGGAACGGCAGCACGGCATCGATAAACGCCTGCGGCTGGTCGATGTTGACGGCGTGGCCGGCAGCCGGGATCACCACTTTCTGCGCGCCGGGAATCTTGGCGGCCATGTAGTCGGAGGCGGCGAGGAACGGCGTGTCGTCGGCGCCGACCACGATCAGCGACGGCACCTTGATATCGGGCAGGGATTCGATCACGCGGGCATCGCGCTGGGTGAGCATGCCGCGCGCGGCGCGCGCCAGTCCCGACGCGTCGCGATGGGTGACGCTGGAGCGCTCCCGGCTGGCCGATTTCAGAACCTCCAGTCCCTCGCGCTCGAAGCGGTCGCCGGTATCATGCGCGCGCTTGTTCCAGACCTCGCGGGCCTCGTCCTTTTTGAAGCCCGGGCCGGTGTCGATGATCAGGAGCGCGCGGACACGCTCCGGATGGGCGCGGTAGAACGCCAGCGACATGTAGCCGCCGAGCGAGAGCCCGCCGACGATCGCCTGCTCGGCGCCGACGGCGTCGAGCAGCGCCGCCATGTCGTCAACCGTCAGCGCCTCGCTATAGGCCGAGGTATCCTCGGGGTAACCGGACTGGCCGTGGCCGCGCATGTCCCACAACACGAGCTTGTGATGCTTCGACAGGGCTGCGATCTGGCCCTGCCACATCCCACTGGTCGACGAATAGCCGTGGGTCAGCAGCAGCGGTGGGCCGGAGCCGTGAACTTCGTAGTAGATGCGGACTCCGTCACGATTGATTGTCGGCATGCCTGTTTTTCCCGAAGCAATGACGCCTAATTCCGCTCTTGCACCATCCTAGCGCGATCCGTTCGCCGTTGGGAAATGCGGAAACGGAAGATGCGTCTGCGGCGACGAGGTTGATCGATGTGTCGACGAGATAGCCCTATCGCAGCGCACAACTGCGATCGTCAAAAATAGTTTCGAACGATTCCAAATTGGATTGCCTCCGGGAAAGTTCGGTATCATTCTTCGCGCCGACTGGCATCGACCCGGTGGGTGCCAGCCAATACCCAAAAGTGAGATGCCGCCGTAAGCGGCCTCCAACACCGGAAGGGGAAGCGCCAATGCCTAATCTCAATATTAACGGACGGAATATGTCCGTCGAGGCGTCCAACGATACGCCGCTGCTCTGGGTCATCCGCGAGCAATTGCAGATGACCGGTACGAAATTCGGCTGCGGCGCAGGTCTCTGCGGCGCTTGCACGGTTCACGTCAACGGCGAAGCCGTTCGCTCCTGCCAGACCTCGGTCAGCGACGCGCTCGGCAAGAAGATCACCACCATCGAAGGCCTGTCCGCCAAGGGCGATCATCCCTTGCAGAAGGCCTGGATCCTCGAGCAGGTCCCGCAATGCGGCTACTGCCAGTCCGGCCAGATCATGCAGGCGGCATCGCTGCTTTCCAAGAATTCCAACCCGACCAAGGACGAAGTGGTCGCGCATATGGATGGCAATCTGTGCCGTTGCATGACCTATTCGCGCATTCAGAAGGCGATCATGCGCGCCGCGTCCGAAATGCGTACCGCCTCCAACGCCGGCACCGAGCGGAGGGCAACATGAATACGCACGTGAAAATCCCATCCACCGATCTCAGCCGCCGTTCGTTCCTGGTCGGCTCCGCGGCCACGGGCCTCGTGCTCGGTTATGCCGCCGTTCCAGGTATCGATCAGGCTTTGGCCGCGCCTTCCGCTTTCGAACCCAGCGTGTGGTACTCGATCGGTCCCGACGGCCTCGTGACCGTCACCTGCGGCAAGGCCGACATGGGCCAGCACATCGCCTCGACCATGGCGCAGATCGTTTCCGAAGAGCTCGGTTCGAACTGGAAGGACATGCGGGTCCAGCTTGCCTCCAACGATCCGAAGTTCAACGACCCCGTGCTCGGCGCGCAGATTACCGGCGGCAGCTGGAGCACGATGATGAACTTCGATGCGATGAGCCGCGCGGGCGCCGCGGGACGTATCGCATTGACGGAAGCCGCAGCCGCCGTGATGGGCGTGCCGGCCGGCGAGCTGGTGGTGCGTAACTCCACCGTCTCGCATCCGAAGTCGAAGAAGTCGATGACGTTTGCCGAAATCGTCAAGAGCGGCAAGATCACCAAGACCTTCACGCCGGATGAACTCAAGGCGATCAAGCTCAAGACGCCCGATCAGTACACGATGGTCGGCGTCTCGGTTCCGCAGCTCGATATCCCTCCGAAGATCAACGGCACGGCGAAGTACGGCATCGACGTCATGCTGCCGGGCATGGTCTACGGCAAGGTGGTCACGCCGCCGGTGCGCTTCGGCGCCACGGTGAAATCGGTCGACGATGCTGCTGCGAAAAAGGTGCCGGGCTTCATCAAGGCCATCACGCTCGACGACAAGACCGGCAGCACCACCGGCTGGGTGGTGGCGGTGGCCAACACCTTTGCCAACGCCCGCAAGGCGGCCGACGCGTTGAAGATCACTTACGACAACGGTCCGAACGCCAAGCTGTCGAGCCAGTCGTTGATCGACGAAGCGAAGCGGCTGCAGGCGCTTGATGATTCCGGGCAGTTCTTCGTCAAGGACGGCGACACTGCGGCGGCATTCGGGACGGCGGCGAAAGTGCTGGAGGCCGAATACACCACCAGCATCAACATCCATGCGCCGCTCGAACCGATGAACGCCACCGCCGAGTTCAAGGGCGATATCCTGCACATCTATTCCGGCAACCAGTTTGCGACGCGCTCCGGCGCGATCGCGGCGGGTGCTGCCGGGATCGATCCCAAGTTCGTCGTGATGCACCAGATGTGGCTGGGCGGCGGCTTCGGCCGGCGTCTCGACGCCGACATGATGGTGCCCGCGGTGCAGGCGGCGAAGGCCGTCGGCAAGCCGGTCAAGGTCATCTACAGCCGCGAAAACGACATGACCATGGACTATTCGCGCCCGCTGACCTTCCAGAAGGTCAAGGCGGGTCTCGATGGCGACGGCAAGCTGATTGCGCTCAATCACGACGTGGTCAGTGCGTGGCCGACCCAGCGGTGGGGCATACCGGACTTCCTGTCGCCTTCGGTCGACAAGAAGGGCCCGCTCGATGCCTTCACTGTGAACGGCGCGGATTTCTTCTATTCCGTGCCCAATCACAATGTCCGCGCGATCAAGAACGAGATGGCGCACAACGCCACTCCGTCGGGGCAGTTGCGGTCGGTGGCTCCGGGCTGGACCTTCTGGGCGGTCGAAAGCATGATCGACGAACTCGCTCATGCGGCAGGCCAGGATCCCGCGCAGTACCGCATCGCGTTGCTGGACGGCAAAGGCAAGAACGACGGCGGTGCGCAGCGCCTGCGCAACACGCTGCTGGCGGCGATGGGCATGGCCGGCTACGGCACCACCAAACTGCCGAAGGGCGAGGGCATGGGCGTCGCCTGCGTCTCGTCGCAGGAGCGGGCAACCGCAAGCTGGACCGCGTGCGTGGCCCATGTTGCTGTGTCAGCCTCCGGCGAGGTCAAGGTCAAGAAATTGACCGTTGCCACCGACGTCGGCATGCAGGTGCATCCCGACAACATCCGCGCCCAGGTCGAGGGCGCGGCATTGTGGGGCCTTTCGCTCGCCATGTACGAGAAGGCGACGCTGAAGGATGGTGGTATCGAGCAGACCAACTTCGATACCTACACCCCCTTGCGGATGAGCCAGACGCCGGAAGTGGCCGTCAACGTCATCGCCAATGGCGACAAGCCGACCGGCGTCGGCGAGCCGGCGGTGACGGTGATCGCGCCCGCGCTCGGCAACGCCATCTTCAACGCCTGCGGTGCGCGCATCCGCTCGCTGCCGATCACGGCAGAGGCGGTGAAGGCGAATATGAGGGCGTAAAGCGTAACACGCTGACAAGGAACGATCCGCCGGGGGCCACGTCTCCGGCGGATTTGTTTTATTCCCCTATCTCGTCATGCCCCGCGAAGGCGGGGCATCCAGTACGCCGCGGCCCCGCCATCTTCACAGCCGTCACGGCGTACTGGATCATCCGCCTGCGCGGATGATGATGGTTTCGGGTGCAGCGCATCACGAACCAGATCTCTAAAATTTTAGCGTCTATGGTAGTTCGCTTTCAGCATCCCTCTTAAGCCCCGAGGAACTCCTTATCCGCTAGCCTCGGTTGCAAGTCGTCACCGCGAGGGGTCTGGGGTTTCATGACATCGGTAGCCAACAAGACTTCGACCAAGCGCCGGCTGCTGCTGGCTTCGGATCGAAGCGATCAAAGCAGCGAACTCGCCAGCATTCTGCGATCCGTCGGTCAGGTCGACACCATCGCGACGTCAGATATTCCCGATGCGCCGGAACGCGACCTGGCGGGTATCGTGGTCGACATCAATTTGCGCTCCGCCGAGAGCGTGCAGCTGGTGCGCAACAAGCTGCGCGCCGAGGCCTACCGCGAAATGCCGCGGCTGTTCGTGCTGGCTGACGCGCTGCATCACGGATCGATGCAGGCCTGGGCGCTCGGCGCCACCGACACCATCGCGCGGCCGTTCGACGCGCAAGGTATCCTGCAGCGGATTCGCGCCGCGTTTCCGGACAGCGACGGATATGACGAAACCGATCGCGGCAAGGTCCTGAACAGGGGCGTCGAAGCGGCGCATGCCGTGATGGTCAAGATCTTCGAAAAGCTTCCGGCCGGCGTTCCCTTGAAATTCAGCGACATCGTCGAGGCCGAGAACAAGATTCTCAAGGCGATCAAGCATTCGTCCTTACGGGAATGGCTGACGACGGTCGGCTGCCATCACGCCGGCAGCTATCGCCATTGCCTCTTCGTCACCGGCTTTGCCGTCGCCTATGCGCAGCATCTCGGCATGCGCGAGGACGACCAGCGCCGCCTCGCCCGTGCAGCCCTGCTGCACGACGTCGGCAAGGCGTACATTCCGGTGGCGATCCTGGACAAGCCGGGCCCGCTGACGCTGGAAGAGATGGAAGAAATGCGCCAGCATCCGCGCCGCGGCTACGACGCGCTGGCTGCCCAAGGTGGCTTCCCGCCCGAAATGCTCGACGTGGTGCTGCACCACCACGAATTCCTCGACGGCACCGGCTATCCCAACGGCCTCAACGGCAAGCAGATCAGCGACATCGTGCGGCTGACCACGATCGTGGACATCTATGCCGCCCTGGTCGAGAAGCGCGCCTACCGGCTGCAGTTCACCCACGCCAAGGCGTTCGGCATGATGGAAGAAATGGGCGACAAGATCGACCAGCATCTGCTGCACGCTTTCCGCCCGGTGGCGTTCGGGTATTACTGAGCGCCGCAATATCTCCGCCGTTCATGATCTCCGCCGTCATTGCCTGCGACAAACGCGAAGCGTTTGCGCAAGGGAGCTCGCGACAAAATTGCAAAGCAATTTTGCGCTGAAGCGACGAAGCAATCCATCTTCGCGGCAAGCGGAGAAGTGGATTGCTTCGCGGAGCCTGTCATCGGGCGCGCATTCGCGCGGCCCGTTGGCTCGCAATGACGCGGAGAGAGTAGCCGCTCAACGCAAGCTGTGGGCCTTGCAACTGCCTAATTATCGTTGATCATCTGCACACCTTGCGCAGGTGGCATAGGCAGGCGGGGGAGACCATGGATACGACCGTCGATTCGAGTCCGAATCTCAACATCCCCGCCGACATTGCGGCCACGCTCGTCAATCCGGCCGCCTATGCCGACCACCGCATCCATGACAGCTACCGCTGGCTGCGCGCCAACAATCCGCTCGGCATTGCCAGGCCCGAGAAGTTCGACCCGTTCTGGGTCGTGACAAAGCATGCGCATATCCAGGCCGTCAGCCGCCAGAACGAGCTGTTCCACAATGCCGACCGCCCGACCACGCTGACGAACCGGGCGGTGGAAGAGCGCGTCCGCAAGATCACGGGCGGGCCAAATCTGGTTCGTTCGCTGGTGCAGATGGATGCGCCCGATCATCCAAAGTACCGGGCGCTGACGCAGGGCTGGTTCATGCCGGCCAATCTCGGAAAGTTCGAGGCGCGCGTGCGCGAGATCGCGCGCGCCACCGTGCAGCGCATGCTCGACAAGGGTGGCGCTTGCGATTTCGTCGAGGACGTCGCCCTCGGCTATCCCCTGCATGTCATCATGGAAATTCTCGGCGTGCCCGAGAAGGACGAGCCGCGCATGCTCAAGCTGACGCAGGAGCTGTTCGGCCCGCAGGATCCCGACACGGCGCGGATCAGGGAACAGCTCACGGCGGAGCAGTTCTCCGGGATGATGCAGTCGGTGGTGGCTGATTTCGGCGCCTATTTCCGCGGCATCACCGAGGACCGCCGCCGCAACCCGCGTGAGGATCTCGCCACCGTCATTGCGAACGCAAAGATCGGCGGCGCCTACATGCCGGATCATGACGCGACCAGCTACTACATGATCGTCGCCACCGCCGGCCACGACACCACGTCATCCTCGACCGCCGGCGCGATCTGGGCGCTGGCGGAAGACCCCGCGCAATTCGAAAGGGTGAAGGCCAATCCCGAGCTGATCCCCGGTCTCGTCGACGAGGCGATCCGCTGGATGACGCCCGTGAAGCATTTCATGCGCTCGGCCACGTCGGATACCGAACTCGGTGGCCGCAAGATTGCAAAGGGCGATTGGCTGATGCTGTGCTACGCGTCCGGCAATCGCGACGAGGACGTGTTCGAGGAGCCGTACAAGTTCCGCTGCGACCGCCAGCCGAACCGCCACGTAGCCTTCGGCTATGGCGCGCATCTCTGCCTCGGGCAATATCTGGCCAAGCTCGAGATGCGCATCCTGTTCGAGGAGCTGCTGCCGCGGCTGAAATCGATCGCCCTCGACGGTGAAGTGAAGATGACGCAGGCCTATTTCGTGAACGGCCCGAAGAAGCTGCCGATAAGGTTCGAGGTGAGTTGAGGGGGACTTCGTAGGGTGGGCAAAGGAGCGTTAGCGACGTGCCCACCATCTCATGGCACCGTCGTCGATGAATGGTGGGCACGCTGCGCTTTGCCCACCCTACGCAGCTACGCACCACGCACTAGCGTCGCTCCTCGGCAAACGGCGGCGCCGCATACACCACCTTGCCGCCGAGCATCGTCAGCACCGATTTGATCTTGCCGATCTCCTTTACGGGCGCCGTCATGTAGTCCGCCGACAGCACCGCGAGGTCGGCGAACTTGCCGGCCTCCAGGGTGCCGCGCTTGTCGTCGTCATTTGCCATGAAGGCGGTGTTGCGGGTGTACATCTCCAGCACCTGGCGGCGGCTGGGCGCTTCCTCGTCGCCACGGGTCTTGGTGCCGCCGATCGTGGTGCCGTCGAGATACCATTGCAGCGACACGAAGGGATTGTAGGACGACACGCGATGCGCGTCGGTGCCGCCGCCGACCATGAGCCCGAGCTTCATCGCGGTAGCGATCCGCGGCATCGCCTTGGCCTGTTCGACGCCGACCTCCTTCTGCAGCCGCTCGCCGCCGAAATAGAGCCCATCCTGCACGCCCCAGACCAGGCCGAGCGCCTTCATCCGCTTCAAGCTGGCTTCGGAAGCGGTGTAGAGATGCAGCACGGTCCAGCGCAGGTCGCGCACGGGAAAATCCTTGTTGATGTCCTCGACCACGTCGAGCAGGTCGTGGACGGTGCGGTCCGGGTTCCAGTGCAGCTGAATGGTGTAGCGCTTTGATGCCGCCCAGCGCAGCAGTTCGGCAAGCTTCGCCTTGCCGTCGGGCGTGATGTCGCCGTCGGTCCAGTCGGCCCAGATCAGGATTTCGCCGGGGCCGTTGAAGTGCAGCATGGCGTCGCCAAATCCCGGCGGCGAGAGTTGCGTCAGGTTTTGCAGGTCGGCAAGCTCGCTGCCGGGCTTTGGCGCGCAGAGGTGATAGGCGACGCGCACGGTCAGCTGCTTGTCCTGCCACAGCCGGAATACCGCCTGGTAGTTCGCCGGATACATGCTGACGCCGCCGCCATCGACGATGCCGGTGATGCCGAGGCTGTTCATCTCGCGGAAGAATTTCCTGGAGCCGTCGATCTGCTGTTCCATGGTCGGCTTGGGCAGCTTGTCAAATATCCTGCCGAGCGCAGCGCCGCCGGCGTCGATGATGCCGGTGGGCTTGTTGTCGCCATCGCGCGCGAGCTTGCCGCCGGGCGCCACATCGTTGTCGTCGCGGATGTTCAGCGCCTCCATCGCCTTTGGCGACAGCAGCAGCCAGTCATAGAGATGCTGGATGTAGACGGGATTGTCGGGCGCCACTGCTGCGACCTCCGCCGGTGTCGGCCGGCGCTTCTCGGCAAACTGCTCCTCGGTCCAGCCGCCGGCGACGACGATCCAGGATCCGGGCTTCTGCGCCTTTGCGGCTTGAGCAATCTTTTCCAGCGCGTCCTTCAGCGTGGGCACGCCGATCCAGTTCACTTCGGTACCGAAGGTCAGCGCGGCGCGGATGCCGTGGATGTGTCCGTCGGTGAAGCCCGGAATCACGGTGCGGCCACCGAGATCGATCAGTTTTGCGGTTTTGCCGGCGAGCTTCCTCATCGCGGCTGAAGTGCCGGTGGCGAGGATCTTGCCGTCGGTAATCGCCAATGCCTGCTGGGTGGAGAAATCCTTGTCGACGGTGAGGATTTTGCCGTTGAAGAGGATCGTGTCGGCGGTTTGGGCTGACGCGATGCCGATCGGCGATGTCGCGATGAAAGCAGCAGCAAAATAGCAAGCAAGCCTCGAAGAATTCGACCTCAGCTCCGGCATTACGCGCTCCCCTGTGATTTTTGTTATCTGCTCTCCCGTCATTGCGAGGAGCGAAGCGACGAAGCAATCCATTCTGTCCGTCTCGCGTGGAGAGATGGATTGCTTCGCTTCGTTCGCAATGACGGCGGACGACTTCACCCCAGCATCTTACGCAACTCCGCCTTCGCCACCTTTTCCAGCGTCGAGCGCGGCATGTCGTCGACGAAGTGAATTTCGCGCGGCACCTTGAAGTCCGCAAGCCCGTTGCGGCAGGCGGCCATGACGGTGTCATGCAGGTCGGCCGGTGCGCCCTTGACGCCGGCCTGCGGAATGATGAACACGACCGGCACTTCATCCAGCATCGGATGCTTCTTCGCCACCACCGCGGCCTCGCGCACGCCCGGCACCACCGCGATCACCTGCTCGATCTCGGACGCCGCGACATTCTCGCCACCGACCTTCAGCATGTCCTTGGTGCGGTCGCCGAACTTGATGAAGCCATTTTCGAGCAGGGTGACGCGGTCGCCGGTGATGAAATAGCCGTGCTCGTCAAAACTTTCGCGGGTGGCTTTTTCGTTGTGCAGATATTCCGAAAACAGCGACAGGCCGGGAATGCCCTTGATCAGGAGATTGCCGGTGCCGCCGACGTCCGTAGGCCCGCCGTCGTCCCCGACGATGCGGATCTGATATTCGGGCGCGGCGCGGCCGATCGACATCGGCGTGTTGGGCTGGTCGACCTCGCCGACGATCCCGTGCGTGATGGTTTCCGTCATGCCCCACCAGCCGATCGTCTTGACGCCGAAGGCGGCAAACGGCGGCGGTTCGGATACGGCGGTGCCCCAGAGCCGGAACTTGTGGTGCTTGGGAATCTCGTGCTCCAGCAGCGCCTTCATGCAGAACGGGATCGTCGAGGTCCAGGTGCAGTTGTGTTCCAGCGCCACGCCCCAGAACCGGCTCGCCGAAAACCGCGGCTGGATCACGCAAGAAGCACCCACCCACAGCGTCGCCAGCATCGAATAGGCCAGCGCGTTGGTATGAAACAGCGGCAGATAGGCCTGGTGCACGTCGCCGGCGTGCAGGTCTTCGTGCGCGGCATTGATCTTGGCGCCCCACAGCGCATTGGCGTGCGTCCACAACACCGCTTTCGGCCGCGACGTGGTGCCGGAGGTGTATTGAACGCTGCACGGCGCGGACGGGTCGGCGGCGCGGCGCGGTCGATCGGCGCTGTCGGCGAATAATGATTCAAAACTGTCGCCGCGCTGCGTGCTGCGCGCAGGCGTACTGCCGGCATCATGCGAGATCACGGCGATCCAGCGCAGGCCGCGGCAATTGGCCGAGATCAGTTCGGCATAGGCGGGCTGGGTGATGGCGGCGACTGCGCCGCAATGGCCGGCGAAATACTCCATTTCCGCCGCCGCCGAGCGGGTGTTGGTGGTGACGGCAATGGCGCCGAGTTCGACACAGGCAAACCAGGCCAGCATGGCCTCGATGCAATTGTCGAGATGGATCAGCACATATTCGCCCGGCTTGACGCCACGTTTGACGAGGCCGGCGGAAAGCGCGCCGACGCGTTCGTGAAACTCACCGTAGGACCAACTCCGCGCCGGTGCCTCGAACGGCGCCCAGATCAGGAACGGATGGTTGCGGCGGCTCTCGGCGCGCATCCGCAGCAGCCACGGCACGTCGAGATCAGCGAATGGTCCGACAATGCCCGGCGTGGCTTGCGAAAGTGGCATGAATTCCTCCCGTGCAGCTCTATCGGCTGCCTTGATTTTTGCTTGGGACTAGTTCTGCCATTGGACGGCGCAATGGGCAAATCGGTAGTTGGAGGTCGTCTCTCCCCGTCATTGTGAGCCAACGGGCGCGCATTCGCGCGACCCGTTGGCTCACAATGACGGGGAGGGAGACGGGCTAGCCCCCGCCATCCTCATACGACGAAATCTCGATCAGGCTCCCATCGGGATCCCGGCAATAGACCGAGCGCAGCGCGCCGCGGGCGCCCTGTTTGGCGACCGGGCCTTCCTCGATTGCGACGCCGTTTGCCTTCAGATGCGCCACCACTTCGTCCGGCGTGCTTGACGTCAGGAAGCACAGGTCGTCGCTTCCTGCGGTTTCGTGGTTGGCCGTGAACCATTCGACCTTGTCGGCATCGCGCGGCCGCACGTTGATCTTCTGGTTACCGAACACCAGCGAAGTCCGCGGCGTTTTGCCCGCACCCGGATCGAATACCTTGACCTCCATGCCGAGAATCTTCCGGTACCACTCGGTGGAACGCGCTACGTCGGACACATTGATGACGAGGTGGTCGAGCGCGTTAACCCTGACAGACATGTCTTATCCTTTCGTCGCGGTCGGAAGCATCGGGTCGCACTGGCCGCACCTGACTTTGTTTGTTACAACGCGGGCCGCGTTCGGTTCAATAGTGCCGCGCCTCAATAGAAACGGACTGGGCTCTGAATCCCGGCCTCCAAGGAGAAGTTTTATGATTTCACGTCGCACCGCGATTTGCCTGGCCGTCATCGGTCTTTCCACTGCCGCTTCGATCGGCAGCGTTTCGGCGCAGGATTACCCAACTCGCCCGGTGAAATGGGTCGTCGGATATCCACCGGGCGGTGCGACCGATATTATCGCGCGGCTGCTCGGCCAGCGGCTCTCCGAACGGCTGGGCCAGCAATTTGTGATCGAGAACAAGCCCGGCGCCGGCAACAATATCGCCACCGAATCCGTCATCAACGCCGAGCCCGATGGCTATACCCTGCTGTTCGTCAATCCGGCGAACTACATCAACGCCTCGCTCTACGCCAATCTGAAATTCAACGTGATTCGCGATATTGCGCCGATCGCAGCGTTCAACCGCGTGCCGAACGTGATGACGGTCAATAACAACGTGCCGGCGAAGACGGCCGCGGAGTTCATCGCCTATGTGAAAGCCAATCCCGGCAAGGTCAACCTGGCGTCGTCGGGCAATGGCACGTCGGTGCATCTGTCCGGCGAAATGTTCATGGCGATGTCCGGCGCCAAGATGCAGCACGTGCCCTATCGCGGCGCCGCGCCGGCGATCACCGATCTGCTGGGCGGTCAGGTTCAGTTGATCTTCGACAACATGCCCTCGATTCTCCAGCATGTCCGCGCCGGTTCGGTGCGGGCGCTGGCGGTCACTGGTACCGCGCGGTCGCCACTGTTGCCTGACGTGCCGGTCCTCGCCGACACCATCCCGGGCTACGAGGCGAGCGCGCTGTTTGGCGTGGGAGCGCCGAAGAACACGCCGAAGGCGATCATCGAGAAGCTGAACAAGGAGATCAACGCGGTGCTCGCCGAGCCGGCGATCAAGGCGCGTCTGCTTGACCTCGGCGGCGAGCCGCTGATCGGCACACCTGAAGCGTTCGGCGCGATGATCGTGGCCGAAACCGACAAGTGGAAGAAGGTGATCGAGGAAGCCAAGGTCGAAAAGGTGCAGTGATCTACATCACGGAACATTGGCTCGGTCGCGGTGTTTTATCGAAAAGGCAACCCGGCTTTTGCGTCACGTGAAGGAGATCGAAGATGCGCAATGCAATGTTAGCGATATTGGCACTGTCGGCAGCGACAGTCGCTACCGTGGCCGGCAGCTCGCCGGCGGCGGCGTACGATTATCCCTATTGCCTCCAGGGCCGGGGAATCGGCATCCCCGGCGACTGCTCCTACAGCAGCTATGGCCAGTGCATGGCGTCGGCGTCCGGACGGGCGCTCTACTGCAATGTCAATCCGCGCGTTGCCTTCGGAGAGCAGCGGCGGATGCGGGTTTATCGGGATTATTGATCGGGGCTCGCGAATTCTTCCCGGGATGGCCGGACTGACGCGCGAAAGCTATTTGCGCTGAATGATCCGGCCATCCGCGTCTTCGTTGCCCACTCCCGACTTCGTGATGCAGACGCCGGCTTGACGGCGTTTCTTTTGCGTCTATACTAAACCATATGGTTAAGTATCAAGAGCAAGTTCTGGACCGTACCTTTGCCGCGCTTGCCGATCCGACCCGTCGCGCGCTGCTGGCGCGGCTCGGCGACCGCGAAAGCCTTTCGGTCAGCGAGCTGGCGCAGCCGTTTTCGATGTCGCTGCCCGCGATCATGAAGCACCTCGATGTGTTGTCGGACGCCGGCCTGATCGCGCGCGAAAAGACCGGCCGCACGGTCGCGTGCCGGTTGACCGCCCAGCCGATGGAGCAGGCGATGGACTGGCTCAATCGCTACCAGCGCTTCTGGTCCGACGCTCTCGACCGCCTTGCCGCTTTTGTGGAGGAAGACCCATGGCCACCCAGTCAAGCCCTATCAAGTCAAGCGCCCGCGATGCCGAGCCCGCCGAGCGCCCCAGCCTCACGCTCAAGCGCCGGTTCAACGCGGCGCCCGAAAAAGTCTACGCCGCGTGGGCCGACCCGCAAAAGCTAGTGCAATGGTTCGGGCCCGGATCGGTCGAGGAAGGCTCGGTCAAGGCCGACATCGATCTGCGCGTCGGCGGCCGCTACCGCATCAGCTTCAACGCCAAGGGGACATTTAACGAGGTCGGCGGCGTCTATCGCGAGGTCGTGCCGAACCAGCGGCTGGTTTTCAGCTGGGCCTGGCATTCCACGCCGGAGCGGGAATCGCTGGTGACGATTTCGATGAAGCCGGAAGGCAGCGGCACGCTGCTCACTTTCCTTCACGAACAGTTCGCCGATGCGACGGCACGCGACAATCACGAGCGCGGATGGACGGAACTTCTGGCCAAACTCGAAAACTACCTGGAAAGCTACTTGGCCTGAACACAGGAGCCCCCATGCAGCCGCACACCATCGTCTCCCGCGAGGAGTGGATCGCCGCCCGCAAGGCCCACCTTGCGCGTGAGAAGGAATACACCAAAGCGCGCGAGCGCCTGAACGAAGAGCGCCGTGCGCTGCCATGGGTCAAGGTCGACAAGGATTACCTGTTCGACGGGCCCGACGGCAAGGTGTCGCTGGTTCACCTGTTCAAGGGACGCAGCCAGCTGGTGGTGCAGCATGTCATGTTCGCGCCCGATTGGAACGAGGCCTGCAAGAGTTGCTCGTTCTGGGCCGATGGCTTCGAACGCATGATCCCGCATCTTGCCGCGCGCGACACCGCGATGGTCGCGATCTCGCGCGCGCCGCTGCCAAAGCTTGCCGCCTTCAAGCAGCGGATGGGCTGGACCTTCGACTGGCTGTCATCAGGCGCAAACGCGTTCAATTACGACTACGGCGTTTCGTTCACGCCGGAGCAAATCGAGAGAGGCGGCAACTACAATTTCGGAACCACGCCCTTCGGCAGCGAGGAAGCGCCCGGAATCAGCGTGTTCTATCGCGACGAGGCCGGAAACATCTTCCACACCTATTCCTGCTACTCGCGCGGCCTCGACATGATGAACGCCGCCTATCATTACCTCGACCTGACCCCGCTCGGGCGTCATGAGGAAGGCCTGCCATATCCGATGGACTGGGTGCGGCTACGTGACCAATACCAGTCGTCGCCGATTCAGGCATCTTGTTGCCATAGCTAAAATCGCCTGGCCGTCATTGCGAGCGTAGCGAAGCAATCCATCGGGCCGCAAAGAAAAGGTGGATTGCTTCGCTACGCTCGCAACGACGCCGGAGAACAAGAGGAAAATTCCCCATGCCTTACGTCGACGGCTTCATCGTTGCCGTGCCGAAGAAAAAGCTCGCGGAATACGCGGCGCTATCAAAGAAGTGTGGCAAGCTCTGGCGTGAATACGGCGCGCTTGATTACCGCGAATGGGTCGCCGACGACGTCAAGGTCGGCAAGCTCACGTCCTTCCCGCGCAGCGTCAAGCTCAAGCCGGGCGAGACCGTGATATTCTCCTGGATCACCTACAAGTCGCGCGCCCAGCGCGACAAGATCAATGCCAAGGTGATGGCGGACCCGCGGCTCAACGCGATGATGGATCCGAAATCGCCGCCGTTCGACGGCAAGCGGATGATCTATGGCGGCTTCGAAAGCCTGGTGAAAGTGTAGCTCGCATCGGCTTTCTGGCCAGCTGTTATGCCGCGCGGTGGAATTGCTGGCCTCGTCTCGCGCTCCTGCGCCAGCCAGGAGAAGGCGCGCATGCCTCAAGTCTGCGGATAACTGTCCGCGGCCAGTGGACGTCTGCCCCCGCAACGAAATATTCAGAGCCCACCGACTGCCAGAACAACAAGAAGCGTGTGGCGGTCCGAGGCGCAGGGTGTGAGCATACAGGTTGCTATTCTAAAAGTTTTGACCAGTCACGGCAGCGGCAGAGCGACGACAGCTTCACTCAAGAGAGACATTGCCATTCTCGCCACCAGCGGTCCCGAGTGGAGCGCGCGGATGAGACGTCTCTCGGGTCGGGTTGGGCCAATCGATATTCTCGCCAGAGGCCATGTGCTTTGCGATGGCGACGGTTGGCAAATCACGGCCGAGGGGCGGGATTTCCTGCGTGCGCTCGAGGCGGTGACGCAGGACAACCGGCTGGCTGAAGCCGGACCGCGCCAACCGGAGGGCGGCGAGAGCGCCGAGCGCCCGCGTGCGGCGCTGATCGTCGTCGGTCATCGCTTCAAGACCCGGCGACGCTGACGCGCCATCGATATCGCCCGTCACCCCGGCCGTGCCTGCGCCTCCAGATGCCGGCTGTAGCGCGACATCGCGAAGCAGAAGACGAAATAGATCAGGCCGACGAATATATAGACCTCGACGCTGAAGGACTGCCAGGCGGGATCGATGATCGACGTCTTCGCCGTCGTCAGCAGGTCGAGGATGCCGATGATCAGCACCAGGCTGGTATCCTTGAAGAAGGCGATGAACGTGTTCACCAGCGGCGGGATCACGTGGCGGATCGCCTGCGGCAGGATGATCAGGCCGTTCTTCTTCCAGTAAGTCAGGCCGAGCGCGTCGGCGGCGTCGTGTTGCCCTCTGGGTACGGCCTGCAGGCCGCCGCGGACGACTTCGGCGAGATAGGCGCCGGCGTACAGCACGAATGCGATCTGCGCCCGCAGCAATTTATCGATATTGACGCCGTCGGGCATGAACAGCGGAAACATGACGCTGGCCATGAACAACAGGCTGATCAAGGGAACGCCGCGGATCAGTTCGACATAGAGCACGCAGAGCGAACGTATCGCAGGAAGTTTCGAGCGGCGGCCCAGCGCCACGACGATGCCGAGCGGAAAGCCGAAGGCGAGCCCGAACGTCGCAAGGATCAGCGTCACCGGCAGCCCGCCCCAGCGGTCCTGCGACACGTAGGTCAATCCGAAGATGCCGCCCCACATCAGGACGCCGATCAGCACCAGCGCGGCCGCCCACACCGCCACCAGTTCCGCGCGCCACCAGCTCCGCCGGCTCGATACATAGAACAGCGCAATGAATGTCAGGCACACCAGCGCCGGTCGCCATTGCTCGCTGAACGGATAGGTGCCGAACAGGATGAAGCGATATTTCTCGGGGATCACGGCCCAGCACGCGCCGAGCCCTCGGATCGACCGGCAGGCGCCGGTCTGGTCGCCGGGCACCGACCAGATCGCATTCCAGTAGCCCCATTGCACGAGGCTCACCAGCGCCTTGCCGAGCAGCGCTATCAGGAGCACGGAGATGACCGAGGACGTGACCGAGGCGAACAGGTTGGCGCGCAGCCAGCGGACGATGCGTCCGCCCGGGACCTTGCGTGATCGCGCGCGGTTGAATGGCAGCGGATTTTCCGGCGCATCTGTAATTGACGTCATGGGATCAGCGCTCCACCAGCGCGATGCGCGCATTGTACCAGTTCATGAACAGGCTGATGCCAAGGCTGATGGTCAGGAACACCATCATGATGAGCGCGATGGCTTCGATGGCCTGACCGGTCTGGTTCAGCGTCGTGTTGGCGATCGACACCACGTCCTGGTAGCCGACCGCGACGGCAAGCGAGGAATTCTTGGTGAGGTTGAGGTACTGGCTGGTCATCGGCGGAATGATGACGCGCAACGCCTGCGGCAGCACGATGCGTTGAAGCACAAAACTCCGGCGCAGGCCGAGCGCGTTGGCTGCATCCCATTGTCCCCTGGGAACGGCCTGGATGCCGCTGCGGACGATCTCGGCGATGAAGGCCGATGTATAGGTGACGAGCGCGATCAGCAGTGCAAAATATTCCGGCGCCAGCGTCAGCCCGCCGACGAAATTAAAGCCGCGCAGCTCCGGCATCGTGACGGTCCAGGAAGCGCCGAGGGCAAACGACACCAGCGCAGGCAATCCCACGAGCAAGGCCAACGCGTACGGCCAGAGATGCCGCACCTTGCCGTCCGCCATCTGCCGCGCCATCAATTGCCGCCGCAGCACGTAGAGCGCGATCAGTCCGGCGACGACGGCCGCGATCACCCAGAGGTTTGCTTCCGCGATCGGTACTGATGGAAGCACCAGCCCTCGGTTTGAAAGAAACACGCCCTCGATCGGCTTCCATGCGGCGCGCGCCGCCGGCAGGCCCTGCATCAGCACGTACCAGAACAACAATTGCAGCAGCAGGGGAATGTCGCGCAGCAGTTCGACATAGATGGCGGCGAGCCGCGACAGCAGCCAGTTCGACGACAGCCGCGCGATGCCGATCAGCGTGCCGATCACGGTCGCCAGCACGATGCCGATGATAGCGACGCGGAGCGTATTGACGATGCCGACGATGAAGGCGCGGACGTAAGGATCCCTAGGGCTGTAGGCGAGCCAGGTGTCCGCGATCGGCATCCCGGCTTCGCGGCCGAGAAAGGCAAAACCGGTCGAAATCCGGCGTACCGACAGATTGTGCAGGGCGTTCGACCACAGGAAGGCGACGATCGCGACCGCGATCCCGACCACCACGATCTGCCAGAGCAGGCCAATGATCTGCTGGCGGTTCAGCGAGAAGCGCCGTTGCCTGCGGCGGCGGAGTTCGGGCGTCGATGTCGTCACAGCACAAGGATCCTTCTGGCAACAGCGATCTTCGGCCATGCGTCCCCGAGGGGCGCATTTCAAATGTTGCAGCAAAAGGCATTTTATGCAACATATGTTTCATGGCGCAGCCGCAACCGAAATCCTCGCCGCTCAACGAATTGTGCAGCGCGTTGCCGTCGCTTCCTGCGCGGCTGCAGCAGGTCGGGCGCTTCGTCGCGGCCAATGATTACGACGCCACCACACGCTCGATGCGCGATCTGGCCGCCGAGGCCGGCGCCGATCCCGCCGCCTTCACGCGCCTGGCAAAAGCGCTGGGTTATTCCGGATGGGACGAATTGCGCGCCGCGCTCACCGAGGCGCGCCGGCCGGTGCAAGCCCAGCCCTTCTCGGCCCGCACCCGGGGTGGCCGCAAGGGTCCCCACGCCGACATCTCGCTGGTCGCCGACAAGCTGGAAGCGGAGGCGGCAGGCCTTGCGCGCATTTCCACGAGTTCCGTGGCCGAAGCAGCCAAGGCGTTGCATGCAGCACGGCGAATCTGGATCGCCGGCTTTCGCAGCTGCCGCAGCGTGGCCGAACTGCTCAATTATCAGCTCCGGCTGTTTCGGTCTGACGAGGTGCAACTGGTCGGCGGCTCCGGTCCGGAAGATCTCGACCTCGGTGCCTTCCAGAGCGGCGATGCCGTCGTCGTCATCGGCTTTGCGCCCTATTCCAGGGCCAGCGTGCTGTCGGCGCGCGCGGCGCATGATTCCGGCGCCACGCTGGTCGCAATTGCCGACGCGATCACCGCGCCGATGGCGGAGGGCGCCGATCATTTGCTGCTCTATGAAGCCGCCGCATCGCCTGGATTCTTCCCGAGCCTGACCGGCGCCATTGCGATTGCGCAGTCGCTGGCCGCGGTCACCTTCGTGCTGGGCGGCGCCAAGGCAAGGCGCCGCCTTGAGGAGACCGAAGGCCGGCTGGCCGCGATGTCGCAATATGTCGCCGAGGAGGCTTGACCGTCATGGGCGTCAGCAAGAGCCGGGTGCTGCATCGAAGCCTGCGTGAAAGCCCGCCCAAGGCGATCGGCGGCGAGGGCGTCTGGCTGATTGCCGAGGACGGAAGGCGCATTCTGGATGCGTCCGGCGGCGCCGCCGTCTCCTGTCTCGGCCACCAGCATCCGCGCGTGCTCGAGGCAATGACGCGGCAGGCCTCGAAGCTCGCTTATGCCCACACCAGCTTCTTTTCGTCGGAGCCCGCCGAAGCGCTGGCCGACAATCTCGTGGGCCATGAGCCTGGCGGACTGGGCTACGCCTATTTCGTCAGCGGTGGCTCTGAAGCGATCGAAGCCAGTATCAAGCTGGCGCGGCAGTATTTTATCGAGATCGGTCAGCCGCAGCGCCAGCGCTTCATCGCGCGCCGCCAGAGCTATCACGGCAATACGCTGGGTGCGCTGGCTGCCGGCGGCAATGCCTGGCGCCGCGAGCCCTATGCGCCGCTGTTGTCGTCAGCCTTCAGCCACGTGACCCCGGCCTTGGCCTATCACGAAAAACGTGACAGCGAATCCGAGGCGGATTTTGTCGCCCGGCTGGCGGCCGAACTCGAGGCGGAATTCCAGCGTCTTGGCCCGCAGAATGTGGCGGCGTTCATCGCCGAGCCTGTTGTGGGCGCGACCGCCGGCTGTGTACCGGCGCCGGAGGGATATTTCCGTGCCGTTCGCGAGATCTGCGATCGGCACGGCGCGCTCGTCCTCCTCGACGAAGTGATGTGCGGCATGGGTCGCACCGGCACGCGCCACGCCTGGGAGCAGGAAGGCATCGCGCCCGACATCCAGGCGATCGCCAAGGGACTGGGCGGCGGCTATCAGCCGATCGGCGCCATGCTTGCGAGCGCGCGCATCGTCGATGTGATCCGCGATGGTTCGGGCGCGTTCCTGCACGGCCATACCTATATGGCTCACCCGCTGGCCTGCGCCGCGGCGCTCGAGGTGCAGCGGGTGATCGATGACGAGCAATTGCTCGACAGGGTCAAGGCGCTCGGCGCTCAACTCGAGCGGCGGCTGATCGAGCGTTTTGGTAATCACCGGCATGTCGGCGATATCAGAGGGCGCGGCCTGTTCCAGGCCATCGAGCTCGTCGCCGATCGCGCCACCCGCGCGCCGTTCGATCCCGCGCTGAAATTGAACCAGCGCATCAAGGCGATCGCGTTCGAAGGCGGGCTCGGCTGCTATCCCGCGGGCGGATGCATGGACGGTCGCCGCGGCGATCATGTCCTGCTCGCGCCGCCCTATATCGCGACATCTGATGATATCGACGTGATCGTCGACCGCCTGGGCCAGGCGATGGACAGCGCCTTGAAGAGTGTGGGTCATTAGCAGGAGGAGCAGTATGAAGAGGATCGTCATCGCTACAGGCTTGCTCGCCGCGTCGTGCCTGACGGCGCAGGCCGGAACGCTTGATACGGTCAAGCAGCGCGGCATGCTGGTCTGCGGCGTCAGCACCGGTTTTGCCGGCTTCTCGACACCGGACTCGCAAGGCAACTACAAGGGGCTCGACGTCGACTATTGCCGCGCTTTGGCGGCCGGCGTGCTCGGCGACGCCAAAAAAGTGCGATACGTCGCACTCACGGCGCAGAACCGCTTCACGGCCCTGCAATCGGGCGAGATCGACGTGCTCTATCGCAATTCGACCCAGACCTATCTGCGCGGTGTGACGCTCGGGCTGCGGCAGGGCCCGGTCAATTTCTACGACGGCCAGGGGTTCGTCGTGCGTGCCGATGCCGGCGTCAAGGATCTCAAGGGCCTGAACGGCGCCACCGTCTGCGTCGCGCAGGGCACGACCCACGAGGTCACGCTCGGCGATTACGGCCGCGCCAACGGGATCGAATGGAAACCGCTGGTGTTCGACCGCACCGACACCATGTACCAGACCTTTTTCGGCGGGCGCTGCGATGCGATGACCCAGGATGCATCGGCGCTGGCGGGCGCCGTCACCACGGCGGCCTCGAACCCTGCCGACTATGTCGTCCTGCCACAGACCATCAGCAAGGAGCCGCTCGGGCCGTTCACCCGCAACGGCGACGAGGTGTGGACCGACATCATCGCCTGGCTGCATTACGGCCTGATCGAAGCGGAAGAGCTCGGCGTCACCGCTGCCAATGCCGACGAGATGGCGAAGTCCAGCAGCGTTCCGGCCATCCAGCGGTTGCTCGGCGCGTCAGGCGATCTCGGATCGCGGTTCGGTCTCGACAACAAGTGGATGCTGCAGGCGATCAAGGCGGGCGGCAATTACGGCGAGATCTTTGAGCGCAATGTCGGCAAGTCGAGCCCGCTGAAGCTCGATCGCGGCCTGAACGCGGCCTGGGCCAAGGGCGGCCTGATGTACGCCCTGCCGTTCAAGTAAAAATCACGCTGCGGCGCGCGCCAGTTGACACGAGCCGCGCCGCAGCCAGACTGATCCGCATGCGCATTACTCTCATCCACGCCCTGAAACATTCGATTGTGCCGATCGAGGCCTCCTTCGCAAAACTTTGGCCGGAGGCTCGCCTGATGAACCTGCTCGATGACAGCCTGTCGGCCGATCTGGCGCGCGACGGCGGGCTCACCGACGCGATGACCGAGCGTTTCCTCCGGCTCGGGCGCTACGCCGCCGGCACCGGGTCGGACGCGATCCTGTTCACCTGTTCGGCGTTCGGCCCCTGCATCGAAGCGGTCGCGCGTGCGCACGCGCCGATGCCGGTGCTCAAGCCCAATGAGGCGATGATCGAGCAGGCGGTCGCGCGGGGCCGCCGAATTGGGCTGCTGTCGACGTTTCCGCCGACGCTGGCTTCGATGCCGCCGGAGTTTCCGCCGTCGATCGAACTGGTGCCGAAACTGGCGGAAGGCGCCATGGCCGCGCTCGATCGCGGGGACCGCGCGACGCATGATCGTTTGGTCGTCGAAGCTTCAAAAGATTTGCGCGATTGCGACCTGATCGCGCTGGCGCAATACAGCATGGCGCCTGCGGCAGAACGGGTCGCCGAGGTAACCGGGCGGCCAGTGCTGACAACACCCGACAGCGCGGTGCTGAAATTGAAGGGAATGCTTTCCGCCGGCCGGCCTTAGGTTCCAGGGCGTTGAGGGGAGCGCGATGATAGTGCGGTTCAGTCGGCGCGATACGTTGTTGCGAACGGCAGCCGTCGCGGCGGCAGGCCTGATCCCCGGTGCAGCCATTCCTGGCCTTGCAGCTCCGCTCCGCACCTCGTCCCGTAGCGGCGAAATCGACGCCAATTTGCAGGCCCGGGTCGATGCGGCAGACGTGCCAGGCGTTGTCGCTATGGCCGCAACGGAGCAGTCGGTGATCTACCAGGGCGCATTTGGCGCGAGAAGCATGGGCGCGGCTGCCAGGATGTCGGCCGACACGATCTTCAGTATCGCGTCAATGACCAAATTGCTGACATCCGTCGCAGCCCTGCAGCTCGTCGAACGGGACAAACTCAAACTGGACGAACCAGCGGCAAGAATTGACCCGACGCTCGGGTCGCCTCAAGTTCTCGATGGTTTCGATGTGCACGGGGTCCCGCAACTGCGTGCCGCGGGAAAGCCCATCACGCTACGCCATCTGTTGACGCACACATCCGGGCTTAGCTATCAGCTTTGGGACACGAATGTCGTTCGCTACGGCAAGGCGTCTCACAACGATCCAGCGCTGCCGCGTACGCCGCTGATATCAGATCCGGGTACCAGGTGGGCCTATGGCGCCAGTCTCGACCGGGTCGGCCGGCTCGTTGAAATCATCAGCGGGAAAAGTCTGGATCGCTATTTCCGCGATCACATCCTGGGTCCGCTCGGGATGAACGACACCGCCTTCTCGCTTACAGAGAAGCAGCGCGCACGTCAGGCAAGTCTGCATTTGCGCAAGGCGGATGGGACGCTTGCGCCGCAGCCCTTGGTGAGACGAACCGAGCCGAAAGTGATTTCTGGTGGCGGCGGCATCTATTCCACAGCGCCCGATTATCTGACTTTGCTCCGCGCGCTTTTGAATGGCGGGACACTTGCCGGGAAGAGCATCCTGCGGCCGCCGACGGTCGCGCTTATGTCCACCAATCAGATCGGCAACCTCGACGCGGGAATTCTCAAGACAACAAATCCAGCGTTGTCCGACAACGTCGATTTTTTCCCGGGAGTCCGGCTGCGGTGGGGGCTCGGCGATATGATCAATCTCGATCCTGTGCCTGATGGCCGGAGCGCAGGAAGCCTGACATGGGCCGGGCTTTACAACACCTACTATTGGATCGACCCTGCGTCGCGTATCGCGGGCGTGATCATGATGCAAATATTGCCGTTCGCCGACCAGCGCGCGCTTAACGTCTATCGTCTATTCGAGCGCGGCATTTACCGTGCCCATAGATAGGGCAGCCTGAGCTCGGGCGCCGCTTCAATCGTCCTTCTTCTTGGCAGGCTTTTTCGCAGCCGCCGCGGCTTCCTCGGCGGCGTTCCTGATCGCCCGGGCGTAGCTATCGGCGGTGTTTTCCGCCGAATTCTGCAGCCGCTTGGCCGCCGCCGCGCCGAGCAGCATCGTGCTCTTGGCGATCAGCCGGAATTGATCCCGGGTCTCCTTGTCCTTGGCCTTGGCCGCGCGGGCCATGATCTGGTCGCGCCGTTTCTTGACGGCGGCCATCAGGCTCTTGTTCTGCGTTTTTGCGATTTGCCGGATAACGAGGTCGAGATCGGCTTCAGCCATTGTGGTCACTCTTACCGCGGCAAGCCGTCCGCACGGTGCGGCGATCATTGGCGCGTCATGTTGGAAGGATAGGCGCACCATTGTGTCGCCGCAGCGCTGTCATTTCAAGCGCCGATTCTCGCGATCGGACGTCGCGGGTCATCTGCGCAACCCGATAACAATCGGTTAACGTTGTGTTGGTACGAATCTTCAACCAACAGGAAAGCCAGCGGCATGCGTAACCTCACCGTCTACCAGCGTTTTGCGATGATCATTGCGGCGCTGACGATGGTGCTGTTAGCCGTCTCCGCCTTGCAGATACTGGTGCTGCGCGACGCGGTCCTGGACCAGCGGCGCACCACGGTCCGCAATCTTGTCGAGGCCGCGACCAAGGTTCTTGCCCACTACGAGGGTGAGGCCAAGGCCGGCAGGGTCGAGCCGGACAAGGCGCGCCAGATGGCCTTCGGCGCGATCAGTTCGATGCGCTGGGGCGAATATTCGGACTATATCGGCGTCTACGGCACGGGTAGCGCCGACGCCGGCGTCACCTACGTGCATGCCAATCCCAAATACATCAACGTCAACCGCTGGGAGTTCAAGGACAAGAGCGGCAAGCTCTTGATCCAGGATATCGTGCGGACGGCGCGCGCCGGCGGCGGCTTTGTCGAATATCTCTCGCCCCGCTCCGCCGGTGGCGCCGAACTCCGCAAGGTTTCCTATGTCGGGTCGTTTGGCGCGGGCGACAAGCTTCTGGCGCTTCAGGCCGGCGCCTATGTCGACGATATCGACGCGGTGGTTTTCCGCCGGATGATCTGGGCCGGGATCGCCGGCTTGGCGGGGCTGGCATTCGCGGCATTCGCGGCGTTCTGGCTTGGCCGCGGCCTGGTCGGTCCGCTCAACAGAACCTGCTCGGCCATGGACGAACTGGCCAAGGGCAATCTCGCGGTCGACGTTCCGTTCGTCGACCAGACCAACGAGGTCGGCCGGATTGCGCGAAGCCTGCAGGTTTTCAAGGATCATCTGGTTGAGACGACACGGCTCCGCACCGAGCAGGAAGCGATGAAGGCGCGTTCCGCCGAGGAGCGGCGGACGGATCTGTCCCGTATCGCCGACGAATTCGAGCGTAGCATCGGCGGGGTGATCCGGGGTACCGCCACCGCGGCCGACGAGCTGCAGGATTCGGCTTCGTCGATGTCCACGATCGCGGTGGGGACGACGGGTCAGAGCGCCAAGGTCGCGGCCGCCGCCGAGCAGACCGCATCGAACGTTCAGACCGTTGCGGCTTCGGCGGAGGAGCTGTCGTCCTCGATCCAGGAGATCGCGCGGCAGGTCACCCAGTCGTCGTCAATTGCCCAGAACGCGGTCGGGCAGGCCAACCGGACCGAGGCCATGGTCGGACGCCTGGTCGAGGCCTCTCAAAAGATCGGCGAGGTTATGGCGCTGATCCAGACTATCGCGGGACAGACCAACCTTTTGGCCTTGAACGCCACCATCGAGGCCGCCCGGGCCGGCGACGCCGGCAGGGGTTTTGCCGTCGTGGCCAACGAGGTCAAGGCGCTGTCGTCGCAAACCGCCAAGGCCACCGAAGAAATCACCAGCCAGATCCAGGCCATCCGCGACGCGACCGGCTCGACCGTCGAGGCCATCCGCGAAATCGGCACCACGATCGGGCAGATGAACGAAATCACCGGCTCCATTGCGGCCGCGGTCGAAGAGCAGGGCGCTGCGACCAACGAGATTGCCCGCAGCGTGCAGCAGGCGGCACAGGGCGCCCAGGAGGTGATGCAGAACATCACGGGCGTGCGAGAAGCGTCGAGCAAGGTCGACGCCGCCGCGACCCTTGTCTTGAACGCAGCAGCCCAGCTCACCTCGCAATCCGAGCAGCTCGAGACCGAAACCGGCAAATTCCTCGGCAACATCCGCGCCGCGTGACGTCCGCTGCGACCTTTCGGCCGGGGGTGGAGCGACCAAGCTCCGCTGGCGACCCGGATGTCTCGCCGGGGGCCGCCGACTTCCGCGCTTAATTCAGCCGCGCGCCGATCCCCGTGAGGATGCGATAATCGGGCTTGGACTGAACGCCGTTGTGCTGGTTGATGACCGGCACGCCGACGGAGA
Organism: Bradyrhizobium sp. 170; assembly: GCF_023101085.1. Taxonomy (NCBI): domain Bacteria; kingdom Pseudomonadati; phylum Pseudomonadota; class Alphaproteobacteria; order Hyphomicrobiales; family Nitrobacteraceae; genus Bradyrhizobium; species Bradyrhizobium sp. 170. Next base: position 8,929,747 of record NZ_CP064703.1, on the reverse strand, counting down.
CGAAGCCCGAGAAGCGATCGAAGCCCACGCGCACGCCGGGTGAGAGATAGACCGTGGTGCCGCCCGAGTTGGGGTCCGGGATGCCGGCGATCCGCTGCTTGTCGTGCCACTCGCCGTTGAGCTCGAGAACGAGGTCGAGCGTATAGGGCGTCTTCTTCATGTCGCTGTGGTCGTGATTGGCGTGATAGAGGCAATGCTCCTGCAACTGGTTGCGGGGCTGCATGCAGTATTCATGCAGCTCCACCTCTTTCGCCGAGCCGGTGGCGCCGACCAGGCGATATGACACGGCGGTGCCGAACAGGAAGCGGTCGCCGAGATTGGTGTTCTGCGTGCCGTTGCTGATCAGATAATAAAGGCCGCTGACGTCGAACGACCAGCGGCCCGTGCGCTTGGTGAAGGCCGCGCCGAACAGGCCGTCCCACGAGCCCGAGCCCGGCTGAAATTCGGCCTGGAAAAGTTGCCCGGCGGCATCGCGTTGGCTGGTGCTGCCGGTCGGTGCCTTGAAGCCGAACAGCACGGCGGCCGACGTTCCGGTCTGCGCATTGTTGTGGAAGCGGTATTGCCCGAGCATCGTCACGTCGCCGAAGCCCGCCGAGTTGCCGCGCCTGTTGATGCCGTCGGGGCTCATCAGGCTGCTCATGTCGCTCGTATTCATCATGCCCATATGGCCGCCGCTCAGCATGTCTTCCGCGGGTTCGCTGATACCCGAGCGGCGGACGCCGCCGGCGCGAACGGCAACCGTGAAGTCGTTGGTGATGCCGTAGGCGGCTGAAATCGAGATGGCGTCGATCGAGCGGAGCGAATGCGCATGTGTGCCCTTAGCTGCGGCGGCGAGCAGGTCGGCGTCACCGAGCTGGCCCAGCCGGATGAATTCGTAGCGGACCGATGCGGCGATCAGTCCTTCGGAAAGCGTGTCGGCCGAGATGGTGTTGATGGGGCCGCCGCTACCGGTATTGCCGCCGCCGCCGGGATGATGCGCTTCTGCAGGAGCTGCGAGAAAAAACATGATGGATGAAAAGACGCCGGCAGCCGGCCTTATACGATACGCACACACATACGCCCCCTTTACTCACTGGCGGACGATTAGCCATTGCAATCGGGCGCGAGATTGACTGGATCGTGCGAGAAGCGCGGCTTGCTGGCGACGGGAGGGAAGCGGAAAAGCGAAGACATCATCGCGAGCGCGGCATCGGTGTGGCCGTCGCGTGTTGGGCAAATGGTGAAAGAGGTGCGGCCCGGCTGCCTGGTTGTGCGTCCGATTTTCTTCGCGTCGCGTCACGATGCGGTGGCCGCAATCACGTCCGGCAGTGGCCGCAATCACGGCGAGCACCGGCCGTAATCGCGTCTGATTGTTTCTCTACGCCTTAACCGTCCAGCGCGCGTATCGGAGTAGGACAATTATGACAACCATCGTCAGAGATATCTTTGTGTTTATCACTGCGGCCATTTTTGTCGCAGCCGCTGTGCTCATTACGACCGGGGCCGGCGCGCACGAGTTCAAGGTCGGCGCGATCGACATCGGTCACCCCTGGTCGCGCCCGACCCCGAAAGACGCCAACATCGCGGGCGGCTATCTCACCATCACCAACAAGGGAAAGACTGCGGATCGCCTGATCGGAGGCGCCTCACCCTCGGCAGGCCAGATCGAGGTGCACGAGGTGGTCGACGTGGACGGCATGTCGAAGACGCGCCCGCTCGCGAACGGCATCGAGATCAAGCCCGGCAAGACCGTGGAGCTCAAACCCGGCTCGTATCGTCTCCTGATGCTCGGCCTCAAGGAGTCATTCCAGCTCGGCCAGAAGGTGAAGGGTACGCTGGTGTTCGAGAAGGCCGGGCCCGTCGAGATCGTCTACAACGTCGAGGAAAATGCCGGAGCCGCCGTAAGCGGAGTCGCGCAGCAGCATAAGCACCATTAGGGCGGCCTTGCGTGCTCTGCCGGGGAAGGGCTCCCCGCCCTTGAGCATCGAATAGCTCTCGGCAGATCGCCGTGTGTTCGGCGTCAAGCGCCGGACGGACAGCGCCGGGCTATCGCGATCGGCGATGGCTGGTCTCGAACGCATCATTCTCCAGTCAGGATCCTGACCAGTGTCCAGCCCGAACCAGATGTCAGCCGTCACCGCGGCCGGCCTGCGACCACCACCGCAAACAAGACGAGTGACCTGGCCGTTCGCTGCCACGATGTTGTGCGCATCGCTTCTCGGGATCGGGTTGGCCTACTGTGTCCGTACCTTGTCGATCCCGGCATGGGGGCTTGATGGGGGCGGCGCGTCTCTCTTGCCGAAGGACGTCGTCTGTTCGAGCGACAATCCTTCGACCGCGCCGCAGACAATTCGCGCAGACGAGTGAAGCGGTGGGATTTCCGGACGCCGAGGGGCCACGCCGCGGCCGTCCGTTGCGCGTCAACCGTTCGGAAACCACGCGAATTCTCTTCCAGTCCCGCTAACTAATCGAAAATCGTTGTGCCGCAAATTCGTGCCCGGGAAAGAAAGGGGAGATCCGAACATGAACAGCCTGGCCATCATGGAAAACGTTCGCCGATACCGCACCATCGCGTCGTTGTACCGCCAAACCGCAGCCTTCCGGCCGCTTCATAGCGGCTCCCTCCTGGCGCAAGCCAGGGAATGGGAACATCGCGCGGTTGCGGAGCTGGAAGCCTACTATGAGGCTTTCTGTTACGCGGCGTCAGGCAATGCCCCGAGCCACTCCGCAAGCTGCGCAGCGTGAGCTGACGGCGGGCTGCCCGGAAAACGGGCGCGCCTCGAATTCATTAAGAATTGCGCCGGCGTCGGGCGAGATCAGCCGGCGATTTGCGTGCCGTCGCCGTCCCAGCGGGGCAACTTGATGGGTCAAGCTGCCGTCATCGATGGCGATACGATCGAAATCCACAGCAGCGCATTCGGCTTTGGGCCAATCCTGGATCAAGCAGCCTCGGCAAATTTTAAGAATACCCCAAAAACTCTGGTGGGCCATTCAGAACCAAGTTACGACCTCATACACAATTGAAATTGCTTGTGATTTTGTCTGACATCAATGGTTCGGCGGTCGTCAGCACCGACGTCGGCCTCACGCGCTGCCGGTAGGGCACCTCAGCACGCCTCACAACAGCGTGCGCCTTGATCGCTCTGGGATGGTAGTATTGTCGTCAGGAGTTGTCGAAGCTTTGAGACCGCGCATGCGCTCGATCGCGGTCGAGGCATTGGCGCGCGGAGAGATGCACTCCAGAATCAAGCTGACGATCGCGACTGCGGTCGGACGGCGCAGCAAATGGAGGACATTATGGCGTGGCGTGACGATAAAGCTCGGGCAACCTTGATCCGCGAAGCAGCGGGAAGCGTGCAGCCGGGCAAGGCTCCCCGGACCTTTGCCGAGCTTCTGTTCGGCCACACCAACGTCGAGGACCTCGCCAATTGTGATGCCGCGTCGCTGGCCTTCCTGGCGGAACAGGCCTGGGAACACGTGCAGCAGCGCACGGCCGGCAGCGCCGATATCCGCGTCGTCAATCCGATGATGCCGGACGGGCGCGAGATTTCCGTGCTCGAAGTTCTGAACGACAACATGCCCTTCCTGTTCGATTCCACCATGGCGGAGCTCGCCGAGCAGGGCATCGAAGTCACCCTCGTCGCTCACCCGATCATCGCCGGGGAGCGCGATGACCGGGGCAAGCTGCTGCGCTTCTACGGCGAAGCACTGCCGGAGGGAGCAAAGGGCACGCGCGAAAGCCTGATTCATCTCCACATCACCCGCCTGGACGCCGATGCCGATCGTCAGAAGCTGATCGACGGCCTCACCAGGACGTTGAACGACGTCCGCGCCTGCGTCACCGACTGGCGCGCCATGCGTGACCGCGTCGAGGAAGCGATCAAGACTTTCTCTTCCAGTCCGCCGCCGCTGCCGATCGACGAGGTCGCCGAAGCCAACCAGTTCCTGCAATGGCTCTGCGCGGACAATTTCACCTTCCTCGGCGTGCGCGAATATCGCTTCTCGCCCGACAGCGATGCGTCCGAAGACATTACAACCAGCGAAGGCCTCGGCATCTTGCGCGATCCCGACGTGAAGGTCCTGCGCCGCGGCAGCGAAATGGTGGTGATGACGCCGGAAATTCGCGAGTTCATGCGCGAGCCGACCCTGCTGATCGTTATCAAGGCCAATGTCTCCAGCCGCGTCCATCGCCGCATCCGGATGGATTATGTGGGCATCAAGCTCTATACGCCCGACGGCCGGCTCGAGGGCGAATTGCGCGTCGTCGGCCTGTTCACCTCGGGCGCCTATACCCGCTCGGTACGACAGATCCCTTATGTCCGCCACAAGATTTCGGGGGTGCTCCAGCGCGCGGGCTTCGACCCGAGCGGCCATTCGGGCAAAGCGCTCATGCATATTCTCGAAGAATATCCGCGTGACGAACTGTTCCAGATCGACGTCGACACTCTCAACAATTTCGTCATAGAGATCCTGATTCTCTACGAGCGCCCCCGCGTCCGGGCGCTGGCGCGGGTGGACAAGTTCGATCGCTTTGTCTCCATCCTCACCTTCATTCCGCGCGAGAAATACGACACTGACGTCCGCACACGCGTCGGTGCCTTCCTGGCGCAGGCCTACAAGGGGACCTTGGCCGCCTCCTACGTATCATTCCCTGAAGGGGCGCTTGCGCGCGTTCATTACATCATCGGGCGCTATGAAGGCAAAACTCCCGTCGTCGAGCGCGCCACGCTCGAAGCCGGGATCAGCGCCATTGCCGCGACCTGGGCCGACAGGCTGAAGGCCGCGCTCACCGCGTCGACCGATGGCATGCGGGCGCGCATGCTCACCAACCGATATGCCCAGGCATTTAGCGGCGGCTATACCGAGGTGTTCGGCGCGGAGCAGGCGATCACCGACATCGCCACGATCGAAAAGCTCACGCCAATGCGTCCCGTGGCGATTTCGGTTCACCGCGACGAAAGCGAGGGCGATCCCCGGCGTTTCGAACTGAAGGTGTTCTCGTACGGCGCCCCGCTGTCGCTATCCTATCGCGTGCCCGTGATCGAAAATCACGGCCTGCGCGTGGTCAACGAACGCACCTATCAGATCGCGCCCCGCGCCATGCCGGCGCCTCCGCCGGTCTGGCTCCACGACATGACGATCGAGACCAGCGACGGCCAGCCGATTGCGGTCAGCCCGGAATTCAACCATCGGCTGGAAGCCTCGATCATGGCGGTGGTCCGCGATCGCGCCGAATCCGATGGATATAACGCCCTGATCCTGCGCACCGCCCTGGGTTGGCGGGAAGTCTCGACTATCCGGGCGCTGTCGCGCTACCTGCACCAGATCCGCGCTCCGTTCACCCAGGACTATATGTGGGAGACCTTGCGCAAGAACGCCGCGACCACGGCCAGCCTCGTCGCGCTGTTCCAGACCCGCCTCGATCCACGCCTCACCTTGACGGATGCCGAGCGCTCGGCACGCGAGACGGCTCTGCTTGCCGAGGTCGAAGAGCAACTCAAATCCGTCGCCTCGCTCGATGAAGACCGCATCCTGCGCCGCTTCACCAATCTGGTGCAGGCAACCATCCGCACCAATCTGTGGCAGATTGGCGAGAATGGATATCCGCGTCCGGTGATCTCCTTCAAGTTCGACGCGCGCCGGATCGACGACCTGCCGGCTCCACGACCTTTCTACGAGATCTTTGTCTATTCACCTCGTGTCGAAGGTATTCACTTGCGCTTCGGCAAGGTTGCTCGCGGTGGCTTGCGCTGGTCCGACCGGCCGCAGGATTTCCGCACTGAGATCCTGGGCCTCGTGAAGGCGCAGCAGGTCAAGAACGCCGTGATCGTGCCGGTCGGCGCCAAGGGCGGCTTCGTTCCCAAGCGCCTGCCGCCGCCTTCCAATCGCGACGCTTGGCTCGCGGAAGGCACCGAAGCCTATCGCATCTTCGTTCGCACGCTGCTGGAACTCACCGACAATCTCGACGGCGACATCGTCGTGCCGCCGGATTCCACCGTGCGCCATGACGGCGACGACCCCTACCTCGTCGTCGCCGCCGACAAGGGCACCGCCACCTTCTCCGACGTCGCCAACGCGATCTCGGCCGAGAAGAACCATTGGCTCGGCGATGCCTTCGCTTCCGGCGGCAGCCAGGGCTACGACCACAAGAAGATGGGGATCACGGCGCGCGGCGCCTGGGAGGCGGTCAAGCGCCACTTCCGCGAGCTCGGCATCGACATTCAGACCATGCCGTTCACCGCGGTCGGCGTGGGCGACATGTCCGGCGACGTTTTCGGCAATGGCATGCTGCTCTCGCCGGCGACAAAGCTTGTGGCGGCTTTCGATCATCGCGACATCTTCATCGATCCCTCGCCTGATCCTTCGACCAGCTTCGCTGAGCGCAAGCGCCTGTTCGACCTGCCGCGATCGAGCTGGCAGGACTACAACAAATCGCTGATCTCGCAGGGCGGCGGCGTGTTCTCGCGCCAGCTCAAGGCGATCCCGCTCGCTCCGGAAGTGCGCACCCTGCTCGATCTCGACAAGCCGCAAGCCACGCCTTTCGAGGTGATGACGGCGATCCTGAAGGCGCGCGCGGACCTCTTGTGGTTCGGCGGTATCGGTACCTATGTCCGCTCCTCCGGGGAAAGCGACGATCAGGCCGGCGACCGCGCCAACGATACGATCCGCATCACGGGCGGCGACGTGCGCGCCCGGGTGATCGGCGAAGGTGCCAATCTCGGCGTCACCCAGCGCGGCCGCATTGAAGCGGCGCAGAAGGGCGTCAAGCTCAACACCGACGCCATCGACAATTCGGCCGGTGTGAACACGTCCGACGTCGAGGTCAATATCAAGATCGCGATGGCGCGCATCGAGCGCGAGGGACGCCTCAGCCCCGCCGACCGCAACAGCCTGCTTGCCGCGATGACCGACGAGGTCGGCGTGCTGGTGCTGCGCAACAACTATCTGCAGACGCTGGCGCTCTCGCTCGCCGAGCGCAAGGGCGTGGCCGAAACCGGCTTCCTCACCCGCCTGATGCAGTCGCTGGAGCAGCGCGGCTTGCTCAGTCGCGCAGTGGAGTTCCTGCCCGACGACGCAGCGCTCACCGAGCGCACACGGCGCGGCCAGTTCCTGACGCGGCCCGAGCTTGCCGTGTTGCTCGCCTACGCCAAGCTGACCCTCTACGATGACCTGCTCGCCACCAGCGTGCCCGATGATCCCTATCTTGCCCGCGAACTATCCCAGTATTTTCCGCGCGAGGTTCAGGACAAATTCCCGACAGCGGTCGAATTCCATCGCCTGCGGCGGGAGATCATCGCGACTGGCCTCGCCAATGCGGTGATCAACCGCGGCGGCCCGGCCTGTGTCGTGCGCCTGATCGACGAGACGGACGCCGATATCCCGACCATCGTCATGGCCTACGTGGCGGTCGATGAATGCTACGGACTGAAGTGGCTCAATGACGCGATCGATGCACTCGATACCTGCATCGACGGGCAGGTGCAGTTGTCCCTCTACGCTTCTGTGCAGGACCTCCTGCTCTCCCGCATGGTCTGGTACGTGCGCAATGTCGATTTCAAGGATGGGCTGGAGGCCGTCGTCGCGCGCTTCGGCCCGGCTATCCGCCAGATCGTCGCCGGGCTCGACACCACCCTGCCGCCGGACTTGCAGGCCGCACGCGCCAAGCGTTGGCAGGACCTGACCGATGCCGGTGTCCCGACCGGCCTCGCCGGCGAACTCGCCGATCTCGACACCCTGGCCTCGGCACCTGACATCGTGACGGTTGCCGAGCGCACCACCCGCCCCATCGGCGACGCCGCCGCGACCTTCTTCGCTGCCGAGGCGAATTTCCGTCTCGACCGCATCATCGCCGCCGCGCGCAGCGTGCCGGCAAACGATTATTTCGAACGTATGGCCATCGATCGCGCCGTCGAGCAGATCGGTGGCGCCGAAAGAAGACTGGCCGCGGATATGCTGGCAACCGGCCAGTCCGGCCAGCAGGCCGTCGAGACCTGGCTCGCGGCTCACCCCGAAGCGACGCGCATCCGCCGCTCGGTCGAGGAGATTGCTGCCAGTGGCCTGACGCTCGCCAAGCTGACTGTGGCGGCGAACCTGCTGGGGGACCTGGTCAAAGCCTGAGGGTGTGAGGCAGCGATGTGAAACGCTAGCGCCTTTTCGGTTCTGATAGAATCAGAACCGGGCTCTAGATTCTTGTTCTGACGCGTTTTCTTAACGCGAACCGGCGTCCACTTCGCTTGAAAACGCTATCAGGCGCCATGCTAGCGCAGATGGTCAGCCGGCGAACGGAGGAATCCAATGATCCACGCTACTTGCCATACCGCCGATAATGTCCGCTGCATCGAGTTCGATGCCACACCCTGGTTCAGCGCGGCTGACGCTCCAAGCATTATCGATTTGGCCCAGCGACAGTGGGCCAGCACGGCGGTTGCGGAATCCCTTGAGGGCCGACGAGGATACGAACGCTTGCACGAACTCGTTGAGTACGCGGCAGAGCGGCTTCAACCGGAATCCCTCGAGGACCCGACCTGGGAAACGTTCGAGTGCATCGTCGACGGTCCGGAGGCTCTGGCCTGGCTCGAGAAAAACCGACCTGACGTTGCGGCAAGAATCCCGAGCGGGAACCGATATCAGCGCTGAGGAATCCTGCTTCCACAAGGGCGCCGGGATAACCGGTAAATCTCGGACTGCCTGCGATTTGCACTACGCTTGCAAATAGCCTTCAGGTGGCCACATCAAAGGGAGCACAGGTTCACCGGTCCCGCCATGGCTGACACGACAGATACCGCTGGCGTCATTGTCCGGCCGCCGATCGCGTGGGCGCTCGCGGTGTTTGCCGGGCTCGCGCTCAACTGGCTCATGCCCTTGCCGTTCTTGCCGGCCGCGATATCTGCAGGCTGGCTCGGCGCTATAGTGTTTGTCCTTGCGCTGGCGCTGGTCGCGTGGGCGATCTTTACCATGATCCGGGCCGGCTCGAACGTGCCCACCAACCTGCCGACCACGACGATCGTGGAGGCCGGCCCCTACCGCTTCACCCGCAACCCCATCTATCTCGGCATGGTGCTGGGGCTCATCGGCCTGGCCATTGCCTTCAACGGCCTCTGGCTGCTGATGACGCTGGTGCCCTTCGCGCTTGTCATCCGCTACGGTGTGATCGCCCGCGAGGAAGCCTATCTCGAGCGCAAGTTCGGGGACGGCTATCGCCGCTACCGCGCGCGAGTACGGCGCTGGCTGTAGGGCTTGTCGGCCGAGGAGCCCGTATCTTGTGGTTCCCGCTACGCACAACGGCATGGCACGGGTCCGCGGAAGGCGTATAATCGTGTGGTCCTTCGCGCATGATCAACATGACATGGAGGTAGCCATGAAATATGTGCTGCTTGGTAATCTGAGCCCGGAATGGGCAAGCAAGCAATCGGATCGGACCAGCAAGGCCAAGGCAAAACTCGACAAGCTGGGCATCAAGATCGAGTCGATCCACTACACGCAGGGTTACTACGATTTCGTCGACATCGTCGATGCGCCGAATGAGGCGGCGATGCTCGCGTTCTCCGTCTGGTACGCGACCCAGGGTCTGGGACGGATCCAAAGTATGCCGGCCTTCGACGCAAAGACCTTCGAAACCGCGATCAAGGACGCGGCGAGCTAAGCGCCGGGTAGTGGCCACAGTTTCCTGCCAACCACCTGTGCCACTCGCATGCGCGAGGTGCGGCATTCTTCTCAGGCGCGAGTAGCGCGGAACCGGCGAAGGTAGTGGGAAGAATGAAGAATCTGGAGAGGCTCCTCGTGTTGGCGATCTGCTGGGTGTGGGGCGCTGGCGCTGCACACGCATGTCGCTGCGATCCGATCTCTCCCGAGGCTGGCTTCGACCGCGCCCAATATGTGTTTACCGGCAAGGTCGTCCAGTCAGAAAACCATGCATGGCTCATTGAGGTCGACCGCGTGTGGAAAGGCCATGAAAGGCTCGCGCGCACCATCAAGCTGATGGACGTCTACGCAACGCTGGACTGCGAATTCTTTTTTCAACCTGGACAGCGCTATGTTTTTTTCGCGATCCTGGCGAAGGGCGGTCGCGAAGTCTTTTATCACCCGCAAGCCTGCAACTGGACGAGACAATTGCAGTCGACGCGCGTCCCCGCCGAGGGGAACGAGTCGTTATGGCTCGAGGACTTGATCGCTCGGGAGCACGGCCCGGGAGAACAACCCCGCGACGAGCGCCGTTGAAAAACTTGGTCGGACTTGAAGACTTGCCGTTCCGCCAACCAAGTAACGGGGGGCCGTAAATTTCCCTAGGCCAAATCCCGGGCTAAACAGAAATTTGGTCCAGGATCGTTTGGACCGATCCTGAAATCGACTGTACCTCAGGAAGTTAATGGCGCGCCACGGCCGATGAAGATGGGCACTATTGCTTCGCCGTGGTGCTATGATTTGGCACTCGATCCCTCTCGATTGTCGACCAACCTTCGCTAGAATAGTATTACCCATCAGGTGGCACGCACTGTTTATTCTGCCGCCGAGCCGAAGAAGGTGGGTGAGCGAAGATTCGAGACTGAAGAATGCCGGATGACATCCCCGCGCAGCCGTTGCTGGTCGAAATCGCGATCGAGCCGAAGTCGAAGGCCGACCAGGCATGGCTGGCACAAAAAGGGTACGTGCTAGTACGTCGCGGGTCGGCGGCGAAGCTCTCGCGCTGCCGATCACGTCGGAATCATCCGGTCTGCGTTGCCAACCACTCGCTGCGCCTTACTGTCGAGATCACTGGAGCTTTGCTTGCTTTGGCGTAACGCTTTCTTGACGACGCTCGTTGCGCTCATTGCGTTGAGCTTTTTGCCATCGCTTTGGAGATCGCGGCGTCGCCCGGTTCGGTTCGATCCCGATCGGCCTTATCAGGTCTATACCCGAAACTTTGACGTGGAGATCAAGGCCAACGATTTGGATGCGGTCCTTGCGGTGCTCCCCGATTCTGACCGGCGCTGGGCCGAGCGCTTTCCCAAGGTCGACCCCGAACAGCTGTACGACCTCGAAAAGGATCTTGCTGCACGGCGTGCGCGCATGGAGACCGCCCAGCCCCAAGACAACTCCGGTCTTGGGGCTGCTGATACGATCGTGTCATTGCTCATCGATCATTCCGGATCGATGCGCGGACAACCTATGCTGTTCGCGGCCAGGGCTGCGCTGGTCGCCTCGGACCTGCTCGACGGCCTCGGAGCAAAGCAGGAAGTGCTCGGCTTCACGACCGCGCGCTGGAAGGGCGGTCGGAGTCGAGAAAAATGGCTGAGCGACCGCCAGCCCTCCTATCCCGGGCGACTGAACGACCTGCTGCACATCATATATTGCAGCGCCGGCGAGAAGCTGAGCGCGCGACACTGTGCCGCGATGCTACGGCCAGACCTCGTTAAGGAGAATATTGATGGCGAAGCCCTCGAATGGGCTGCGTCGCGTTTGCGCCGACGCGAAGAAAGGCAGAAATGTCTGATCGTGCTGTCCGACGGTGCGCCGGTCGACGATTCCACATTGCACACGAATGGCGATGGGTATCTGAACCGCCATTTGAGCCGTGTCACCAGCGAGATCGAGCAAGCCGGCGACATTCGGCTGGCGGCGATAGGCATCGGCCACCCGGTCGAGCAGTACTACAAACAAGGCATCACCATCAGCTCTCCGGAAGAGTTGGAGGGCACCCTGGTTCAGCTCATCAACCGGCTCTTACACCCGTCGCTTTGATGCGTTTGTTAGTGCGGGAACGAGAGCGGCGACCAAGGTCTGGGATCGACGGCAAGATAAAAGCGACGGTGTCGCTCCGTGCTGTCGAGGGTCGTAAGTGTTTGTCAGCATATTGTTTTGGATGACACGGTAACGGCACTGCGCAAAACGTCCCAGTGCCGCTTCAACGAAAAAGGTGTTCGGAATCAATATCCCGAGCGCCACCCATCGCAACGTAGCGGTTTGCTGCGCGTGCTCGGCGGGATGTCTGGCCATGACCGCATGGGAGGCCGCTGCCGGATCAACGGAACGCCGTCAAGGCTCGCGCTTCGCGCGACCGGCTCCGCCGGCTCGCGGCCTTGACTGCGCTCCGCTGGCCCGGCTCTTTTGCTGCCATGCGTTCATGGCCTGCTCTGCGCAATCGCGCTCATGCTGCAGAGAAAGTGCGAGCTCGCAGGGCTGCAGCGTGACTTGGCGTAGACATCGGCCGTTCAGCGGATCGGCCAAGATTGCCACAGTGGCGCCATGGCTCCCCCTCACAAGTCGCAGCCACGGCGTCCGCCGGACCGCGCGCAACTTGACGATCTTTACGACTATGCGCGTGCGCCCGCGCGTCCTGGCCGACGACGAGCGAAGCGCGCTTCGGTGACATGGACGGTGACGGACGACTGGCCGAAGGACGTGCCGGTGACCGAAACTGAGATCGACGTGTTCGAAGCCTGGTTCGGTGATCTGTTCGACGAGTTGTTTGGGAAGGATTGAGGGGACATCACCATGGCTGTAACGGTTCGGGCGGCACTCTACCTGCGGGTCTCAACGGGACGGCAGGCGGACAGCGATCTCTTCATCCCGGATCAGCGCCGCCAAGCGAAAGGCTATTGCGCGTCGCGCGGCTGGGAAATCGTCACCGACTATGTCGAGCCCGGCGCATCCGCGACCGACGATCGGCGGCCGGAATTCCAGCGTATGATCGATGCCGCGACGACAAAGCCGTCGGCGTTCGAGGTGATCCTGGTCCACAGCTTCAGCCGCTTCTTCCGCGACCAGTTCCAGCTTGAGTTCTATGTCCGCCGGCTCGCCAAGAGCGGCGTGCGGCTGGTGTCGATTACTCAGGAGCTTGGCGACGATCCGATGAGCAACATGATCCGCCAGATCATGGCGCTGTTCGACGAATATCAGTCCAAGGAGAACGCCAAGCATACGCTGCGGGCGATGAAGGAGAACGCGCGCCAAGGCTTCTGGAATGGCGCGCTGCCGCCGATCGGCTACCGCATCGTGGAAGCCGCCGAGCAGCGTGGCCACCGCACCAAGAAGACACTGGAGATCGATCCCATCCAGGCCGAGACCGTGCGGCTGATCTATCGCCTGGCGCGGGAGGGAAACGGCTCTTCGGGGTCAATGGGCGTCAAATCGATCGCCAAGCATCTGAACGAATCCGGCATCCGGACGCGCGATGGCGGACGCTGGGGCGTCGACGCCGTGCACAAGGTGTTGACCCGCACGACGTATATCGGCCGCCATCGCTTCAACACTAAGTATTGGAAGACGCGCGAGCGCAAACCGGAGGCCGAGGTGGTCGAGATGGTGGTGCCGCCGATCATCGACGCCGCCGAGTTCGAGGCCGTGCAGATGCTGCTCAGGACACGCAGTCCCACGCTAACCGCGCCGCGCGTCGTCAGCGGACCGACCCTCCTTACCGGCATCTGCTTCTGCGCCGCGTGCGGCGGCGCGATGAAGCTGAGGACCGGGAAGAGTGGGCGGTACAGGTACTACACGTGCTCGACCAAGGCTCGGCAGGGGGAGACTGGCTGCGAGGGCCGTACCGTTCCGATGGAGAAGCTCGACAGCGCGGTGGCTGAGCACATCGAGCAGCGCCTTTTGCAGCCCAAACGTCTCGAGGAAGTTCTATCGGCCGTTCTGTATCGCCGGAAGGAGCGCGCCGAGCGCCGAACGGCGCATATCGCCGAATTGCGCAAGCGTGCGTCCGAGGCGGAAGCCAAACTCAAGCGATTGTATGACGCGATTGAAAACGGAGTCGCCGACGTATCCGATCCGCTGCTCAAGGAGCGCGTGACCGAGCTGAAGTCCGTCCGCGACCAGGCCCGCACTGACGCGGAGCGGGCCGAGGGCGCGCTTGATCGGGCTGGGCCGAGCATCACACCCCAGGCGCTCAAGACCTTCGCCAGCCAGGCCCGCAAGCGCATGCGGACCGAGTCGGGCGGCTACCGCCGCGACCACCTCCGCGCGCTGGCCCAGCGCATCGAGGTGGACGCGAAAGGGGTTCGCATCATGGGGTCGAAAAACGTGCTCCTGCGCACCCTGGTCGCCGCCTCAAGCGCAAAATCGGCAGGTTTTGGAGTGCCCAGCTTTGTACCGAAGTGGCGCACCCGACACGATTCGAACGTGTGACCTTTGCCTTCGGAGGGCAACGCTCTATCCAGCTGAGCTACGGGTGCTTCGGGGCTTCGTTTAGCCGATTGGCCGGGCAGGGGCAACGGCCAGTTAAGGGCTTGGAAGGCTCGGTTGGAGGGTTGCGTGGCCCTCTTTCAGGCGTCGGTCACACGTTCGAACAGTGTCGGGTGCGCTGGAAGAGCACGTGCGGGACTGTGGCGGGCCGAAATCGCTGCGCCGCAGGCGATGTACCCGCCTAAGCCGGGACCGAAACCAGGTTCTCCTTCAGCAAGTGAGTTTCCCCCGACCACCGATAAGCCGTTAGATAGCCCTTCCTGGCGACACTAAAGTCCAGACATGCGGCATTGTAAGCTGTCATCGTCGGACTTCCGTGCAGCCAATAGTGGCCGAAGAACACAGGTTTTTTCGCGGTGTATCGGAAATCTCTAGGGAGAGGTGAATCAGGAAGCTCGTCTTCTCGCCCGTCCATGCTGAGAGCTGCGCTTCGGAACGTTTTCGCGTCTTGATCCCACCAACGGAGTCGGACTTCCTCCCGCTTGTGGCCGTCCTTGTCGAAGAAATGAATTCCCTCGGGCAGATGCTGCTCCGGGCCTTTCAAAAGTATCTCGACGGCGGCGTGTGCGTCTGTTCCATGGCGATAACTTTCCCGGATTCCTGCCGCCGTGAGACAGCCCCGCTCGTCGAGCATTGACATCAGGATCTCGCGCGAAGGTTCGTGCCAACAAGCGTGAACCACTCGAAGGCCAGGGAGGTCCAACCAAACCGGCAGGCTCCTAAACCAGCTGACGGCATCCCGGTGGGCGGCCGAGTTCTCTTCGAACTGACGGAGAAATTCCGCGTGCTGGTGCGCATTCTTCGGAGAGTGACTTCGTAGAAAGTCTCCGTTCTCACGTTGAGTAGCCCAGCCAATGGCGTTGAACTCGTGATTTCCCAAGACCGCGCTGGCTGATCCCGCCTCGCACATCGTGCGGGCAACCCGCAGAACTTCTTGCTGTTGCGGGCCGCGATCAATGAAGTCGCCGACAAAGATCATTTTTCGTTCTGGATGTCGGAAAACCCCGTCGATCTCGGCATAATCGAGCTTGTGTAGCAATCTGTGCAAGGGATCTGCATAGCCGTGAATATCGCCAACGACATCGTATCCTGGATTGGACATACTCAACTGGCTCATCTTTGCGGTTGGTTGGCGCGCCAAGCCTTGTGTTGTTCACGCATGCCGGAAAACTGACGACGAGGTCGCGAGTTTGGTTGTTTAAGGAGACTGATTCCAAAGGAGATCTGAGCGGGCGCGCTCGGCAGAGAGTCCAGCTTCGGAGGCAACGCTCTATCCAGCTGAGCTACGGGTGTTTCGGGGGTTCATCTAGCCGATTGGCCGGGCAGGGGCAACGGCCCTGGCAGGGGTGGGGAGACGAGGGTGGCGGCCGGCGACCCGCGTTTCCCATGCAAAATTCCGATTCCTTCCCCTCAATTGGTGCTAGTCTTGCCGCGTTAATCTTCTAGACCATGGATGGGGACGTCCGATGTATAAGAAGGTTCTTCTCGCCTATGACGGTTCGGTCGAGGGGCGGCGCGCGTTGCGGGAGGGCGCAAAGCTCGCACAACTCTGCCGTTCCGAGGTCTTTCTGCTCGCCGTCGTCGAGGTTTCCTCGATCATGACGCCCGAGGCCGGCCTTACGATCCCGATCGAACTGCAGACCGAGGATTACAAGGCCATCCTGAACGAAGGCACCGAGCGGCTGAAGGCGCTGGGATTTTCGCCGACCGCGCGGCTCGAGGTCGGAGATGCCGGGCAGAAAATTGCCGAAGTTGCCGAAGAAATCGGCGCGCATCTTGTCGTCGTCGGCCACCGCCCGCAGGGGACGCTGGCGCGTTGGTTCGGCTCGATCGGCAGCTATCTGGTCAAGCGCCTGCGCTGCAGCGTGCTGGTGGCCCAGACCGAGATCAGCGACGCCGAGTTCGAGCGGCTGAAGCCGGCGGAAACGGCAGCCTCGGGATAGACCAAGGGTTGACCTGAAACTAAGCCGTGGGGACGATGACCTTGCCGATCGGCCAAAGCGCGATTCCGGCAAGCTTCAGGTGTGCCCAGGCAAAGGGAATCCCGATGATGGTCACCGCCAGCACCACGGCCGTGGCGAGATGCCCGAGCGCCAGCCACCATCCCGCCAGCACCAGCCAGATGATGTTGCCGATCACCCCGAGTGGTCCGGTGCCGATATCCTCTTGGCCCGTATAGGCGTCGCGAGAGATCGCCGTGAAGCCGAACGGGAACAGGGTATAGGCCGCGATGTTGAACGCGGCCCGTGCCCAGGGAATCCCGATGATCGTGATCGCCATGATGACGGTGGCAACCAGCCAGCCGAACGCCATCCACGCGCCGCCGAGAACGATCCAGATGATATTGAGCAGCAGCGAGACCGGTGACATGACTGAAATTCTATCTTGCCCTAGGCACGATTGAAATCGAAAACCGCCCCGCAACCGGAACCCGATTGCCCCGGCCTTCGCAACCGTTAAACTCATCTGCCTAACGACCGAGCAACAAGTGTCGACAGGGAGAAACGTCCATGCGTCCACTCGAATTCGGCTGGTATCTGCCCACGCATGGCGACACCACGGCCTATGGCCTGATGGACGCGCAGATTCCGGGCTCTCCCGAACTGTGCGACCGCGTGGTGCAGGCGGCGGAAGCGGCCGGTTTTGAATATCTTTTGATCCCGGTCGGCTCGGTGTGCTGGGAAGCATGGATATCCGGCGCATTCATGGCGGCGCGTTCGTCATCCATCAAGCCGCTGATTGCAGCAAGGCCGGGCTACATCAACCCGGTGCTGCTGGCGAAGATGATCTCGACCTTCGACCAGATGTCGGGCGGGCGCATCTGCATCAATCTGATCGCCGGCCAGAACGAGAGCGAGGTCGAAGGCGAGGGCGTGCGTTACCCTAAGGAAGAGCGTTACGCGCTGATGGAGGAGGAAGTCTCGATCCTGAAAGCGCTGTGGACGACGCGCGGACCGCTAAACTTCGAAGGAAGATTTCACAAATTGTCTGGCGCGCATATCAGGCCGCGCCCGCACCAGCAGCCGTTTCCAAAATTCTATCTCGGCGGCGGCTCGCGCCAGGCCTGGGAATTGTCGGCCAAACATTCCGACGTGCATCTGTTCTGGGGCGACCTGCCGGAAAAGATCGCCGCGAACATTGCCGAGATCAGGGAGATGGCGCGTGGCCATGGCCGCGAAAACGACATCGGCTTCGGCATGCGGCTGCAGGTGATCTGCCGCGAAAACGAAGCGGACGCCTGGGAGGCCGCCGATCAACTGGTGCGCCACGCCACCGAGCGGCAGAAGCAGGAAATCAAGACGCTTTACAACAAGTCTGAAGCGAATTTGCGCGTACAGCAGCTTGCCCGCGAGCATGGCGATTTGTTGCTGCCGCATCTGTGGACCGGCATCACCAAGGTCCGTCCGGGCGCCGGCATCGCCGTGGTCGGCAATCCCGTTCAGTGCGCCGACACGCTGCAGCAATTCATCGATGCCGGCTGTCATTCGTTCTGCCTGTCCGGCTATCTGCACGACGAGGAGGCCGAGCGCTTTGGCCGGCTGATCCGGCCCGTTCTCGCGGAGAACAATCGCGGCCGGTGGGCGGCGTAAACAGGGACGGATGCGGTCATGCTGCAATGCATCCGAGCGCATTGTTGCGGTGCGCTCGCGCACGGCTTTATATCGCTCGCGGTAGTGGGAGCCCGGCGTTAAGGTTGGGCCGCGAATTAAACTAGGTACCGCCAAATGAGTGGATCGAGCTCGGTACTGGCGTGGAGCTCCGCCCTGGAGGAGTTCGCGCTGTTTCGAACGCTCAGTTCCGAACAGCGGCTGAAGGCTCTCAACGCCATGGTCCGCCAGGATCTGGTGCGCGGGCAGATGCTGGTTGCGCAAGGCGGGCCGTCGGATTCGCTTTTCCTGGTGCTGCATGGTGCGCTCGCGGTGCGCAAGACCGGGTATCTCGAGCCGATCGCCGAGCTTCGGGCCGGCGAGCTGGTGGGCGAGATCGGCTTCTTCGCCAATGTCCCGCGCACGGCGGATGTGATCGCCATCCGCGACACCAGCGTGCTGGCGTTGACGCGCCCGGCCTACCAGAAGCTGGTCGAGGAAGCCCCCGCCATCGTCGAGGCGCTGCTCGCCGCGCTGGCGCGGCGGTTCGCCAAGGAGACCGCGCGCATCGCGCCGTTCCCTACTTCGCCGAAGGCGCGAACGGTGGCGCTGATCGACGGCGGATTGGAGCCGCTGCCGGGCGCTTTCGAGCGCCGGATGCGCGACGGACTGGCCGCCACCCATGCCGAGATCGTTGACGCCGCCCGCCTCGACGCGATGTTTCCCGGCCGCGCGCTCGATGCGCATGAAGTCACCGAATGGCTCAACAGGCTCGAACACACCGCACCACTGGTGGTTTATCTCGGCGGCCGCGAAGCCTCGCCCTGGGCGCGCAAGGCCATCCGTCAGGCCGACATGGTGGTGTTCGCGTGCCGCGGGGGTGCGCCTGCGGCCGCACTGACGGAAATCGAGGCCTTCGCCTGCGAGGTTCATGCCGTCTCGGCCAGACGCCTCGTCCGCGTTCATGACCGGCGAAGCGGCGAGGTCTCTGGCACCGCGGCCTGGCTGGCAAGGCTGCCGGTGTTCATGAACCACCATGTCGCCCTCGAAGACCAGATCGATATCGACAGTCTGATCCGTTTTCTGTGCGGCCGGGCGATCGGCTTCGTCGCCGCCGGCGGCGGCAGTTTTGGGACGGCGCATGTCGGAATCTACAAGGCGTTTCGCGAACGCGGCGTGATGTTCGATATCTATGTCGGCACCAGCGTCGGCTCTGCCATGGTGGCCGGCTTTGCCAAAAATCTCGAAGCCGAGCATCTCGAGCGCGGCACGCATGAGATCTTCGTCAGGAGCAGAAGCTTTCGGCGGCCGACCTGGCCGCGTTACGCGCTGCTGGATCACAAGGCGTTCGATCGCGCGCTTGCCCATCAGTACGGCCCCGACTGCCGGATCGAGGATTGCTGGCGGCCCTTCGCCGCCGTCGCCACCAATCTTTCGACCCACAATCTCGAACTGATCCGGACGGGGCCGCTCTGGCAGGCGGTGCGCGCATCGAGCGCGATCCCCGGACTGTTGCCGCCGTTCTACACGCCGGAGGGGGCGATGCTGGTCGATGGGTGTCTCATCGATAACGTGCCCTTGGCGTCGATGCACCAGCTCAAGAGCGGGCCCAACCTGGTCGTGCATTTCGGCGAGCCGGCGGCGGAGATGTTCGACGTCGACTATGCGTCGCTCCCCGGACGGTTCGAACTGATCGCCGCCATGCTGACGCCGTTCCGCAAGAAGTTGCTGCCCGCCGCACCCAGCGCGGTGAACGTGCTGTGGCGAAGCCTCGTGGCGCATCAGCGCTACGATACGTTGCCGGTCGGGCCGTTCGATACGGTGATGCGGCCGCCGCCTCCGGTCGGGATCGACGTGACGGATTTCGATCGCCACACGGAGATCTTTGATGCCTCCTACCTCTGGGCCAAAGAGGCCATCGCGACGCTGGAGGCGGGAGACAGTTCGGCGATTGCAGCCATACTCGACACCGACGCGCTGGAACGGCGTCAGGCGACCGCTGTCGCAGCTTCCAATCGCGCGCCCAGCAATCGCCTCGCCTCGGCCGCCGGCTTCGGCGCGCTGAACAGATAGCCCTGCATCTGGGTGCAGCCGAGCTGACGCAGCATCTCGCGCTGCTGCTCGGTCTCGACGCCTTCCGCGGTCGTGGTCATGTTGCGGGCTGCGGCGATGCTCACCACCGCCTGCACGATCGCGGCCGAGCCGTCGACCTCGATGTCGCTGACGAAGCAGCGGTCGATCTTGATCTTGTCGAACGGGAACCGCTTCAGGTAGCTCAACGAGGAGAAGCCGGTGCCGAAATCGTCGAGCGCGATGCGCACGCCGATGGCGCGGAGCTGATGCAGGATCGCCAGCGCGCTTTCGTCGTCATGGATCAGCACCGCCTCGGTGATTTCGATCTCGAGCCGGTCGGGCGGCAGGCCGGAGGCGGCAAGCGCGCCGGTGATCCGCAGCGCCAGCGTCGGCGACTTCAACTGGATCGGCGAAACGTTGACGGCGAGCCTGACCCGCGACGGCCAGCCGGCCGCCTCGTTGCAGGCGGTCTGCATGACCCAGTCGCCGAGTTCGTTGATCAGGCCGGTATCCTCGGCGACCGGAATGAATTCCGCCGGCGAGACCATGCCGCGTTCGGGATGGTGCCAGCGCAACAGCGCCTCGCAGCCCGTCACCTCGCCGCTCGCGAGATCGAGTAGCGGTTGGTAGTAGATTTCGAAGTCGCCATCGGCCAATGCCTGCCGCAGGTCCTGCTCCATGGTGAGCCGCGCCTTGGCGCGGGCATCCATGGCAGGCTCGAAGAAGCGATGGACGCGGCGTCCCTCGGCCTTGGCGGCGTACATCGCGAGGTCGGCGTGCTTGATCAACTGGTCGAGTTCGGTGCCATCTTCGGGCGCGATCGCGATGCCGACGCTGGCGTCGGTCGAAAGATGGTGGCCGAGGCATTGATAGGGCTGGCGTATCGCCTCGTAAATACGCGTCACGAATTCCTCGACCTCGGCGCGGCCGCTGACCGCGGTCTGGATCACCGCAAATTCGTCGCCGCCGAGACGGGCGATGAGATCGCCGGGCTTGGTGCAATCCTTGAGGCTGGCCGCGACCGCCTTCAAAAGTTCATCGCCGACATGGTGTCCAAGCGAGTCGTTGATGCCCTTGAACTCGTCGATGTCTATATAGAGCAGCGCGAACTGCTGGCCGCGAACGGCCTTGCGAAGCTCGCGCTCGATCTGCTCGCGGAACAGCACCCGGTTCGGAAGGTCGGTCAGCGCGTCGTAATGCGCCAGATGCGCGATCTTTTCGTTGGCCAACCGGCGCTCGGTAACGTCGTCGACGACGTTGATGATGTAGCGCGCCTGACCCGCCGCATTGCGGATTCCGAGCCGCTTGGAGGTGATGTAGCGCGGGCCCATGCCCTGGGTTTCCCAGACGTGCTCGTCCTTGAACAGGCCGTCGGGAGATTGCAGCGTTTTCTCCTCGTCGGCCGCGATGAGCTCGGCAGCGGCTTTTGGAAAGAGGTCAAGGGCCGTCTTGCCGACGATCAGGTCGCGCGAAATGCCGAACTGGGCTTCCGCCACGCGGTTGACCAGCAAATAGCGCCGGTCGTGCACGTCCTTCACGGTGATCTGCGAGGGGATGTGGTCGATGATCTGGCTCAGGAAGGCGTAGTTGCGGTCGCGCTCCTGTTCGAGATTGAGCCGCTCGGTGATGTCTTCCATGGTGGCGACCCAGCCGCCGTCCGCGAGCGGCCTGCTGACGGCCAGGAAGGCGCGTCCGTCCTGGCACTGCATGACGCTGTGGGTGACCTGACCGCGCGCGACGTTTCGCATGACAAGGGAGCAGAACGCATCGACGTCGCCGTCGAACGATCCGTTGTCCTTGCGATGCTTCATCAGGTCGCGGAAGTGGCAACCCGGCTTCACGATGTCGGCCGACAGGCCGTGCATTTCGACATAGCGCCGGTTGAAGGTGACGAGGCGCGCCGAGGCGTCGAACGTCACCAGTCCCTGGATCATGTTGTTCAGCGCGGTGTCGAGCCGGCTTCGTTCCGCTTCCAGCCGTTGCTGCGCCTCGCGGTTCTGCCGGGTGATCTGCCTGATAATCAGGAACAGGATCAGGGCGATCACCGTCGCCGCCAGCGTTGCCGCGATGACCAGGAACCTGGTTTGTTCGCGCCAATCGGCGAGCGCGGCGGTAACCGTGTTGGTCGCGACCACGATGCCCGAGTAGTGGCCGAGCGGGGCTGCAGATCCCAGCCGGTCTGTCTGGTCGATCGGGCTTTGTACGCGCAGCGTCTGCTGGCTGCCCCGCTCCCGGACCCGCTGCAGCAGCGGCGCCTTTGCGAAATTCTGGCCGATCAGGTCGTCGACCCGCGGATAGCGCGCCAGCAGGGTGCCGTCGGCATGAAACATCGAGATGGCGGCGCCCGTTCCGAGCGCTACGGAAGCGAAGAATTTTTCGTAGTTGACCGGGTTGATGCGCCGCGTCATCACGCCGAGGAAAACGCCATCTTCGCCTCGCAATCGGTGGGCGATGACGGAGTTCAGATTACCGGTGAGATAGCTGCGAACCGACTCGGTCAGAATGGATGGCGATCGCGAATCGAACTTGAAGCTCTTGAAGTAGGCCCGTTCGGAGATATTGAGGGCAGGCGCCGGCAGCGGCCGCGACCAGTTGACCATGTCGCCATTGGAATCGAAGATCGAGATGTCGCCGAGATAGGACAGGACGCCCGCCTTGGACCTCAGGATCTCGTGGGCTTCGGAGCTTCCGACATGTTTCCGGAATTCCTTCTCCGAGGCGATGCCGTAAATTTGCAGCCGGGAGATCACGTCGTCGGCGAGCGTGTCGGAGTCTTCGAACTGCTGGTCGAAGTGACGGGCAAGCAGGAGGACGGTATTCTCCAGCTCGCGTTCGCTGTTGAGAAGCGCGCGCTCACGAAATTCACCGGCCATCATGATGGTGCCGACGAAAATCGCCGCGACCAGCAAGCCGCCGCAAAGGGTCAGCCACAACACCGGCCCCCGGACCGTCGCGGCAAGGTGCCGCCCCGCGGCTGCGGTTCGGGCCTTCATTCCGTGCAGGTAGTGAAACAGGCCGCGCATTCTCCCTTCCCGGGAACATGCATACGATGGGCAGATGTCATAAGCCGTTAGGAAATCCGGTTACCTAAGGCTTAATCGCGTGTCCTTCGGGCGACGCGATCGCGAGAGGGAGCGGTATTCGACTGCTTCTGCCGCTCTGTCTGCGGGAATGAAGCGCCAAACCGCGGCAAGCGCCCGTCCCTCAGCGGCGATAGCCGCCGCTGCGTGCGTAGGCGGCGCGGGTTTCCGGCGCGGGTCGGCTGACGAGACTGGCGCGCGCCTCGCTGGCGCGCGGGGTCGCGAGCTTGAGGTCTTCCAGGAAAACCGGTCTTGAGAAGTAGTAGCCCTGGGCGTAGCGAATCCTGGTCGCGGCCTGCAGATAGGCCAGTTCCTCGAAGCTTTCGAGCCCTTCGGCGATCACGGTCATGCCGAGCGCTTCGCTCAGGGACTCGATCGCCCGCAGGATACCCTGGCTACGCGGACGCTTGTGGATGTCGGTGATGAAGGAGCGGTCGATCTTGATCTCGTCGGCGGTAATGTCGGCCAGCGCCGACAGCGACGAATAGCCGATGCCGAAATCGTCGATCGAGATCTTGACGCCGAGCTTGCGAAAGAACGGCAGGATATCGTCCTGGAAATGCGTCTTGGTGACGAAGGCGTCTTCCGTCACCTCGATCATGAAGCGCGCTGGAAATCCGGTGGCCTCGAGCGCCTCGGCGAACGGCCGCATGAATTCGGGATTGCCGGCCTGCTTGGCCGCGACGTTCATGCTGATCGTGGTGTCGGGGCCGAAGGTCTCGTTGATCAGGTCGATCGACTTGACGATCTCCGCCAGCACCAGATGGGTCAGTTCGTCGATCAGGCCGAGTTCGGTGGCAAGGTTGATGAAGGTGCTGGGGGCCTGAATCACCCCCTCGTCGTCGCGCAGGCGCACCAGCGCCTCAACGCCCGTGATTTCCTGGGTCCGGATATCGACCTTGGGCTGGAAGGCGCAGCAAAAGCGCTTTTCCAGGATAGCCAGCCGCAGCGATTGCTCGATCTTCATCCGCGCCAGCGCCTCGCGCTCCATGCTGGCATCGAAGAACGCCGCGGCGCCCTTGCTGCCGTTCTTGACGCGGTACATCGCGATGTCGGCGTTCTGGCGCAGCACCTCGTAGCTGCGCCCGTGTTCGGGATAGAGGCTGACGCCGATCGAGGTCGAGGCGAATATCTCGGATTGGTCGATGAAGAACGGCGCCTTCAGCCGCTGCAGGATGAAGTGGATGTACTCTTCGACCTCGGCGTCGCTCTGGATCGGGTTGAGCAGCAGCACGAACTCGTCGCCGCTGATCCGCGACAGGATGTCGGAGTCGCGCAGGTCCAGCCCCAGCCGCTTGGCCATCTCCACCAGCAGCGCGTCGCCGACCGCGTGTCCGTAATAGTCGTTGATGTGCTTGAAATTGTCGATGTCGAGAAACGCCAGTGCGAAGCGGCCCTGTCCGTTGTCGTACTTCAGCAGACTGTTGACGCGATGCTCGATCACGCGCCGCGTCGGCAGGCCGGTCAGCTCGTCGTAATAGGCGGAGCGGAACAGGTGATCCTCGAACGCCTTCTGCTCGCTGATGTCGGTCGAGCTCGAGATCAGCAGATTGCGCCCGGCGACCTGGACGGGCCGATGCGAGGTGAGAAACACCTTTTTGGCCGGACCGCCGGCAATGGCTTCTTCCAGCACGGCCGGGCGGCCGGTACGCAGCAATTCGAGGCAGGTTTCCCGGCGATCGCTCAATTGCGAGGCCGACGGCGCCGCGGCGGCCGCCTCCAGCAGGGCAGTCGCGGCATCGTTCATCAGCACGAACTCGCCGTGCTCGTCCTGAACCGTCACGCCGGCCGGAAGTAACCTGAAGACATCCCGCAGGATGTTCAATTCGGATTCAAAATTGCTTTCATCACTGGCTTGCGTCGCCGCCGTCTGAAAGTTGTGCTTGTTGGGACTATGCATGCCACCGAGCTTGGCAAAGTCCCTTGTAGCATTGGTTAAGCGGAACTGCGAAAAGCCGTAACAACCGTAGAAGTCGGCGATTTCCAGCGGCGTTGGGCTTGATTGTCATTAACAGAATGTCAACGCCGAAGCAGAGGGCCGCATGTGAGGCGAATGGCGGTTCGCGCGCGCTTTGCCAGCCCGACGGAGGTTTTGCGTCGGGACTTCGCTGGAAACGCTCTAATTCGCCGGAATCCGGCATTGCATCGTGCAATGAACGCCGGTCTTCAGGAAGCGGATCTCCGTCTTGCCGTCGAACGCGCGAAGCGCCGATTGCAGCAGCTTGGTGCCGAAGCCCGCCGGACCGACGTTTTCAACCACGGGACCTTCCGTTTCATCCCAGGTGACGTTGAGGCGACTTTCCGACACCGACCACGACACCTGCAACAGCCCGCGGGCCGAAGAAAACGCGCCGTACTTGCCTGCGTTGGTGGCCAGTTCGTGAAAGATCAGCGCCAGGCTGACCGCCAGTTTGGCCGGCAGGAACAGCGGATCGCCGTTCAGATTGAACCGGACGTGACCGTACGGCCCGAGTTCGGAATGCAGCATATCCTTGATGTCGCAGCCGCGGCCGTCCAGCCGCGCGATCAAATCGTCGGTTGCCGACAGCGCGCGGAGGCGGCTATCGATGGTGCCCCAGATCTGCGGCTGGTTCTGCAGCACCTGGTGCAGCACGGCATGGATCGTCGACGTCTTGTTCTTGAGCCGGTGCTGCAATTCCTCGACCAGGAGCTTGCGGTATTCCTCTTCCTTGATCAGGCGCTTCGCATCTTCCCGCTGTTGTGCCACGATCGTCCGGTAATGCTCGACGCCCCAGATGGCGAAGCCGCAAACTGCCCAGAACATCACGAGCAGCGCAAACCGCGCGGAATCGGCAATGGCGGTACTGAAATTGACGGCGACGCCGAGCGCGCCTCCCGCGATTGCGGTCGCGATCCCGACCCGGGCGCCGCCGACGGCGGCGGCCAGGAACACGGCCGGGAAATAGGGCGTGAAGAATACGTCGGGACGGAGCTGGGCTATGCCCCACCGCGCGATTGTCGACAAAGCGAGGCAGCCGGCGGCGAAGACCGCGCTGAAAAGCAGCGAGGGCTGGGAAATTCCCTGCCAGCCGCGCCGGAACTCGTCGATCAATTTCTTCATCGGAATTGTCACTTCACGTGATCAGCGAATCCAAAATATGGCCGAACCTGCTGGAATCCCGGGATTTCACCGTGAACGGAGGCCGTCCAGCCGGATCAGCGGGCAGGTGCGCGATGGAACAAGCTCGCTTGCGTTGTTCCCGGCAGCCGGGAATATTGGATTCAACTGAGATCAACAGGGGGACGACGACATGGGGCGGCTGGATGGCAAGGTCGCGGTCATTACCGGCGCGACGAGCGGTATCGGACTGCACACTGCGGAGATCTTCGTCGCCGAAGGCGCGAAGATCGTGATTGCCGGGCGGCGCGCGCCGGAGGGCGAGGCGCTGGCCAAAAAGCTCGGCGCCAACTGCATATTCCGCCAGACCGACGTCACGGTGGAAGAGCAGATGAAGGCGCTGATCGCCCTTTCGGTGGAGAAGTTCGGCCGCATCGATTGCCTGTTCAACAATGCCGGTGGTCCGGCGCAGACCGGCGGCATCGAAGGCCTCGAGGTCGAGCGCTTCGACGCGGCGATGGCGACGCTGGTGCGCAGCGTAATGCTCGGCATGAAACATGCTGCGCCCTATATGCGCAAACAGGGCTCCGGCAGCATCATCAACAATGGCAGCATCGCCGGCCGCCTGGCCGGCTTTTCGTCGTCGATGGTCTATAGCGCGGCGAAGGCCGCCGTCATCCACCTCACCAAATGCGTGGCAATGGAACTCGGCGAGGCCAACGTCCGCGTGAACTCGATCTCGCCCGGCGCGATCGCGACGGGCATTATCGGCAAGGCGCTGGGCCTGCCTGTGGAGGCTGCCGAAAAGACCGCTTCTGTCATGCGCGAGATCTACAAATCGGTCCAGCCGATACCGCGTGCCGGCCTGTCCGAGGATATCGCGCATGCTGCGGTGTTTCTGGCGAGCGACGAATCCTCCTTCATCAACGGCCACGACCTGGTGGTTGACGGCGCCATGACGGGCGGCCGCAACTGGAGCCAGCAGCAGCAGGGCTATGTTACGCTGAAGAAAGCGTTCGATCAGGGCGCGTAGTCCACTTTCACCCGTCATTGCGAGCGAAGCGAAGCAATCCATGGTGCCGAGCAGTGGATTGTTTCGTCGCTTCGCTCCCTTGCGCAAACGCTTCGCGTTTGTCGCGGGCAATGACGGCCAAAGTTGAGCCAACAGGGAGAGAGACGCAAATGTCTGCAACATTCCGACTATCACCGACATCAGAAGGCCGTCCGTTCTACCTCGCCGTCATCGCCGGCCTCGCCTGCGCCTTTGTCATCGGCAAGGCGCTGCCGTCGACCATGGATGCTGTCTCGGCGATCATCGAGCCGCTTTGCGCCAACAGCGTTTCGTCTGCACAGGACGTCGTCGAGCCGATCTCCTCGCATGCGTTGCCCAACGTGGCGGGCAAACGCGTGACGATCGTGCGCGTGTTCTACGGCCCCGGCGGGTTCACGCCTGCGCACCGGCATGCCGGTTCGGTCACCGCCTATGTCACCAAGGGTGAAATCCGCTCGCAATTGGCGGGCGGTCCGGTCGAGACGTTTGGGGTCGGGCAATCCTTCTTCGAGCCGCCCGGCGCCGTGCATCTGGTCTCGGCCAATGCCAGCATGACCGAGCCGGCCGAACTGATCGCGGTGTTCGTGGCCGACGAGGGCGCGCAACTCACGACGCTCGTGAAGTGAAGGCGTCAGATCGTAGGGTGGGCAAAGCGAAGCGTGCCCACCATTCTAGGCCGCACTCTGGGGATGGTGGGCACGCTGCGCTTTGCCCACCCTACACACCAGACCTCACACCGCCTTCAACACCACGCGCAAGCCATCCCGCGGTTTCGGGATCGGCCACATCTGCCAATCCGATTTGTAGCCGGGCTCCAGCGATACTTCGAGATTCTGCAGGAAATGCCGCGCAAAACATTTCGCCTGCATGTAGGCGAAGTGCAGGCCGAGGCACATATGCGCGCCGCCGCCATACGGCACCCACGCAAAACGATGGCGGCTGCGCTGCGCTTCGTCAGAGAAACGCATCGGATCGAACTTGTCCGGCTCAGACCAGATCTCCGGCATATGGTGCGTGAACAGCGGGTTGACACCGACCAGCGTGCCGGCGGGAAGGTCGTACCCCCTAAACGAAAAGTCGCGCACCGCGCGGCGCGGCATCGACGGCACCGGCGGCTTCAGTCGCAGCGCTTCCTTGAACGCCATTTCCGACAGCGGCATCTTTTCGAGATTGTCGATGCTGGAGGGATCGTTGGCCTCGATGCCGAGACCTTTGACTTCCTCGCGCAACTGCTGCTGCCATTCGGGGTGGGCGGCAAGCTCGCCGACAAAGGAGGTCAGCGACGATGTCAGCGTGTCATGCGCCGCCATCATCAGAAAACTCATGTGGTCGATGATGTCCTGGGTTGACAGCAGCGCACCGTCCTCGTGCGTCGCCTGGCACAGTTGCGAGAACAGGTCATTGCCGCCGCCCCGCGCGCGGCGGATCGGAATCTGCTCGGCGAAGTAGGCAACGATCCGCTTGCGGCCTGCAACGCCGCGACCCATCTGCGTGAACGGCAGCGGCCGCCGGATCGGCGCCACGGCAGCGGCCACCATGTCGATGAAGGCGCGGGTGATCTCGTCGACCTCGGGCCCGATGTCGGCGCCGAGGAACGACGTCGCCGCCAGATCGAGCGTGAGCTGCTTCATCGCCGGATACACCAGCATCTCGCCCGGCTGCGCCTTCCACTGCTTGACCCGCGCGGCAATGCCGCGGTCGAGATCGACGAGGTAGGACTTCATCGGCCCCGACTTGAACGCGACCGACAGCGCGCGGCGGTGCAGGCGGTGCTCTTCAAAATCCAGCAGCATCAGCCCGCGCGGAAACAACAGGCCGAGGATCGGTCCCCAGCCATGGGTGGAGGAGAACAGGCGCGCCTGGTCGAACAGCACGAGCTCGTTGGCCTCGGGCCCGAGCATCGTTATGCTGGTCTCGCCGAACAGATGGGTGCGGTAGATCAGACCGTATTTGGCAGCCGACTTCTCAATCTGTCCTTTGGGGTCGGCCAGCACCGCCAGCGTGTTGCCGATAAACGGCCAGCCCTCATTACCGGGAATGTGCCGTAACGCCTTGGGCTTCGGCGGCACCGGGATATTGGCAGGAGAAGCAACACTCTGCATCGACATGGCAATTGCTCCGGGCGATCTGCGAAAATCGCAAATATTATCCACCGTGCCGGCGGCTTTGTCGCGGCTTTAAATATCGGCACGGGCGGCTCGTGTTGGCTGCCCCCGGGGGGAGTAACTCCTTGTTTAGATGCGGCAAAGCGTGCGCTTGGCCGGCGCCATGCCTCGGATGCCCGGATCGCGTCACAAAGCCGCGAGCATGTGCTAGGATGCTCCGAAATCAAATGGGCAGGGGGGTAGACATGCCGCGGATGTTTGGATTGCTCGTGCTTGCGTTGGTCGCGCTGGGCGGAAATTCTTTGGCGCAGGCCCAGACCAAACCGTCGGTCAAAACGCTGGGGCCGGATTTTCCCAAAACCGAGATTTTCATCGGCAACAGCTTTTTCTATTACAACAACAGCATGCACAGCCACGTGCTGGCGATGCAGCGGGCCGCCGACGCCGCCAACAAGCAGGCCTACCGCGCCACCTCGGTGACCATCAGCGGCTCCGGCATCGACTGGCATGATGTCGAAAGCTATTTCCGCCCGAAGGCGGTCGGTTCCTATTCCTTCGACGAGCGGAACAACGTCGTCTTCAACAAGCTCGACAAATTGTTCGACGTCGCCATCATGATGGATTGCAGTCAGTGCCCGATCCATCCGACGCTCAAGTCGGTATTCACCGAGTTTGCCAAAAAGAGCAGCGAGATCGTGCGCGCCAAGGGCACGAGGCCGGTGTTCTTCATGTCGTGGGCCTATGCCGACAAGCCGGAAATGACGGCGCAGCTTGCCGAGGCCTATACGATCGCAGGCAATGCGAACAACGCGCTGGTGATCCCGGCGGGCCTTGCCTTCGCGAAAGCGCTCGACAGGCAGCCCGAGATCAATCTGTACGCCGCCGACAAGCGCCATCCGAGCCTGGCCGGCACTTATCTCGCCTCCTGCGTGGTCTTTGCGGCGCTCACCGGGCGCTCGCCGGTCGGCAACGCCCATCTCGCCGGCCTCGACGGACCAACCGTAGCGTTCCTGCAGAACGTCGCGTGGGACACCGTGCAGGAATATTACGGGAAGTAGGGGCGCTCCCGGTTCGACAATAGGGCAAGGCTGCCAATCCCGTCATTGCGAGGAGCTCGCGACAAAATTGCAAAGCAATTTTGCGCTGAAGCGACGAAGCAATCCATTCATCCGTTATGCCGCACGATGGATTGCTTCGCGGAGCCTGTCATCGGGCGCGCATTCGCGCGACCCGTTGGCTCGCAATGACGGGGAGAGATCTCCGCGCCCCTTGCAAAAGCATCACGCCTTGCGCTTGGCCGCTTCCTTCTGCAAATCCGGCGCGTTGATGGTCGGGATCGCCACGCGGCCCGGGCCGGTGTGCTGCAAAGCGGCAGCCGCCTTTTCGTTCTCCATGATTTTCGCCATCACGGCCTGACCCGCCCGCTCGAACACCGCGCGGTTCTCGATCAGGAATGTCTGCGACTCGCGCAATCCCTTGACGTAGCCGTTGATCTCCGGGATCACGTAGCGCGCGACCATGTCCCAGCTCCGGCGGGTATTTTCCGGGTTGGCCCAGTCGTGCACGAAGCCGATGATGGTGCCGACGCCGCCCGAGACCTGCATCAGGTTCTTGATGGTTTTGACCAGGTCATCCGGCGTGCCGATGGTGGACGCAGCGTTTTCGCCGCCGGCGGTTTTCTCAATCGCGTCCTCCGGCGAGGTGAACGGCTCCAGGCCCGGCCGCTGCAGCGTGCGGACATTATATTCGTTGTGCCAGCGCATCAGACCGGGGCCGGCCTCGCGCTGCGCCTGTTCGCGGGTCTCGGCGATGTGCCAGCTTAGCAGCACGCGCCAGTCGGAACGGCTCACGGTGGTGCCGGCCTTCCTGGCGGCGTCCTCGGCAAACCCCCATTGCGTCGGCAGCGCCATCAGGCCCTGCGTCGACATCGAGCCGAGCGAGATGATGCCGATGCCGTATTTGCCGGCGAGCGTCATGCCCGAGGGCGAGATCTGCGACGCCACCACGCAGGGCATCTCTTCCTGCAGCGGCAGCAATTGCAGCGCGGCGTCGTTCATCGTGAACCAGTCGCTCTTGGCGGTGACGCGTTCGCCTTTGAACAGCCGGCGGATGATCGCGAGCGCTTCGTCCTGTCGGTCGCGCTGCGTCATCGGGTCGATGCCGAGCGTATGCGCGTCGGAGGCAAGCGCCCCTGGACCGGAGCCGAAGATCGCGCGGCCGCCGGTCATCCAGTCGAGCTGCACCATGCGCTGCGCGACGTTATAGGGATGGTGATAGGGCAGCGAGATCACGCCGGTGCCGAGCTTGATCCGCTTGGTGCGTTCGCCGGCAGCCGCCAAAAACATTTCCGGCGAGGCGATCATCTCCCAGCCCGAGGAATGGTGCTCGCCGCACCAGAATTCGTCGAAGCCGAGCGTGTCGATCTGCTCGACGAAATCGAGGTCGCGGCGGAATTGCAGCAGCGGATGTTCGCCGATCGGATGATGCGGGGCGAGAAAGGCTCCGAACTTCAGGCGTGCCATGGGGTTTTCTCTCCGGACTTATTGTTTTTGGAATTGCTCAGCGCCAAACCTACGGGGTGGGGAAGGGCAAGGCAATCCTCGAACCCCGCCGCCAGCGCATGGTTGTCGCGCGGAGTTGGCTGTCTTACCGTCGGCCGGAATTAGTCGATCTCGCTGTCCGAAGGCCGCAATGAACCTCGCCAAACCCCGCATCGACATCGGCTTTGCCACCAACAACGCGTCGGCGGCGCTGGCGTTCTGGCAGAACCAGATCGGCCTGCCGTTCGACTACACGCAGCCGATCCGCCGCGGCTACAAGCAGCACCGCCACGATCTCCGCGGCTCGATCCTGAAGATCAACGAGGTCTACGAGCCGCTGCCCGATAATCCGCCGTCCGGCTATCGCGAGCTGTTGATTGCGCGCGATGATGTTGCTGTGCCGAAGCCGATGATCGATCCGGAAGGCAATCGTGTCGTGCTGGTGCCGAAGGGGATGTTCGGAATCGAACGCATCGGCATCCGTCTTGGCGTTCGCGACGTCGAGGCGCATTGCCGCTTCTACAGCGAGGCGCTTGGATTGCCGCAGGGCGAGCCGGCCGATGGCGCGATGAGCTTCCTTGCAGGCGACACGGTACTGATCGTCGAGCCGGCCGCGGACGCGCCTGACGATGCCGCGTTCGACGGCAAGGGCTGGCGCTACATCACGTTCCAGGTGTTCGAGGTCGACCGCGAGCACGCTTACGTGCTGGCACATGGCGGTCGCGAGGCGCGCGCGCCGGTCACGCTCGGGACCACGGCCAGAATCTCGATGGTGCGTGATCCCGACGGCAACTGGATCGAGCTGTCGCAGCGAGCCTCGCTGACGGGATCGTTGAAGCCGTCGACCGTGTGAGGCCCTCGGCTAAAGGCTGACGCTCCAGATCTCTTTCGTCGACGACAGCGTGATCAGTGTCTCCGTTCGCTCCACGCCGTCCACCGCCTTGACCGTCTCGCTGAGGAATCGTTCGAGGTCGCGCGTGGTGCCGACGCGAACCTTGAGGAGATAATTCCAGGCGCCGGTGATGTGGTGGCACTCCAGCACGTCGGGTGAAGCCTTCACCCTTTCCAGGAAACCCGCCTCGATCTTCGGGTTGCTCCAGCTCACCATGATGAAGGCGAGCAGATCGAGTCCCACGGCTTCCGGCGCGATGCGGGCGTGGAAGCCCGAAATGATGCCGGATCGAATCAGCCGTTTGATGCGGTCGTTGATGGTGGAAACGGCGACGCCGATTTTCTCGCTGAGAACAGCCAGCGGCTGGCGGTCGTCCTCCTGCAGCAGCATCAGGAGTTGGCGGTCAGTATCGTCCAGTTTCGCCATCGCGACCTCTTTAAAAATTTCGCAAGTCTTCCGGAATTTGATCGGCCAGCGCGCCTCTGCAAAGGCCCTTTGGGGCTTTCGTAGCCGAATTACCGATTATTTTGCGGACAGTATCGCAAAAGCCACAAGATCAACGGAAAATCTGGTAAATACCGTAATTTATACGATAGGGAACTTTTGACCAGCTATGATCCCGATTAGGGTGCACCCCAGCGCCCACGTTGCGCCGTCGTCCTTGGGTC
This sequence comes from Bradyrhizobium sp. 170, assembly GCF_023101085.1. Taxonomy (NCBI): domain Bacteria; kingdom Pseudomonadati; phylum Pseudomonadota; class Alphaproteobacteria; order Hyphomicrobiales; family Nitrobacteraceae; genus Bradyrhizobium; species Bradyrhizobium sp. 170. The sequence continues at coordinate 8,896,530 of NZ_CP064703.1, read as the reverse complement.
ATTGGACTTGGGTCATTGGAATTGTAATGAAAAAAAATAGCTTTTGCCGTTTCGGTGCTTGCCGCGAGTGCGGCCGGCGCTTCCGCCGCTGATATGCCCTTGAAAGCAAGCCCGATTGTTGCCGCAGGTCTCGACTGGAGCGGCGTTTATATCGGCGCCCACGCCGGTTACGGCGGTGGCATGAAGGACTGGGAGTCGAACGGGCCGGCGGACTTCGTTGCGCGCGGTCCGCTGGTCGGCGGCCAGGTCGGCATCAACAAGCAACTCGGCAGCGTCGTGTTCGGTCTGGAGCTCGACGGCTCCTGGGCCGACATCAAGGGAACCGGTGTCTCGACCATGGGCGGAGCCGCCTTCGGCACCGTCGAGACCCGCGCGACGTCGAAGATCGATAGTCTCGTGACATTCGCAGGGCGCGCCGGCATCGCGGCCGATCGCTGGTTTGTCTTTGCCAAGGGCGGCATCACGGCGGCGCACGAGAAGCACGATTACCTTGTCAATGTGAACGCGGTTCTCGGCGGCGTGCCCCTCATCCAAAGCGCCAGTCTAAGCGGTTCGGAAACCCGCTACGCACCGATGCTGGGCTTCGGCGCCGAATATGCGCTTGTTGGTCCGTGGTCGATCCTCGCCGAATACAACTACCATCATTTCGGCGCCGGCACCTCGCGGCTGACGGGGCAGGTCACCACAAACGGCGTCACCACGCCGTTTGCCGCCAACAATCGCATCGAGCAGTCCATCCATGTCGCCAGGCTCGGCGTCAATTATCGCTTCGGCGGTATTGCTCCCGATCCGTCCTTTGCCCCTGTGCCGGCGGCGCCGGGCACCAACTGGACCGGCGCCTATATCGGCGCGCAGGGCGGCTATGGCTGGGGCCAGACGCAATGGCCGGATGTTTTCGGCATCGCGCCGGGCACCAGCCTGCCGCGCTTTGACAATTCGAGCTGGCTCGCGGGCGGCACCATCGGCGTCAATGCGCAAGTAGGCCGCTTTGTCTTCGGTGTCGAAGGCGAAATCCTCGCCACCGATATCAAGGGCAACGCTGGCGGCTCCACTGTCGGCGGCTTCCTGGACACGACGTACACCAGCAAGATCGACTGGCTCGCGCTCGCCAGCGCGCGCGCCGGCTTTGTCGTCGGCGACAAATTGATGCTTTACGGCAAGGGCGGCCTCGCAATCGCCGAGGAGCAACACACCGCCGTGGCGACGCAGAGCCTCCTCGCCGTATCGATCAATTACGCCGGCAAGGCCGTTCACACCGGCGCGGTCATCGGCGCCGGTGGCGAATATGCCTTCGCGCCGAACTGGTCGGTCAAGGCCGAATACGATTACATCAAGATGTTCGCGCAACAGGTCCAGTTGCAGGGCACTGCGGTGGGCGGGCCCTTCGGCGCTGGTGTCCAGATCAGCGCAACGGCCACCAAGGTCACCCAGGACCTGCACCTCGTGAAGTTCGGCGTGAACTATCACTTCAACCCGTAGGCGGTCGTCGCCCGACTGTGAGAAACGCTGAACGTGCAGCCGGCCTCACGGCTGCACGTTCAGCGTCCGTACCACGCGAAAGCTGTGGCCGCCGCCGATGATCGCATTCTCGCGATAGCCCGCGCGCACCATGTTGGCTGACCAGTCCCAGGTGCCGCCGCGCAGCATGCGCTTCTGGCAATCGCCTTCCAGCCATGGCGAGCCGTCGACAGGCGTGTCTTCATTGTAGCGCTTGTTGAAGCAATCTTCCGTCCATTCGAACACGTTGCCATGAACTTGATACAGGCCGAACGGATTGGGCGCGTAGGAATCCACCACCGCAGGGCCCTTGCTGTCCAGGCCGCGCGGCCCATTGCCATACGGAATTGACGCCTTGTAGCTGGCGTTCTGCCCGCTGATCGTATTGCCGAACCAGAACGGCGTAATGGTGCCGGCGCGGGTGAAATATTCGCGCTCGGATTCGCTGGGCAGCCGATAGGTGCGGCCGACCTTCTTCGACAGCCAGGCCAGATATAGTTTCGCGGCCTCGAAATTGATGCCCTGCGCCGGCATGCGGCCGCGGCCGAATCCCTTGTCATCGCCCTTGATGCCGCCACAGCCGCCGTCGGCGAGACAGGCGTCCCATTCGTCGAACGAAATGGCGAAGCGGCCGACCGCGAACGGTTTTGCGAAACTGACGCGATGGATCGGGTCTTCGCCCTTGAAGCGGTCGGGTTCGTTGGCCGGCGTGCCCATCATGAACGCGCCTTTCGGCACCACCACCATTTCGGGGCAGACGTCGCACTCCCTGAAGCTGTCCTTGGCTATTAGCGCCTGTTCGAGCTCCGGCGTCAGCGGCTGCACTTTCATTTCGGGAAAGAACTGCCGTGGAGGCCGCGCGGGCGGGGCCTGTTCCTCCACCGCCACTGGCGCGGGGTCCGATGGCAATGGCAACCGCTTCGGTGTGGCCGATGCGCCATCGGCGAGGGAGACGACAAGCGTTCCGGCGAGAACGGCGGGCAGCAACTTCGAAATGGCAGACATGAAGCATCCTTGGGCGGCAGCGATGCCCGTTGGTCGCACCCCGATCAACTCGCGTTCATGCTGCAATTTGAAGCGCTTGACCGCGGCCCTTCCCCGCAAAAGGAGCGCGCGCAGCGAAGGATCGCTTACCTCCGGGGTAATCGCGGACATGATCGGAGCCTGAGATCATCCGGCGCATCGATTTCCGGACAAGGCCCGTGCCCATGCATCAGATCGTTTCAGCCCCCCTCGATACATCGCGCCGCTGGTGGGTGCTTGCGACGGTCGTTGCAGCGCAGTTCATGTTCGGGGTCGACGCCTTCATCGTCAACGTCGCGATCCCGACGATCGCGGCCGAACTGCACGCGAGCGCGGCGCAGATCGAGGCTGTGATCGCGATCTATCTGATCGCCTATGCCACGCTGGTCGTCACCGGCGGCCGGCTCGGCGATATCTACGGCGCGCGCAATGTCTTCATATCGGGCGTCGCGGGCTTCACCGTCACCTCGCTGTGGTGCGCCCTGGCGCAATCCGGCCCTGAACTGATCGCAGCGCGGCTGGCGCAGGGCGCGACCGCGGCGCTGATGGTGCCGCAGGTGCTTGCCACCCTTCATTTGCTGTTTGCGGATGCCTCGCGAGCCCGCGCCTTCGGCATTTACGGCATCGTGCTCGGCCTCGCCGGCGCGGCAGGCTTCCTGCTCGGCGGCATCCTGGTCACGCTTGATCTGGCGGGGCTCGGCTGGCGTGCGGTGTTCTTCGTCAATGTGCCCTTCGGAGCTGTCATCATCGCCGCGGCCTGGAAAATCATGCCGAGCTTTCAGCGCCGGGCCGGCACGCGGCTGGATATTCCGGGTGCGATCGTGCTGTTTTTCGGCCTGCTGTGCCTGATCGGCCCGTTGCTGTTCGGCCACGACCTGCACTGGTCGCCCCTGACGTGGCTGGTGATGGCCGCAGGCGTCGGCATTGTCGCCGCGTTCCTGGGGCTGGAGCGCACGGTTGCCCGCCGCGGCGGCATGCCGCTGATCGATCTCGCGCTGCTATCGGATGCGGCGTTCATGCGCGGGCTTGCGGCGGTGTTCTTTTTCTTCTTCGCCAATCTGTCGTTCTATCTGGTCATGACGATGTACATGCAGAAGGGGCTGCAGATTCCGCCGCTGCAGGCCGGGCTCGTCTTCCTGCCGCTGGCGCTGACCTTCGTGATCGCTTCGCGCCATAGTGGCGCACGCGCCAAACGTCGCGGCATGCGGGTGCTGGTCGAGGGCTGCGCAGTGCAGATTGCCGGCCTTGCGGCGTTGGTGATGGCGATCGAATGGATCGATACGCCGTCCGCGATGGCTCTTGCCCTGGTGCTGACGATCTTCGGCTACGGCCAGGGGCTCGTCATGGCGCCGTTGTCGAGCGGCGTGCTCTCTACTGTGAGGCCCGTCAGCGCCGGCGCAGCCTCCGGCATCTACGGCACGACGGCGCAGATTGCGAACGCCGCGGGCGTTGCGGCGATCGGCGCGGTGTTCTTTGCGGTGGAATCGAATCAACTGAGCCGGCTGGCGCTGCTTGCCGCGTGCACGCTGTTTGCGTTGTCGATTATCGCCTGCGCCGCATTCCTGACATGGATGCGTCGGGTCACGGGATGACAAATTAACGTCATCTGCAAAAATTTGATTGTGGGGAATGACAGTGCACGGCCTTTTTATTTTGCAGTGCAACAACTATCTGTTCTGGGTAACGTTGATCCAAGAACAATCGCCCCAGGAGCCATCTTGTCGCTTGCGAAGAACGTCGAATTCTTGCGCCATTTCCCGAAGCTGAACGGGTTCAATGGCTTGGGAATCTATGGCCGAACCGCTTCGGCGGCGGGGCAGAGTCCGCTCGTCGAAATCTCAGGATTCGGCACCAATCCCGGCGCGCTAAAGATGTTCGCCTATGTGCCGGAGCAGTTGCCGCGCGCGTCCGCGCTCGTCGTCGTCCTGCACGGCTGCGGCCAGACCGCAGCGGGCTATGACTTTGGCGCCGGCTGGTCGACGCTCGCCAAGCGCTATGGCTTTGCGTTGCTGATGCCCGAACAGCAGGGCTCCAATAACGCCAACACCTGTTTCAACTGGTTCAATCCGGGCGACATCGCGTGCGGCCGCGGCGAGGCCGCGTCGATCCGGCAGATGGTCGCGCGGATGGTCACCGATCACAAAATCGATTCCCACCGCATCTATGTGACCGGCCTTTCCGCCGGCGGCGCGATGACGTCGGTGATGCTGGCTGTCTATCCGGAAGTGTTCGCGGGCGGCGCCGTCATCGCCGGGCTCCCCTACGGCATCGCCGGCAATGTTCGGGAAGCGCTCGGCGGCATGATGCAGTCGACGTCGCGCCCCGCCGGCAAATTGGGCGATCTCGTCCGCAAGGCCTCCAAGCACAAGGGCCCGTGGCCGAAAGTGTCGGTGTGGCACGGCAGCGCCGATCGCACGGTGAACCCCGGCAACGCCAACGAAATCGTCAAGCAATGGCTCGACGTTCACGGCCTGCCGTCAGCGCCGATGTCGACCGGCGACGTCGACGGCCATCCGCGCGAGGTCTGGTGGAACGCCGACGGGCAGACCGTCGTCGAGTCCTACACCATCACCGACATGGCCCATGGCACGCCGCTCGGCCTTGCCGGCAATGACGAGCCCTATGGTGCGGAAGGTGCGTTCCTGATCGAGGCAGGAATTTCCTCATCCTATCACATCGCTGATTTCTTCGGCCTCACCGATCGCGTCAGCCCGGCCAGCGATGCGGCCAAGCCGGCGCCGGCATCGAAGGTCATTCCATCCGCTGCCACGGAATCCATGCAGTCGTCCGACGTTGCCGCCACGCTGTGGTCGAGGTCCCACAAGCCGGTTCGTCAACCCAAGCCAGCGCCGCGCGGACCGAAGCGCCGTGGCATCGATGTCGGCGCCGCCATCACCCGCGCGCTGACGGCTGTGGGACTGATGAAATAGCCGCGCCGGGCCTTCAGCCCCTGCGGAATTAAATTCCGATCTCGCCGGTGATGAACGGATTGGTCAGGCGCTCCTGACCGATGCTGGAGCCCGCGCCATGGCCGCAGATGAAGCCGACATCGTCGCCGAGCGGCAGCAGTTTTTCCTTGATCGAACTGATCAGCGTGGCGTGGTTGCCGCCGGGCAGGTCGGTGCGTCCGACCGAGCCGTTGAACAGCACGTCGCCGACATGGGCGAAGCGCAATTCCTTGTTGAAGAACACCACGCTGCCCGGTGAATGGCCGGGGCAGTGCAGGATGTCGAAGGTCAATTCGCCGATCGAGACAGAATCGCCTTCGTCGAGCCAGCGGTCGGGCCCGAAATTGCGCACGCCAGTCATGCCGAAGCGCTCGCCGCTGCTCACGACATTGTCGAGCAGGTATTTGTCGGCGATATGCGGGCCCTCGATCTTCACCTGCAGCGCGTCGCGCAAATCAGCGGCACCGCCGACATGGTCGATATGGCCGTGGGTGAGCCAGATCTTCTCGACCATCACACCGGTCTGCTTGATCGCCTCCATGATCTTGGGAACGTCCCCGCCGGGGTCGATCACCACGGCCTTCTTGGAAGGCTCGTGCCAGATGATGGTGCAGTTCTGCTCGAACAGCGTCACCGGCACGATCATCGCGCCGGCCTTGGCCTGGGTCTCGGTTTTGTCATCCATGGCGGGGCACCATATTCTACCTTGAAAAGGGGTCAACACGGACGGGAACCGGCATGGGGTCCGTTTCAGTCCGTGGTAGGATTTGCACGGAAGGAATATCTAGTGGCGAAAGACGGAAATCGCATCGGCGCGGACCGCGATTTCGGCCGGGATGCGCAGGTCATGAACGTCATGAACCAAGTCTCCAAATCGCCGCTCGGCGGGACCCGAACGACGGCGCGGGCGTTTTTTGTAGCGATCGCCTCAATACGTCGGGCCTCGAGCGCGGCGACGTGCTGGCGACGACACCGCTGGCGTTTCGCGTCAATGAAAACGGCGTCGCGGTTCTCTTTCGCTATGGCGTGGTGGTCCTGATCGGGCTGAATGCGCTGGAAGAGGAGGAATTCCTCCGCGGCCTGGACCACCGCATGACGGGGAAGTTTGCGCGGCGCGACGAGGAAATCGCAATCATCGAGCTGGCCCCGGAAAAGGAGGACCAGATTGCACCCGGCGGCCCGATCTGCCTGCAAAGCCTGTCGCCTGACCGGCTGATCCTGATTTGCGAGGCACTGGCGAAGAGCGTCGTCCTGGCCCGGCATGAACGCGAGGTTGCCAGCGTCTTTGATACGACCGAACCGGTCGCGCGGGAACTGGCGCAGAGCGGGCGTATGCGCGGCAGCCGTCGCTCGATCCTGAAAAACATCGGCGGCGCGCTGCTGGTGCGGCACCGTGTGTCGGGGCCGGTCGAAGTGGAAGAAAAGCCCGACGTGCTCTGGGACAAGCCGCATCTGGAACGACTGTATGCCCGGCTGGAGGACGAGTATGAGCTCAAGGAGCGTGCGGAATCGCTGAACGGCAAGCTCGCCGTGATCGCCGAGAGCGCGCAGGTGCTGACCGATATCATCGACACCCGGCGCTCGCTGCGGCTCGAAGTGATTATCGTGCTCCTGATCCTGTTCGAGGTGATTATTACGATCTATCAGCTCGCCATGGGCCGGCACGCCTGAGCGGATCGGGCGTTCCGGCAACAAACTCTCGTCGTCCCGGCCGAGCGAAGCGCGAGCCGGGACCCATAACCCCGGGCGTGTGTTAGGCGAAGGCTGTAGCTTCAGCCTGGCGTAACAACAAGCACCGGTGGTTATGGGTCCCCGCGTTCGCGGGGACGACTCGTTGAGGGAGTTCGTTACGTCAACAAACTCACCGCTTGATCTGCGCCTTCAGCGTATCCTCGACCACACGGTCGAACGATGACGCTTTCGGCGGCGCCTTGCTGCGCTGGTCGGCGACGTATTTGTCGCGCTTGGCCACCAGCGCCGACAGCTTTTCGTTGAGCGCCTTGCGCTGGCCCATCTGCTTGTTGACCTCGTCCATCCGCTGCTCAGGCTTCAACGCGCGCAGATTGTCGGGCAGCTCTTCCTCCTTGATGGTGGAAAATCTGCTGCGGCCAGCGGTTACGTCGGCGACGAGGTCACCATCGCCGGTGACGGCCTCCGAAGTCACTTTCGAGCGCTTGTTGAGGTAGCTCGCCATCTCCGAGGCCTGCGCCGGCGCGGCGGCGGCGACCTCGGACAATTGCTTGGTCTTGCCCTCGGTGCGCTTCTGCAGGTGTTTCGGTCCGTAAGGGATCACGGTGCCGTTGATCTCCCGCTGCAGGATGATGATCTCCTCGTCGTAAGGCGTTTCGATGATGACGACCTGGCCGCCGTCCTGCGGGATCGGGATGAAGCGGCCGTTGCCGTTCTGGGCGATGTCGCGCCACACCCGCTCGGTATCGCGGGCATCGCCGGCCAGCACCGCGTTGACGATGATGTCCCTCTGCCGCGCCACCGAAAGCGTGCGCGGATACTTGGTGTCCTGCGCGTAATCCATGTGCGGCGGCGCGTCGCCGACCAGGAACACGATCCGCCTGGTGTCGCCGCCGGAGGTCCATTGCAGCTTGTTGACGGCCACATCGAGCGCCTCGTTGACGCTCTCCGGCCAGTCGCCGCCGCCGCGGGCCTTCAGTTCGAGAAGGTTGGCATAGAGATCCTGGATGTCGGTGGTGAGTTCGACCTTTTTCGTGACGTAGTCGTCGCCGATGTCGCGATAGGCGACGAGGCCCATGCGGATGTCGGCGTCGGGGTTGGAATCGACGATCGCGGTCGCGATCGACCAGATCTTGCGCTTGGCGCCTTCGAGCAGGCCGCCCATCGAGCCGGTGGTGTCGAGCACAAAGGCGACTTCGACGGCGGGTTTTGCAAGGGCTGGCGACGGGCCGGCGGACAGCGATAGGGCCGTGAAGGCGAGGGCAAAAGCTGATGTAGCGATGCGCGGCATCGTTGAATCTCCTCCAGTGTTTTGTCCCTCAAAGCCAAGGTTCCCCGGCTTCACGGTGCGCTGAGGTCCAAAAGGGGCGGGCTACGGACAAATTTGTGGCCGGCTTTGCGCCGGACTTGGCATCGCTGCTGGGTGGTCGTCGTGAAATCGGATAGGGTTCACGACCATGGAATCATCAGCGCGCCAGATCAGCCTCGTGCCGCCGCTAGACCGCCGCCAGTCGGAGACGGCGCTCGCAATCGCACGCGGCACCGCGCGGCTGTTGCGATCGCTGGGGTTCTCCTGCATCAGCGAATTGCCGCTGCCGTCCGGGCGTCGCGCCGATCTGGTGGCGCTGAACGACAAGGGCGAAATCTGGATCGTCGAGATCAAGTCATCGGTGGAAGACCTGCGCGCCGATCAGAAATGGCAGGACTACCGGATGCATTGCGACCGACTGTTCTTCGCCTTCACGCAGGACCTGCCTTGCGAGATCTTTCCGCAAGATACCGGCCTGATCATCGCCGATGCCTACGGCGCGCACCTGCATTGCGAGGCCCCGGAGCATCGCCTGCCGGCGGCCACGCGCAAATCGATGACCGTGCGTTTTGCGATGGCGGCAGCGCAGCGGATCAACCGCCTGGTCGATCCGCAGGGGCACGCGGAGTTTTGAGAGACGGTGCCGTAGGGTGGGCAAAGCGAAGCGTGCCCACCATTCAAGACAACGGTCGCGGACAGGTGGTGGGCACGCTGCGCTTTGCCCACCCTACGAAACTACGACGGGATGCTATCGCGGCGCGCGCTTGGCGAGAATCCGCTGCAAGGTACGGCGGTGCATGTTGAGCCGCCGCGCCGTCTCCGAGACGTTGCGATTGCACATCTCGTAGATGCGCTGGATGTGTTCCCAGCGCACGCGATCCGCCGACATCGGATTTGACGGCAGCTCGGATTTCTCGGTGCCGCTGGCGAGCAACGCTGCGACGACGTCGTCGGCGTCGGCGGGCTTCGAGAGATAATCCACCGCGCCCATCTTCACCGCCGTGACGGCGGTTGCGATGTTGCCGTAGCCGGTCAGCACGATGGTGCGCGCGTCGGGGCGCTTGCGCTTCAGCGCCGACACCACATCGAGCCCGTTGCCGTCGCCGAGCCGCAGGTCCACCACCGCGAAGGCCGGCGCGGCCTTGTTGATCTGCGCCAGCCCGTCGGACACGGTGTCGCAGGATGTCACCGCGAAGCCGCGGGTTTCCATCGCGCGCGACAGGCGCTCGAGAAACGGCTTGTCGTCCTCGACGATCAGCAGCGAGCGGTCGGCGAGATCGTTCAGTTCGGCGATGGCGTTCAAAGTCGGGTTCCCCCGGGGTTGCGGATGCAGGGCATCATATAGAGCATATGGCGCGGCAGTTTTGCACTGCCAAGGCCCCACAAAAATCGATCGGCTCGCTTTCGCCTAATCCGCTGGGCCTACAGGACTTTCCTCGGCCTCGAAACGGGCGCGCGGCCAGGCGATCTGCACCACGGCGCCGTGATCGGGAAAGGTCCGGTTGGAGAACGAAACCTTGGCGCCGGTCCGTTCCAGCAGTGTGCGGGCGATGAACACGCCAAGGCCGAGGCCGGCGCGTTCGCCGTGGGCCTCATCGGCGCTGCGGCGCCTTGATAAATAGGGTTCCCCGATCCGTTTCAGCATATCGGGCGCGATGCCGGGGCCGTCGTCGGAAATGACGATTTCGACCGTATCGGCGTTCCACCAGGCGTTCACCTCCACGGTCGTCCGGGCGAAATCGACGGCATTTTCAAGGATGTTGCCGACGCCGTAGAGGATGGCCGGGTTCCGGGCGACGACCGGCTCGCGCGTGGCTGCGACAGCTAGCCGCACCTTGATCGCCACGTCGAAATCGCGATGCGGCGCCACCGCTTCCTCGATCAGCGTCGACAGCGGCATGAGGTCGAACGGCGCGCCGGAGGAGGAAAGCTGGGTGATCTTGGCCAGGATGTCCCGGCAGCGCTGTGCCTGCTCGCGCAGGGTTTTGAGATCCGACGCCAACGAGTCGTTGCCGTCGACCGTCTTTTCCAGCTCCCGCGAAATCAGGAAGATGGTCGAGAGCGGCGTGCCGAGTTCGTGCGCGGCGGCAGCCGCAAGGCCGTCGAGCTGGGTCAGATGCTGCTCGCGCGTCAGCACCAGCTCGGTCGCGGCCAGCGCATCGGAAAGCTTCCGCGCCTCCTCGGTCGCCTGGAACGCATAGAGGCTGGTGACGCCGATCGCGAGCACGATCGAGAGCCAGACCCCGAACAGATAGATCGGCGGCAGCACCAGCGGATCTTCGCTGTCCCACGGGAGTGGCAGGTGGAAGAACACCAGCGCCGAAGCGCAGGCGACCGCGAGCAGGCCGAGCCCGACCGTCATCCGGATCGGCAGCACCGTCGCCGAGATCAGGACCGGGCCGAGGAACAGAAACGAAAACGGATTCTGCAACCCTCCGGTCAGGAACAGCAACGCGGCCAATTCGACGATGTTGAGTGCGAGCAGCGCCGCCGCATAGCCAGGTTCCAGCCGCTGCATCGGATTGAAGGCAACCTGCAGCGCGAGATTGAGCAGCGCCGAGACGCCGACGATGGCGACGCAGGCAATGACGGGAAAGGCGAATTCCAGCCCATGCGCCACGATGAAGATCGCGGTGAGCTGGCCGAGTGCTGCCAGCCAGCGCAGCCGCAGGATCGTATCGAGACGGACATAGCGGTGCGGAAGGCGGAAATCGGAGGCGGCGACGTCGGACATTTCGGGAGTTTAGCCGCGCGGGCGTGCGATCACAAATTCGCGCGGTCAGGTTCGCTTTCTCCGTCATGGCCGGGCATAGCCGTCCGGAGCACAAGCCCGGGCATGACGGCTTCCCTTGCACTATCAGCCATGATGGCCCAATGAACGGGCAGTCATGGACAATAGTGAGACAGCGCCAGCGCAATCGCCCGCGGCCGGGCCGGAAAGCTCCGCCGCGATCGACGTCGCGCATCTCATAAAACTCTACAAGACCACCCGTGCGGTGGATGACGTGTCGTTCCGGATCGCGCGGGGCAGCATCACCGGCCTGCTCGGCGGCAACGGCGCCGGCAAGACCACGACGATCGCGATGATCATGGGGCTGGTGCTGCCGACCTCGGGGCGGGTCCAGGTGCTCGGTCATGCGATGCCGGAGCAAAGCGCCGAGGTGCTCGGCCGGATGAATTTCGAGAGCCCCTATGTCGACATGCCGATGCGGCTCACGGTGCGGCAGAACCTCACCATCTTCGGCCGGCTCTATGCGGTGAAGAATCTCGCCGAGCGCATCGAACAGCTCGCCTCCGACCTCGATCTCAAGGATTTCCTCGATCGCGCCAACGGTAAACTCTCGGCCGGGCAGAAGACCCGCGTCGCGCTGGCGAAGGCGCTGATCAACCAGCCGGAGCTGCTGTTGCTCGACGAGCCGACGGCCTCGCTCGACCCGGATACCGCCGACTGGGTGCGGCAGCATTTGCAGGATTTCCGCAAGACCCATGACGCCACCATCCTGCTGGCGTCGCACAACATGCTGGAAGTGGAGCGGCTGTGCGACCGCGTCATCATCATGAAGCGCGGCCGCATCGAGGATGACGACAGTCCCGACCAGATCATGGCGCGCTACAACCGCAACACGCTGGAAGAAGTGTTCCTCGATGTCGCGCGCGGGCGGGTGGCGGAGGGGACGCCATGAACGACGTCGTCACCCGTCATGGAATTTCCTGGCATCGCATCCAGGCGATGGTGCTGCGTTATTGGTATCTCCTGATGTCGTCGTGGCCGCGGCTCCTGGAACTGATCTACTGGCCGGCGCTGCAGATCATCACCTGGGGCTTTCTGCAGAACTACATTTCGCAGAACGACAATTTCTTTGCGCGTGCCGGCGGCACGCTGATCGGCGCGGTGATCCTGTGGGACATCCTGTTCCGCGGCCAGCTCGGCTTTTCGATCTCGTTCCTCGAGGAGATGTGGGCGCGCAACCTCGGCAACCTGATGATGAGCCCGCTGAAGCCGATCGAATTCCTGATCTCGCTGATGATCATGAGCCTGATCCGGCTTGCGATCGGCGTCATCCCGATGACGCTGCTGGCGCTGTTCTTCTTCGATTTCAATTTCTTCGCGATCGGCCTGCCGCTGATCGCATTCTTCTGCAACCTGATTTTCACGAGCTGGTCGGTCGGAATTTTCGTGTCCGGCCTGGTGCTGCGCAACGGGCTCGGCGCCGAGAGCATCGTCTGGACGCTGATGTTCGGCCTGATGCCGCTCGCCTGCATCTATTATCCGGCCGCGGTGCTACCCGGCTGGCTGCAATATATCGCCTGGACGCTGCCGCCGACCTATGTGTTCGAGGGCATGCGCGCGCTCCTGATCGATCATGTCTTCAGGGCCGACCTGATGGTCTGGTCGCTTGGTATCAACGCGGTGCTGTTCGTTGCCTCCTTTGCGATCTTCTTGGCCCTCTTGCGCAGTGCCAAACATCACGGATCTTTGCTCGGGGGTGGCGAATAAGTCACAGTTTCCCGTGTTTTTCCGGGGTCCCTACGCCTTTTGGCGCGTGGACATAACTAATCGGTCCATTGACGCAATATTACGCATTCTGCACTATGCTGCGGCGCAAACAGAGGTCAGAAATAAAATGCCGATTGGTGAGTTTGGCGGCGCACCGCCCCTGGTGGCCGAAGGCAGTCCGGCGCTTACGACGCCGATGTACTGGATGTACGAATTGGGCCACGCGTCGCTCAATCCGGCACGTGCCGTGACCGACGCCACCAAGATCCTGTTTCAAAACCCGCTTAATCCCTGGTCGCACACGCAGTTCGGCAAATCGATCGCCGCGGCCTGCGAATTGTTCGAACGCACCACCCGCCGTTACGGCAAGCCCGAATGGGGTCTCGACACCACCGAAGTCAACGGCGTCCGTACGCCGGTCGAAGTCCGCTCGATCTGGGAAAAGCCGTTCTGCCGTCTGCTGCATTTCGATCGCAAGCTGACCCGGCCGCTGCGCAGCCCGCATCCGCGCGTGCTGATCGTGGCGCCGATGTCCGGCCATTACGCGACGCTGTTGCGCGGGACGGTCGAGGCGTTCCTGCCGACGCATGAAGTCTACATCACCGACTGGTCCGACGCGCGGATGGTTCCTCTCACCGAGGGCCGCTTCGATCTCGATGACTACGTCGATTACATCATCGAGATGCTGCACGTGCTCGGCGGCAACATGCATGTGATCGCGGTGTGCCAGCCTTCGGTGCCCGTGGTGGCGGCGGTGTCCGTGATGGAAGCCGCGCGCGATCCCTTCGTGCCGCTGTCGATGACGCTGATGGGCGGCCCGATCGATACCCGCCGCAATCCGACCTCGGTGAACAACCTCGCGGCCGAGCGCGGCATCGAATGGTTCCGCAACCATGTCATTACCAAGGTGCCGTTCCCGCATCCCGGCGTGATGCGCGACGTCTATCCGGGCTTTCTGCAGCTCTCGGGCTTCATCACCATGAACCTCGATCGCCATACCGACGCGCACAAGTCGCTGTTCAACAATCTGGTGAAGGGCGACGGCGACATGGTCGACAAGCACCGC